>NZ_CP024200.1:347500-532500 GCF_002844375.1 Thalassospira marina | reverse complement strand
TTTCCAACGTTTTGGGGCGGTTCGATGCCTGATAGAGCCGTTCATGGAACTGGCGGTTCAGCTCGCCCCAGCGGGCAATGTCGCCTGCGCGCAGGGCTTCGTCATAGACATCAAGAATTTCAGTGGCCGCGCGGATATCATCGGCACTTAGCCGGGGAACCGAATGACGTAGCAATTCGCATTCAAGAAGACGGCGGACTTCAAAAAGTTCCTCGATCTCGTCAAGGGAAAGCTGGGCGACAATAGCGCCTTTATGCGGCTGAAAAGTTACCAGGCCTTCGGCATCGAGACGTTGTAGTGCTTCGCGCACCGGAATACGGGAGACATTATATTCGGTAGCTATCGCATCCTGACGTAATTGGGTGCCAGCCAGAAAATCACCAGAAAGGATGCGTTCACGCAGATCTTCGGTCACCTGGTCGGTAATGGTACGACGGGTAAAACGGGGGGAAGCTACCATGTTGTTTTGTGTCTATCTTATTGCCTGGCCAGAACGAATGACCACAGCGTGATCATTCGTCCAGAATAGTCATAACGGGGCGACTTGAATGTGGCAATAAAATTACCGGATTTCGGGCATATCCCTCGCAAATAATCCCTGATCGGGTGTTACTTGACGATAAAGCCATGCGCATAGGGATCGCGGTCATCGATGAAAATGGTATTCAGACCATGCATACGCGCCCAGCCCGCAACCGAGGGGACAATAGCAGAATAATCGCCGACTTTGGTTTCCTCGACAACATAGGCCTCGAATTGCGAGCCGATAATGCTTTCATGGACGATCCTGCCATCTGCTGGCAGGCGCCCCTGGGCGGCGAGCTGGGCCAGCCTTGCCGAGGTGCCGGTGCCACAAGGTGAGCGATCAATCCCTTTATCGCCATAAAAGACGGCATTGCGATGCGTACTGCTATCCTGGGTGGGTTTGCCCGTCCATTGAATGTGGGACAGACCGTTGATTTCAGGATGGAGAGGATGAACAAATGTTTCAATTTCGTTGAGGCGTTGGCGCAATTGCGGGCTGAGACGCTGAAAATCGCCGACAGAATAATCGGCCATGTCGCGGAAATTTTCCTGCGGCTCGACAATGGCATAAAAATTCCCGCCATAGGCCACATCAACCGTCAGACGGCCCAGTTCAGGGCAGTCAACCTCGATACCTTCTTTATACAGGAAGGACGGAACGTTGGTGAGGCGGACCTTTTCAACATATTCGCCGACCTGTTCATATTCGGCAATCACCAGCCCCGCAGGGGTATCAAGACGCACAATACCCGGGGTTTTCGGTTTGATCAGCCCCTGTTCCAGCGCCATGGTGACAGTACCAATCGTGCCATGCCCGCACATTGGCAGGCAGCCCGAGGTTTCAATAAACAGGATGGCAACATCGCAATCATCGCGGGTTGGTTCAAACAGGATGGAGCCTGACATGATATCATGACCGCGCGGTTCGAACATCAGACCGGTTCGGATCCAGTCATATTCAGCAAGGAAATGCGCGCGTTTGTCGCGCATATTGGCACCGGCAAGCCGTGGCCCGCCACCCGCAACAATGCGTACCGGGTTACCGCAGGTATGACCATCAATACAAAAGAAACTGTGTTTTGCCATTTATGGCGGGCTCCGGATTAAAAGCGGTTGATGCGATAGGGGGTCAAATCAATGCTGGCAGGCTGGCCTGCAACCAGATCAGCCAGAAGACGGCCAGTGGTTGCGCCCATTGTCAGCCCAAGATGGCCATGACCAAAGGCGAAATAGGCATTGTCGTGCCGGGGACTTGCGGAAATGACCGGTTTTGAATCCGGCATGGAAGGACGAAAACCCATCCATTGTGTGCCGCCTTCTTCACGCAGCCCGGGGAAAACTTGCTGGCCCTTTTTAAACAGGGCAGATGCACGGCTGTAATCTGGCGCGGCATGCAAACCGGCAAGTTCAACCGCACCACCAACACGAATACCCATTTCCATGGGCGTCAGAACAATGCTGTCATCCGGGCTGATGACCATATGATTAAGCGTTACACCATTATAGGGGACGGTGGTGTTATATCCGCGTTCGGTATCTAGGGGCACTTTGCTGCCCAGACGGGCGGCGAGATGGCGCGACCAGGCACCACAACAGATCACCACGCTATCAAACGTGATATTATCGCCAGCCTGATTGATGGCGGCGTGCGGACGGCCATCCTGATAGACAAAATCGGTGATTTCAGCGGTGTTGAATTTTCCGCCACGGTCCAAAAACAGCTGATAAAGACCTGTGACGATTTTATAGGGGTCAAGCACCCTGCCCCAGTCTTCTTCCAGCACGCCACAGACAAAACCCGGTGCGAGGTCCGGTTCGCGGTCATAAACTTCGTCGCGTGAAAGGTCGGTCAGGCGTACACCGTTGCGACGGCGCAGATCGGTATAATAGTCGTCACCGCGCCGGCCCTGTTCACTGCGGTAAACCGCCATTGCGCCATCGCGGAACACTGCATCCTGCAGCTTGGCATCGCGAAACAGCGGATCATAATCATCCCATGCGGAATGCAGGATGGCGGCCAGTTCGGTTGCAATTTGTTCGACACGGCTGCGGCGGCCAGCGGCCATAAAACGCAGCAGCCAGGGCAGCATTTTAGGCAAATAGGACAGACGCAATGTTAACGGACCGGTAGGGTCCATCAACCAGCCCGGAACATTTTTCAAGGTGCCGGGCATGGAAATAGGTGCGCATTCGCTTACGGCGAGACCACCGGCATTGCCAAACGATGTGGCACGCCCCGGCTCGCCCTTATCGGCCAGGGTAACGGTAAAGCCGCGTTTTTGCAGGGCAAGACCGACATTAACCCCCACAATTCCGGCACCAATGACAAGAACATGTTGCGGGTCAGACATCGGGACCTCATCACCCAGAAAATGACAGCAAAACAATGGCTTCAAACCGGCAGGGCAGAATGTGACCTGCCGGTTTGTGCCAAGATGCAGGCGTTAGCGACACACAATCACAGTGACGGACGCGTGTCGATGGCCTTTTGAATGATCGCGGTGATGGTTTCGCGTTCTTCGCCAACCAGGGTCAGGCGCGGGGCACGAACATATTCCTTGCCAACACCGGTCATGGCCTGGGCAAGCTTGATGTACTGAACCAGCTTTGCATGTACATCCATGTGCAGAACCGGGGTGAACCAGCGGTAAATCTTGACGGCTTCGGCATATTTGCCCTCGGTCAGGAGCTTCCACAGGCCAACGGATTCTGCCGGGAAAGCATCGGTAAAGCCGGAAATCCAGCCCACAGCACCCAGGACCTGGGTTTCCATAACCAGATCATCCATGCCGCAGAACAGAACAAAGCGATCACCACAGGCATTATAGATATCGGTGATACGGCGCGGATCACCCGAGCTTTCCTTGATCGCGACCAGATTTTCAACATCGGCAAGCTGGTTGAATTCTTCGGGTTTGATGTCGATGCGATAGGCACCCGGATTGTTATAAATCATGATCGGCAGCGCGGTTTTGGCCGCCACAGCGCGGAAATGCGCCAGATTTTCGCGGGTATCAGCGGTGTAAATCATGCCGGGCAGAAGCATCAGGCCATCGGCACCCAGTTCTTCGCATTTCTGGGCATATTTGATTGCACCTGCCGTGGTGGTTTCGGCAACACCGGAAAGAACCGGAATGCGGCCCTTGGTGATTTCGACAGCAAGTTTAAGGACGGCGATTTTTTCGTCCATTTCAAGGGTGGTGTTTTCACCAACCGAGCCCAGCATCACAAGGCCATCAACGCCAGCATCGATCAAAGATTCGATCTGTTTGGCGGTCATATCAAAATCGATCGAGCCATCTTCGAACATCTGGGTCGCTACAGCGGGGAACACACCAGTCCAGCTTACCTGCATAACAAAATTCCTTTTTCCGATACGCGGTCACACCCCACGGGAACGTCCGCTGATTTGCCTGAAACCAGATATCGCACATTTGAATATTGTATACAATATGGAAAACGAAAAAAGTTGCACTGGTGCTTCCAAGCCGGAAACACGTCCTTCATGCATTCACAATATGCGGATTTATCCTTCGATCACCTGAAGGGTTTTCTGAACGACAACGGCATCGCACAGCTCGTTCTTAACCAGAAAATAGGCGTTAGCAGCCAAATTGTTACGAAAGTCGTTATTTTCCATCAGCCGTTCAATGGCATCGGCAAGGGCTTGGGCATCGCCCAGCTTTACCAGCAAGCCGGTATCGTTATGGCGGACGATCTCGCGGCATCCCGGCACATCTGTTGCGATCATTGCAAGGCGACAGGCCGCAGCCTCAATCAGTGATTTTGGCAAACCTTCCCGCCAGGATGGCAAAACTGCCAAGTCAGCCTGCTGAAGCAGGGTTGGAATATCGCTACGTTTACCAAGCCATTCCACCAGCCCTTCTTTTTGCCAGGTTTCAAGGTCGTCAACCGTTGCGCTGTCCGGATTGGCAAGGTCGACATCCCCAACCAGCAAAAAGCGGTAATGGACGCCCTTTTCCGCCATCAGCCGAATGGCAGCGACCAGTTCCCCCAGCCCCTTGGACCACAACATCCGGGCGACAAAAATAGCCGTTTTGGGCTGACCCTGGGCTTCCTGTTCGGTAAGCTTATCAACAGGAAAGTATTTTTGCATATCCACACCAGAACCCCGGATCAGAGACAAGTTCTGGGAACGGAAACCGAGAAATGCCATTAATTCCTCGTCATCCTGATTCTGGACAATGACCTGTACCGATTTGAAGCAGGCGTAGAACCGCAACACGCGACATACAATTGCACGAATGATTTTGGCCTTGCGCCCGTTTGAAACAAAAACAAAACCAAGCCCCGTGACCATATTGACAATACGGCGCGCGCCGACAAGCAACCCGGCCAGGGTAGAAAGAATGACGCATTGAATAGCGACATTAACAATTACATCGGGCTTTTCACGGCGGAAAATGGAGATCAGATGTGAAACCGTTTTCAGCGAGGAAACCGGGCTTAAGCCGCCCCGCGAGATATTAAGGTCGATGACCCTGAAACCTTCGGCCAGAAGCAACTCGGCGGCCTGATTTTTACGGCAGGCCACAACAATTTCCCAGCCACGGACCTGTGCCGCACGCGCCAGCGCCATGCGGTGCGAGACGAAATACCAGTCCTCGCTGCAGACAAATAACAGCTTTTTGCGTTTTGATGCGGCATTCGGCGTGCGGGAATTTGACATGCTATATTCCAGTTAGACGCAACCCGAAAACCAGCGGATCGCTGTGCTGTTTCACATAGGGACTGTTGCTAGCGACACCGGCCTGTTCCGTCAATCACTGATCGACGATGCGCCATCTGTATGATTTAATCCTGCACGAAGAATACAGCCCAAACGGGTATTTCGGGGGAAAATCGATATATGGCGACGATGCAGGCCCTGCTGCGTTTTCCAGGTGAAAAGCAGGTGAAGGTGGCGCAATGCCCCGTCCCTGCCCTGCAACCTGGACATATTTTGATCAGAACGAGCCTATCGGTAATCAGCCCGGGCACCGAAGCAACGCAAAATGCCGAAACACGCATGCCCCTGCTGGCAAAGGCACTTAAACGCCCCGATTTAAGCGCACAGGTTTTTGACAAGCTGCGCCGCGATGGCATTGCCGCAACCCGCAATGCCGTACAACACCGCCTGGATCAGCCGATTGCCGCAGGTTATGCCTGCTGCGGTATTATCGAAGAAATTGGCGAGGGTGTTCAGGGCTTTGCAAAAGGCATGCGTGTAGCTTGTGGCGGGATCGATTTTGCCCGACATGCCGAATGGAATGTCGTTCCCCAAAACCTTGCCTGCCCGATCCCCGATAACGTCAGTGACGAGAACGGCGTTTTCACCACCCTTGCCTGTATTGCCCTGCATGCCATACGGCAGAGCGAAATTGGTATTGGCATGACCGTTGCCGTTGTTGGTTGCGGCCTGATCGGACAACTTGCCATTCAGTTGGCAATTGCGGCAGGCGCACGGGTTATCGCCATTGACCCGCAAAAAAGCCGCCTTGCAACCGCAAAGGAAAGCGGCGCAATGGGCTGTTTTGAAAACGCTGCCAATATCCCCCCAGGCCAACTGAGGGAGATAACCCACGGCGCTGGTTTTGATGCCGTATTATTATGTGCATCTGACCAAAACGGCGCACTCATTAACGTCGCCGCACCGTTATGCCGGGATCGCGGGATTATCGTTTGTGTGGGCGATATCAAACCGGGTGGAGATCGCGGGCCGTTATTTCGCAAAGAAATCACCCTTCGACAGGTCCGGTCCTATGGCCCCGGCCGTTATGACCCCAGCTATGAACAGCTGGGCCAAGATTACCCGATTGGCTATGCAAGATGGACGATCAAACGCAATATGCAGGCCGTGCTGGACCTGATGGCAGACCAGCGGATTAACCCGGCGAAACTGATTGAAGCCAGAATTCCGCTTTTGGATGCCGCAACCACGCCACATGGTGGCACATCACCACTGGCAACCGTGATTGAATACAATGCCCAAGAGGATAATGAAGAACCCGTAATTGCGCGCCCTGCATCAGCTATGGCCACGCCAAAACCACAAAGCGGGACTGTGACCCTGGGCATTATTGGTGCCGGTAATTTCACTGGCGCCACCCTGTTGCCAGCCTTAAAACAAATGCCCGATATCGCCATCAGATATATCGCCAGCACCCGCGGCCTGGCGGCGATGGGTGCCTGCCGCCGCGTACCGGGCGCCGAAGCCATAAGCGATCCCCAGCAGATTTTTGACAACCCGGAAATTAATGCCGTTATCATTGCCACCCGCCATGACAGCCACGCGGACCTTGCCGCAAAAGCACTCGAACATGGCAAACATGTGTGGGTGGAAAAACCCCTTGCCGTCAGCCTGAAGCAGTTGGATGTCTTGCAGGAAGCGGCGCTGGCAACCACCCCAGGCCACGTTTTGATGGTAGGGCATAATCGGCGCTATGCGCCCTTTAGCTCACAAATGCAAAATGCTTTGCCGGACGGGCCCAAACATTTTTCCTATCAAGTACGGCTGTCCCCCTTGCCCACCGATCATTGGCTAATGCAGCCCCAACACGGTGGCCGAACGATTGGCGAGATCAGCCACTTTATTGATCTGATCAGCGCGCTGGCAAAATCACCCATCCGCGACATCACATGTCACTGGATCAACCACGAACGCGGGGACAGCATATGGGAAATCCAGTTTGCCGATAACAGCCACGCCACCGTGCATTACGCCCATGGCGGGCATAAGCGCGACCCAAAGGAACGGCTGCATATTACCGCGCCCAACACAACAATTGAACTGATCGATTGGCACAAACTGGTCATTTCAGCAAATGGCAAAAGAACCGTTCAGCGCAGCGGAAAACTTTTGAGCAGACCCCCACAAAAAGGCCATGCGGAGGCACTTGAATGCTTTATCCAGCGTGTGCAGGGCAAGCCATTGCACACGCAAAACGGTGCATTACTACCACCAACGGCGCAGGATGAAATCGACCTATGCCGGTTGATTTTAACCGCAGCTTATGGCTGAACCCCGGCATAAAGCACAAGAAGCGGCAGGGTGATAACACTGATCAAGGTTGTGATCAGAATAGTGGTTGCCGAGCGGTCGATACAGATTTGGTAGTTGCCTGCCAAAATGGCGACATTGGCCCCCGCCGGCAAAGCAGCCATGATGGTTACCACCGTTAACCAGAGCGGCGGCAGGTCAAACACGAAATAGGCGACAGAAAACACCAATACCGGCTGAATGAACATTTTGGCACAGGTGCAAATCAGGCTGGCCTTAAGATTACCGCGCACACTTTGCCCATAAAGGCCACACCCCACCAAAAGCAGCGCCACCGTTGGCCCGGCAACACGAAAACGTTCCAGCGTATTATTGGCAATTTCAGGCAGTTTCAACCCCACGAGCGATGCCGCCACCCCGGCAATAATGGCAATAATGATCGGATTTTTAAGAACCCGCACCATACTGCCCGCAACATTTGCCAACCGGGTTTCACCCGATGTTCGGCTGCCTTCGACCAGAAAAATGGTAATGCCCAGCAATGTGAGCGGGTGAATGGCCAGCACGATCAGCAGGGGCACAAGGCCTTCTTCACCATAAACCGCCTGAACCAGCGGGATACCCAACAGCACAACATTGGAAAAGACACCACCCACGGCCGTGATTGCGGCCTCGTCGTTTTTGGCCCCAAGGGTGAAGCGGGCGGTGAAATAAACCAGCGCATAATTCAAAAGTGCGCCGCCATAATATGCACCCCACAGGCGCAAATCAAAATGGGCACGAATGTCTGATTGCGACAGGGTTTGAAACAGCATGGCCGGGATAAATACATTCATCGCGATGCGGGCCAGAACGGGAATGCCATCGCGTGACAGGATGCGGGAACGCATCAACAGATATCCACACAAGATCGTCAAAAAGACGGGCCCAACCTTACTGAAGATCAAATCCAGCATTCATCCCCCAGGCACAGCATGGCTGCGCGTTATATCATCCCCGACAAACAGAACATTGCCGCACAAGGAAAAGGCGGCACAAGCCCGTGCCGCCCGATCCATATTCATACTATAGGGGGATTTTCGCGCTGACCAGCCAGCTTGACGCAACCCTATTCGTCGCCAGTGCGCACCCGCGCAACCGCATCACGCCATCCGACCAGGACATGATCCCGCTGGGGTTGTGCCATTTTGGGCGAAAATTTCGCATCAAGCTTCCAACGACTGCGAATTTCATCCAGATCGGAAAACAGCCCGGCCTGCAAACCGGCAAGGCACGCCGCACCAAGGGCGGTTGTTTCGGTGATTTGCGGGCGTTCAACATCAATCGCCAGAATATCGGCCAGATACTGGCAAATCCAGTCATTGGCGACCATACCGCCATCCACACGAACAGCCTTGGGTGCCACACCATCTGCCGCCATGGCATCAAACAAATCGAATGTCTGGTAACAAACGCTTTCAAGGGCCGCACGAACAAATTCGCGCGGGCCGGTATCACGCGTCAGGCCAAATACGGCACCACGCGCATCAGCATCCCAATAGGGTGCACCCAGGCCGGTAAAAGCCGGGACCATGTAAACACCGCGGTTATCGGCAATATCGGCGGCAAGACCTTCGGTTTCGGCAGCGGATTTAATAATACCCAAACCATCACGCAGCCATTGCACAGCAGCACCGGCAACGAAAATTGCACCTTCCATGGCATAGCTGATTTTGCCATTCAGGCGATAACCAATCGTGGTTAAGAGGCGGTGCTGGGAGGTAACGGCTTCATCGCCTGTATTTAAAATCACAAAGCAGCCAGTGCCATAGGTGCTTTTAATCTCACCAGGATTAAAGCAGCACTGACCAAAGGCAGCGGCCTGCTGGTCACCTGCAATGCCATAAACCGGGATTTCCGCACCAAACAGGTCCTTTTCGGTCTTGCCGAAATCAGCCGCGCAATCCTTGACTTCCGGCAACATCTGCCGGGGGACGCGGAAAATGTCACACAGTTCCGCATCCCATTTGTCTTCACGAATATTGTAAAGATTGGTGCGCGCCGCATTCGTCGCGTCGGTCGCATGCGCTTTGCCACCGGTCAGGCGCCACAACAAAAAGCTGTCTACCGTGCCAAAGGCCAAATCGCCCTGCTCGGCCCGGGCGCGCGAACCGGTTACATGGTCCAAAATCCAGGCGATTTTGGTGGCGGAAAAATACGGGTCAATCAACAGGCCACTTTTGGCGTTGATTTTCTGTTCCAGGCCCGCATCACGGTTCCGCAGATCACGGCACAACGCAGCCGTGCGGCGATCCTGCCAGACAATGGCGTTATAAACCGGCTTGCCGGTTTTACGGTCCCAGACAATGGTGGTTTCACGCTGGTTGGTTATGCCAATCGCCGCGATGTCGGCAATATCAACATGCGACAGTGCCTCGCGGCAGGTTTCAACAACCGTATCCCATAAATCTTCCGGGTCATGTTCCACCCAGCCGGAATTGGGGAAATGCTGGGGAAATTCGCGCTGCGCAACCGCCACGGATTTACCATCACGGTTAAAAACAATCGCGCGCGAACTGGTTGTCCCCTGATCGATCGCAAGGATATATTTCTTGTCTGACATTTCGTTCCTCCCGGTGCATCAGCGACTTTTTATGACAAATACATGCCGTGCACATTCAGTTTTGATAAAAGTCAGATAACATCGCCCGCAAGTCAAGGAATTTTCGTTATGCAACACATTTGCGCATTTCAATTTCATTAACGAAAATTTCGTCATGCTATTTTTGCCTGACTTGCACCCCGTACGCCATACCAACCTATATAAACACCTTCCCACAGCAAAGCGGGCCACCACCACAATGCCAAGCACAGACAAGGACAAAAAAATAATCGATCTGGTGTTTGGTACCCGGCCCAATATCATCAAGGCAGCAGGCCTTTATGCCGCCTGGCAGGAAAATGCAGGCGATTGGCCGTTTCACCTGCGACTGGTCGATACTGGCCAGCATTGGGACGATACCTTATCGCAAAACCAGCGCCTTGCCCTTGGCCTGCCGGAACCGGCCTGTAACCTTGGAATTGGCAAGGTACTTGCCGGACAAAACCGGAATTCCGTCGATAATGGCGCAACCAATTCTGACTGGCGCGAAACGGTTATTTCCGCCGCAGCCCATGCCTATGAACGGCTGGTCAAAACCGCGCCACCCACGGCCAGCATTGCGATTGGCGATGTGAATGGTTCCGTTGGTATTACACGGGCTGCCGCCAGACAGGGAGTTTCGTTATTTCACCTCGAAGCAGGCTTACGCGGCGGTAGCGATGCCATCGCCGAAGAAGCCAATCGACGGGAACTGGACCATATTTGCCAGTATCTTTGGGCGCCGGATGATACGGCACTGGCAAACCTGGTGGCCGAAGGCATTTCGACAGATCGCATCGCCGTAACCGGCAATATCATGATCGATACGCTGGTGCGATGGGCCCCACTCGCGCCTGCAACCGCAACCGCGGACGGTGCCGATGCCGTCGCGGGCGGCCAGCACCCCATTCTTGTAACCATTCACCGCGCGGAAAATCTGGCGCCGCTTGGCCGGTTTCGTGACATTCTATCTGGCATTTCTGCAATTGCGCAGGATCACCCGGTTACTTGGCCGCAACATCCACGTACCCGACAACAAATTGAAAAAACGGATTGGGCAAAACAAACGCCCGGTAACATTTGCCTGCTGCCCGCGCTTACCTATCCCGATTTTATGGCGCAGTTACATCAGGCCAAACTGGTGATAACGGATTCAGGCGGTATCCTTGAAGAATGCGCCTACCTTGGCAAACGCACCGTAATCCTGCGTCCACGCACCGAACGCCCGCACGCGATGGCACATTGTGGTTTTCTTCATGCGACACCGCATGATTTGCCACAACAGACCGCACAGGCATTGCAAAACACCCCCAGCCCGTTTCGCCCGGCGGGATGGGACGGCAATGCCGCAATCAGGATGCTTGAGGATATAACATCCCGGTTGTTTTAACCCGGTGCAAAACAGGCACATAAATTGCTTATATTCCGGGAAATACAACCATATATGGCAGTTTTTACCGGGGAAACATTATGACAGCTTTTCAATCTGTTGGCGGGCTGAGTTCAGGACTGGTGCAAAACCAGAAATCGGCAGCAGGTGGCATTATTGCTTCCAGCAGCACCGGCTATGCCGATAAAACCGCCGATAACGGCCATTCCGACGAGGTCAATAAAATCCGTGAAACCGGTTTCATGGCCTATGTGAAGGATATTGAAGAACAGAAAATCAAGGAAATGCGCGAAAAGATTTTGCAGTCCATGGGCCTGGACGAGGAAAAACTTGCCGCCATGCCTGCCGATCAGCGCGCAGCCCTTGAAAAATCCATTTCCGAACGCATCCAGCAGCAGCTTGACGTTGCCAGCATGACCAACAATTCGGATGATGAAGACGAAAAAGATGGCACAAAAAACCTGGATCGCAACATGGCGCAAATGTCGTTTGATCCGCAAATGTATGCAGCGTTAACAATGATCCAGGAACGCGACCAGCAGATTGCCGAAAACAAGGCCGAACTTCAGGGCCAGCAACCCGAAGCCGAAATTGACACCAGCTTTGGGCTGTCGCGCAGAAACGGCCTTTAAAACCCGCCTGAATTTTTAAATTTCCGGCACAGAAAAGGCCCGGGTCGCTATGATCCGGGCCTTACATCAATTTTTGGCAAATTATAGCTTCATCAGGCAGGCAATCCCTGCCGCTTAGCTATCCAATCCACCCATGCAGACATATTTGGTTTCCAGATAGTCTTCCATGCCGTATTTGGAGCCTTCACGACCAATGCCGGACTGCTTGAAACCGCCAAAGGGTGCAACCTCGGTCGAGATCACGCCGGCATTCACACCAACAAGGCCGCTTTCAAGGCCTTCGGCCATTTTCCAGATCCGCCCGATATCACGGGAATAGAAATAGGATGCCAGGCCAAATTCGGTGTCATTGGCCATTTCCAGCACTTCGTCATCGGTTTTAAACCGGATCAGCGGTGCCATCGGACCAAAGGTTTCTTCACCAAAAACCTGCATGTCGCGGGTCGCATCGACAATCACGGTCGGTTCAAAGAATGTGCCGCCCTTTTCATGGCGTTTACCACCGGTCAGAACACGGCCACCTTTTTCAACCGCATCCTTGACGTGGCTTTCAACCTTCTGCACCGCCTTTTCAGTAATCAGCGGGCCAATTTCAACGCCATCTTCAATACCAGCGCCCACCTTAAGCTTGCTGACTTTGGCTGCCAGTTTTTCGGCAAAGGCATCATAAACGGCGTCATGCACAAAAATGCGGTTTGCACATACGCAGGTCTGGCCGGTATTGCGATATTTCGATGCCAGCGCCCCTTCAACAGCGGCGTCAATATCGGCATCTTCGCAAACGATGAAGGGCGCATTACCTCCCAGTTCCAGGCTGACCTTTTTGATGGTATCGGCACACTGGCGCATCAACAGGCGACCAACCGGGGTAGATCCGGTAAAGGTCAGCTTGCGAACGATGGTGCTTTCGGTCATTTCAAGGCCGATTTCCTTGGCATCCCCGGTCACGATGGATAGCAGGCCCTTGGGCAGGCCAGCACGTTCCGCCAGAACCGCCATTGCCAGCGCCGAATAGGGGGTTTCGGACGCCGGTTTAACCACCATCGAACAGCCAACAGCAAGGGCTGGTGCCGCCTTACGGGTAATCATGGCTGTTGGAAAGTTCCAGGGGGTGATGGCTGCGCAAACACCAACCGGTTCTTTTAAAACGACAATGCGCTTATCTGCGGCAAAGGTCGGGATCACATCGCCATAAACGCGTTTGGCTTCTTCGGCAAACCACTGCAGAAAGGACGAACCATAGGCGATTTCGCCGCGTGCTTCGTTAATCGGCTTGCCCTGTTCGGCGGTCATCAACTGTGCAAGGTCTTCCTGATTTTCCATCATCAGGTCGTACCATTTCATCAGAATAACGGCGCGTTCCTTGGCCGTGCGCTTTTTCCAGAGCTTCTGGGCTTTTTCGGCCGCCTTGATCGCCTGCTTGACAACATCACGACCCAAAAGCGGAATGGTTCCCAGCTTTTCGCCGGTTGCCGGGTTGGTAACATCTTCGGTTTTGCCGTCAGGCGCATCCATCCATTCACCGGCTACGTAAGCCTGCTGGCGAAACAGCGACGGATCTTTGAGCGAAACCATCTTTCCTCCTGATATTCTGAAAATCGGGGCACGAACCGGCCCCCTTTTTAATGATCGTTATGTGACGCGCTTTTGGTCACCTTTGCAACCCAAATCGCTGCCCAAATCATCAAAACACATAGCCAATTAACGCCGCGTGCCAAGGGCAGTTCCGGGGCCCTGCCAAAATTGCTGTGGCCCGGTTCACAACACACCAGCCCAAAGATATAGACGACAACCTGGGATGGTTTAAAAAACGCACCTAGAGGTAGTAAAAGAAACCCTAATATGTTAACCAAGTGAAATATTGGGAATTTTTGGGGACTTTGGGGGAAATAATGCTTCGCCACACTCGACAGTGGGCAGCACCGCTTGCCGCGTTTGCATTTGGGGTTACCGCCTGCATTTTTGCTTTTTCCGCACAGGCCGAGGAACTGACCGGACGTCAGATCCTTGACCAGGTGTCAGAACGTCATGATCGCCCATTCGAGGCGGAAGACCAGACCATGACCCTGATTGACAATCGCGGCAATATCGAAGAACGCACCCTGCGCCGCTATGCCCGCGAATGGGATAACGGGCTTTATCGTTATTTGCTGGTATTTGACGAACCGGCCGGTGTGCGCGGCGTCGCGCTGCTGACCTGGCAAAACCGGGGTGCCAGCGATGACCAATGGATCCACCTGCCCGCCTATGGCCGCGAAATGAAACGTTCTGCCGATGGCGGCAAGCGCAACTATTTCATGGGAACGGATTTCGCATTCGAGGATATGACATCCGAAGACCGCGAAAAATTTCGCTATGAACGCCAGCCCGACGAAAAGGCCGAGCTGAAAGACCAATCCGGCCAGGTGGTGGATACCGTTGATAGTTATGTCGTCGACGCGTACCCGAAGGATGACGAGCTGGCCGCAGAAACCGGTTATAAATACCGTCGCCTTTATATCAGCAAAGATCGCTTTTACATTCGCCGCATCGATTTTTATGACCGTCGCGGGCGGTTCCTTAAAAACCAGTATGCGTGGGATATGACCCAGATCGAAGGTGACACCTGGCGCGCCAACACCATGCTGATGGACAATGCCAAGGAACGCCACAAAACGCTGGTGCATATTGAAAACCGCGACTTGAGCGAAGATGCCGTTCCCGCCCGCATGTTTGAACAGCGCTGGGTAACAAGCGGCCGGCACCTGCGCCAATAATCCTGTTTCCAACCGTTCCCGGTGATCATAACACCGGGAACGGTTTTTTATTTAAAAACACGCAACCCGGCCCGTGAAGATTTTCCACCGGCCAGGTTTGACAAATATTCACAGAACAAAATGGCATTCGGCCCCTGTCCAGCCGCAAATGCCCGCCGGGACCCGTGAAAAAGCCCACACCGGATATAGCCGGAACAGGCCACGACCCCGCCTGCCAAGGGGAACTTTACGTGCAGAATTTCCTGACATTTGGTGTGCGTTACCGCGCCCTGACCGCCCTTTTTATTGCGGCCATTACCATCGCCTGCGCCATGGGTCTTGGCAAATTGCGGGTCGATACCAGTTTCGACAGCCTGATCAGCGATAGTGACCCCACCAAGGTCATCTATGAAAAGATCAAGGATGAATTCGGGTCCGATAACACCACAATAATTTATGTGCGGGCATCGAACCTGTGGACCGAAGACCGCATCAGCGCCCTGCAGGACATGCATTTCGCCCTGGAAGACCTGCCCTTTGTCGAACGGGTTGATAGCCTGTTTAACGTACGCAGCATCCGTGATCGCAGTGGCATGATTGAATCCTCCACCGTGCTTGATGGCGTGCCCTATGACGACGAGGAAATGCAGCAGGCACATGATAATGCCCTGTATTCACCGCTGATTGTGGGCAATTTCATTTCCACGGATGGCAATGTAACCGCGATCAATGTCAGCATCATCAAGGACCCCAACGATCCTGATTTTGACCGTAACGCCTATCTTGCCATTGAAAATGCGATTTCCCCCTATCGCAGTGCCTTTGACGAGGTTTTCCAGGTTGGTCCGCCGCGCGTTAACCAGGATACAGAAACCAATCTGTTTGATGATCTGGGTCTGCTGGTTCCGCTGTCACTTGGTGTGCTAACTGCAACCATTCTGGTTTTCCTGCGCAGTGCCTTTGCCCCGATAATCCCCATGATCACATCGGCAATCAGCCTGGTCTGGGCCTTCGGGTTAATGGGCTATCTTGGTATTCCGGTGAATATTCTATCTGCCATGGTGCCTTCACTGGTTATCGTCATTGGCTCCACCGAAGATACCCACATGCTGGCGGGATACCTAAGCGGGTTGCATCTTGGCGATAAAACCGCAACCGCGAGCGAAAAACGCCGTCTCGCCACCCTGTTTTTAATCCGCCATCTTGGTTTGCCGCTTATTTTAACATCGGTAACCACCACACTGGGTTTTGCCGCCAATGGCATGGCCGATATCAGCCTGGTGCGTGATTTTGCCTTTTCGGCATCGGTCGCGATTGCCGGGAATGGCATTATTACCCTGCTGCTTGTACCGCTGATGTTATCGCTGTTTGGCCCACTGCGCAGCCGCCTGCATGCCGCCGCGACCAATGATGGCACAACAACCAGCCATGGCGATCAAACCATTCGCGGGCCAGTTGCTTTTATTTTGAAATTCTGCCGGGCCGCTGCGGGCAAGCCGCGCCTGGTCATTGGCATCACCCTTCCGATTTTGGTGATTTTTGGCATTTTCGCCTTCCAGACCAAGGTATCCAACGACCCGATTGCCGCTTTCAAATCCTATCACCCGCTGGTCCAGGATGTGAACAAGCTGGCCGATACCCTTTCGGGGATGGAGATTTTTTATATCAACCTTGATTCATCGCAGCCCGATGCCTTCAAGAAACCGGAAAACCTGCAAAAGCTGGCGGATATTAAAAAATACATTCTCGCCGATGGCCGCTTTGATAATGCCCTGTCCATTGCTGATCATTTATCGCTGGTAAACCGGGAATTTCACGGTGGCGACGCAGCCATGATGACAGTGCCCGACAGCGAACAGCTGGTGGACCAGTATTTGCTGTTTTTCCAGCGATCCGATCTGGAAAATTATGTCAGCCACGATTTCCAGCGCGCCAATATTGTGGTGCGCCATAACATCCATAACAGCCACGATTTAAAACAGGCCGTTGCCGACCTTGAAGCCAGGGCGCGCGCCATTGCCGGGCCTGATATTCGCGTCAATCTTGTTGGTCAGAACCTTATGATCAACAATGCTGCCGAAGACCTGATCAAGGCACAGGTGCAGTCTGTTGCGCTGTTGCTGGCTGTGATTTTTGTCATGATGTCGCTGGTCTATACTTCGACCATCGGCGGGCTTCTATCGCTTATTCCCAACATTATTCCCATCGTCATTGTCTTTGGCATCATGGGGATGTTTAACATTCCGCTTAACCCCGGCACCGCAACAGTCGCCGTGATCGCGATTGGCATCGCCATTGACGATACCATTCACCTGTTATCATCCTATGCACAGGAAAGCCGCCAGACCGTTGACCGGCTGGAAGCTGTAGGCCGCACCGTTAGCAGCCAGGCTATTCCGGCCATCTCAACGTCGGTTGCGCTGACCGCAGGCTTTGTCGTTCTGCTATGGTCGAATTTCACCATTCTGGCCCAGTTTGGCGGGCTTTCAGCCATTGCCATGATCACAGCCCTGCTTGCCGATCTGGTGATAACACCGGTTTTACTTTCCTATGTCCGGCTGGTCGGCCTTTATGAAATTCTGTCGCTTAAGGTTGGGCAGGAACTTATCAATAACAGCCTGCTTTTCAAGGATATGAGCCGCTATCAGATCCGCAAGGCGATCCTGCTTTCCGAGGTTGTCGAATTTAAAAAAGGCGACCGGTTGGTGGACCAGGGTTCTATCGGGCGGGACATGTATTTCATCCTTTCGGGCAGTGCATCTGTCAGCCTGGAACGCGATGGTCACACAACTGCCCTTGCCACCCTTAAGGAAGGTGCTGTCCTTGGTGAACTTGGTTTTGTTCACGAACAGGAACGCACAGCCAATGTTGATGCCCTAAGCGATGGGGAAATGCTGCTGTTTAACGCTGATACCGTTCGGCGCAACATGCGCCTTTATCCGCATATCGCAGCCAAGCTCAACCTTAACATTGCCCGTATTCTGGGCGCGCGCCTAGCTGAAACCTCCAGCCGCCTTTCAGATTCCCACCGGGAAAAGGATGCCTAACATGAACATGATCAAGCATCCCCGCCGCCTTCTTGGCACTGGCATTATCACCCTTGGCACCAGCACCGCACTTTGTGGCACCGCAATGGCGGCTGAAGACGGCATTGCCGATTTCTTCAAACAGGTTTTATCTAATGCCACTTATCAATCCGAAGCCGTCATAACCGCCTTTCGGGAAAAACCCGATGACCCCGAAAACAAGGGTATCGAGGATGAACAGATCGAAGGCTGGTCGCACCTTTCAATGGATAGCAACAGCTTCATTGGCGATTACTGGTCGTTCGGCTTGGGCCTTGAAGCCATCGCATCGACCTATCATGGCGGGGAACAGGGCCTGTTTACCGCGCCGGGCCAGGGTGACGGGCAGGGAAAATATGTCGATCTCAGCCGTTTGACCCTGCAATATCTGGGCGATACCACCGAAATCCTGATCGGCAAGGACACCATCCCGCTGGGGGTGGCCGAAATTTATTCCCCGTCTGATCTTTATAACAGCTCGAACCTCATCAATCCGCAGCAAAGCACTGATTTTGGCATCTGGCAGGCCCGCACGGATTTTTACCTTGGCAGTGATCGCCTTACCGCCATCGTCATGCCGCTAACCGAAAGTGGCCCTTCAGCCAGTGAACTCTCGCGCTGGTATGCGCGTGGTTCCAGCGGGTCGGATTTCGCCGCCCTTAACCTGCCGGCCCTGCCCGGTGGAATGACCGCCGATGTCAAAGATGCCGGTTATGACAATGACGATCCCGGCAACTGGGGCTATATGCTGGAATATAAAGGTACGGCAACCGGCATTGATTATTTCGGTTCTGCCTATACTGGGCCAAGCCCCTACCCGGTTTTGAAAAATCCGCCGTCGGGCCAGCTTGGCCCGTTTCTGGTGGACTATCCCCGGGCCAATATCCTGTCGGCCGGTGCTGCACTTACCCATGAATCTTGGAAGTTTTACAGCGAAGCCGTTGGATATTGGTCCGCCCATGAAAAAGATGATGACGTGGCGCGCATGATGGTTGGCACCAAATACCGCGAAACGACATTTGCCAATTCCATCGGTTTTAACGAAATCACCCCAATTGTCGAATTCGACAAGGAATGGCGCCTGGATGAACAATCCCACCCGGATTATTCAACATCATCGGCCGATGCCCGGCCTAACCCGGAAAATGTGATTGCCGCCATCACCGTAACGGTCAATGACGAATGGAAATTCGGCGGGGCCTATAATCGTTCGATCCGCGATCAGGATTCCCTGACCCGGCTGTTCGTTCGGTATGATCCGACGGATAATTTATGGATGTCAGTCACCGCGATGGATTTCCATGGTGGGGACGGCACCGTATTTGGCCGCTATCGCCGCAATGACAATATCGCATTCAAGGTTCATTACAGTTTTTAGCTGTGCACCGGCGCACCTTGGTCCGCAAGATATAACAGGCAGCAAATAACGACAAACCAATCCTGTCTTTGGCTGTTCATTGCATAATGATGTGTCATGTGGTAAATATATTTACATCACATGACACATACAATCATGCATCCTGCAAACAGGAATTGCCATTATGACCGTGCAAACCGCCATTCCCGTAAACCCGATCTATTCTTTTGTCGGCCTGCGTGAACAGGAGATGTCGCCGCACGCCCTGCTTGACCAAATCGAAAAGGGTATTCCGGTGGCAGGGGTGCGCAAACTGGCCGAATTTCTGTTTCCTGATGCTGGTAATCGTGCGGTCGAACATCTGGTGTCACGTTCGACCATCGAACGGATCAAACGCAGCCGCACACCGCGCTTTTCCCGTGCTGCGACCGAACAGATTTATCCGGTCATCAAAGTGACGGCCAAAGCAATGGAGCTTTATCCCGGCGAACCCGAAAAAGCCGTGCGGTTCCTGCAAAAACCCCACCCCATGCTGGGTGGTTTGGCCCCGCTTGAACTTGCCCGTAAATCGGGTGCCGGGGCAGATATGGTGATGGACATGTTTAACCGGATTCAGGCAGGCCTTGCCGTATGACGCATCGCGTCCTGCCGGAAGCCAAAACCGCCTATCGCATTGGTGACCCGGCCGGGATTTACCCGGTTTTTTCCGCCGATGGCGCGCGCCTGTTTGCCGGACGCTGGCATGAGGTTGGCCAGCCCGTTATTTACACGTCCGAACATTATTCCACCGCGATGCTTGAAAAACTGGTGCATTTCAACGGCGAAATCCCGACCGGGCAGCACTTTGTCAAAATCACCATTCCCGGTGGCACTAGTTATGAGGTGTTTAGCCCGGACCATAACCCCGGCTGGCAGGATCAGAATGAAAAGGTCGCCCGTTCGTTTGGCTCTACCTGGTTTCGCGAAAAACGGTCCTGTATTTTACTGGTACCCTCCGTCGTCGCGCGCGAGGAAAACAATATTCTGATCAACACCACACATCCGGATTTCCCCAAAATCAGCACCGAACTTGAACGTCCGATCTGGTGGGATGATCGTCTCTATCGCTAGCTTGCACGACATATGACGCAGGAAAAGCAACGGCAGGACAGGATAGCATAGTCATAACCATTGCCCGGACCAGCCTTACTCCCTATCCAATTACGTAAACGCCCTCACCAGCATCCACGCATTCCCCCCACTCCTCCACCCCAACTCCCCTGACATCCCATCTACCAAGGTGCTCGCGCCTAGGGTGTCACAAATGACATCGTAAACTCAGCGGGGATAGTGGGACCATCGCAGTGACTACCGACCACGTGGAATGTAAGGGAAGCCCTTGAGCAATACAGTGAACGTCCAGCGACGTTCCATTAAGCTGATGGGGGAACTGATTGGGCAGAATGAAAAGTCAACCAGACGAACTAGTATGGCTTTGGCACAGTACGGATTTCGACAGACGCCCCGAAGCAATCCAACCGCCAAACAGCGCACCCCATACATAAAAGGATGAACCATCAAAAACCCGCAGAAAACGCATTCGCCAACCCGGCTAGCCTAGCCCGCAATTACAAGTTCTGTCCCGGCATCTTTGATTTGCGCGCGCGCAGTATCAGACGGGGCCGCATCCGTGATCACAGCAGAAAATTCGGAAAAAGGTGCAAGGACATGCAAAGCGGTATGATCAAATCTGAGATGATTGATCAGAAGGATGGAGCGCGTTGCACCATCCATCATCCGGCGTTTCGCCCGCGTAATATCATCATCCATATGATAAACGCAGCCCTCGCCCGCCGCCGGGGTCGAAATAAAGGCGATATCAGCGCGTAAGCTGCCAAGGGCCTGTTCTGTCACCCGGCCAACCCAGGCATTATATTTTGCGGAATAACGCCCGCCAAGCGCCAGCACAGTAATGCCTGCCTCGGATTTAAGCCCCTCCATCACCGCATCATTATTGGTAATCACGGTGAGCGGGCGTTTTTCGGGTAACAAGGTGCCCAGCACGGTCGCGGTCGAGCCATCATTGACCATAACCGTCATGCCCGGTTCCACCCATTCCAGAGCTGCGCGCGCCATGCGTTCCTTCAGGTCATGCCCCTGAAGGTGACGAAAGCGAAAATCACTTTCAAACTGTGAACCGGGTTCAATCGTTGCGCCACCGCGAATACGGCGTAACAACCCCTCGCCTTCCAGATCATCAAGGTCGCGATGGATGGTCATTTTCGAAACGCCGAAAGTATCAGCCAGTTCATCAAGCTGCACTTCGCCATCCCGTACCAGGGCATCAAGAATTTGCTGCCTGCGATCATCGCGTTTCATGAGGCGTCCTTTATTCGGTCTGCTATCGTCAATCCAGAAGCGCGCGCGCCGTTCGCTCGTCAGTGATCAACCCGGCCACCCGGCCAGATCGCAACACCGCCCGGATCGCATTGATCTTGTCCGGCCCGCCCGCAACCGCGACAATATCCTCTTTCCGTTCAGGATCATAGCCCACCGCAAGGGTGCGCGCAGAAAGCGTGGTTTCCACCACATCGCCCGCAGCATTGAAAAAATCACCCAGCATCTCGCCCTGCGCGCCAGCAGCGGCAATTTCTTCGATCTCAGAAGGTTCAATCATGCCAGATGATACAAGCTGGGCATCGGCCGTTGTTGTGCCGATCCCGACAAGTTTAAGGGTTGCGGCCTGCGCCATATGGAAAACTTCATCGACACCGCGCTGTGAAAGCAGCACTTCGCGGTCTTCGACCGTATTGGCAAAAAACGGCACCGGCATAACATAGGCCCGCGCCCCGGTTTTTTCCGCCAGACGATGCATCACATCATGCGGGTTGGCCGAAAAATTGCGGGTTAACCCACCCAGAAGCGAAACGAAATGAAGCCCCTTGGCATCGATCCGTGGCAATTGACGGGTAATTTCAGCCAGGGTACGGCCATGCCCAAGGCCGATAATTGAATGTTCCCCGGCCTCGAACTGGCGTTTCAAATAGGCTGCACCAGCCAAAGCAAGGGCGCGCACCGGCAGGCCTTCTTCACCAATATCCGGGGCGACTTCGCACAGTTTAAGGTTATAGGCCTCAAACAAGCGGGTTTCGAGTTGGACACATTCAACAATATCCCCCTCGATCGACACCTTTACACGGCCATCGGCCACCGCCTTGGCAATCAGCCGGTGCGCCTTGACAGACGGCAGACCAAGCCTTTTGGCCACCTTGGCCTGTGTCAGCCCGCCAACATAGTGCATCCAGGCCGCACGAATGGCGAGCGTTTCATCGGTATCGTTCATGGCATCCTTTAGCCCGACCGGGCCTTAATTAAGCAACTCATCATGTTATAAGGCCCGGGCAAAGCAGAAGGAAGTCCTGCCCGGACAACAGGTTATCAAAGTTTCAGATCCGATGCACCCGTATCAATATAGGGCGCCCAAAAGGCCACACTTTCCGCGATCTGGGGAATAACCTCGCGGTCATTGGGTTCGCGTTCCTTGAAGGAAAGTTCAAGGCAGATTTCATTATCCTGCGCGCCACCTTTTGCAAAGGCTTCAAGCAGCGGTTCAGGTTGAATACGGCCACGGGCATTGAATTCGGCAGTAAAGGGCCGATGCCCGCCCTTATCCATCAGGCTTTGTTTAATATGAATGATGGGGGAAACACGCGGTACGGCGCGTGCCCAGGCGTAGGGGTCAAAATCATCGGGGTTGTTCGATGTTACATCGCCATGGTCGATATCGGCCATCATCCACATGGGAATTGCCATATCAGCCGCGCTAAGTCTGTCTTGCAGGGCAAGGCATTCCTCAATCGTTTCGCCAAATTCACGCGCGATGCTCATGGGTTCCCAAAACACATATTTCAGGCCAGCGGCTTTGCCGTGTTCAGCCACTTCGGCCCAGCAATCAATCGCGGTGCGGATCATATCTTCGCGTTTTGCTGGGTCGTCCTGGTCCCGATAGGTCAAAATCGCAAATTGCGTACCGACCGATGTTCCGCCCAGATCGGCGGTGATATCGGCAAAGGTTTTAAACCAGTCCACATAATAACGGCGCACATCGCGGTCAGGATGACCAAAATGGTTAAGCCGGCCATATGGCCCCGTCATACCCGATGTTACACGAACACCCGTACGCGCAAGGGCCGCCCCCATCTGCCGGGTCAAACGGCGAATAACCGGAGCGGGCCAGGATGGGTTGATAAATTCGTGCGTCAACTGCAAATCGCGAATGCGCAAATCCCGTGCGACACAATCAATCAGGTCGTCCGGGTCGGCAAAGCGGTTTACCAGCGGGTTGGTATTTAAAGAAAGGGTCAATGCCATCAGCTTGCCTCCGCCGCTAGACCGTCGAACCATTCGCCAAAGGCGGTAATTTCGCCCGGCGTCATATCAAGCCGGTGTTTGGTGCGACGCCAGATAATGTCTTCGGCCGTAACCGCCCATTCATTGGCAACCAGCCAGCGTACTTCGGCTTCATAAAGATGCGCGCCAAAATAACGGCCCAGGCCAGCCGCGCTGGTGGCGGTGCCCACAATATTGCGGGTCAGTGTGCCGTAACGACGACCGTAATATTCACGTAACTGGCGCGACATCCAGGGGAATTCCGCCTTCAGGGTTTCGCGAAAGGCGGCATAATCGGCATTGGGCATGTCACCACCCGGAAGCGGTGCACCTTCGGTCCAGTCTTTGCCCATATTGGGGAAAATATGCCGGATTTCGCGCATGCCCCGTTCGGCCAGTTCGCGGAAGGTGGTGATTTTGCCGCCAAAAATATTCAAAAGCGGCGCGCCTGCAGTTTCATCAAGATCAAACACATAATCACGTGTCACCGCCGACGGATTACCATTTCCATCGTCAAATAACGGGCGCACACCGGAAAAAGTCTCCAGAATATCCTCGCGCCGCAGCTTTTCCTTGAAATAGCGATTTACGCAATCCAGCAGGTAATTGATTTCATAATCATCAATGGCAACGTCTTCGGCCCGGCCATCATAGGCAATATCGGTTGTTCCGATCAGGGCCTTGTTGCCCTCATAGGCATTGATGAAAATCACCCGCTTGTCATCATTCTGCACAAGGTAGCTGTGCGGCCCTTCCCAGAATTTGGGCACAATAATATGGCTACCCTTCACCAGCCGGACATTGCGGGTGGAATTTGCACCGGCAACCCGTGTCAGCACATCGGTCACCCAGGGGCCGGCGGCATTAACCAGACATTTGGCAACAAATTCGCATGTTTCGCCGGTCAGCCGGTTTTGCGTGGTGACATGCCATTTGCCATTTTCACGACGTGCGCTGATGGCGGGGGAACGCGTCATCACAATCGCGCCACGCCGGGCCGCATCAAGGGCATTTAACGTGACCAGGCGCGCATCATCCACCCAGCAATCGGAATATTCAAAACCACGGGTATATTTATCAAGCAGGGGTGCCCCTTCGGGATCGCGCAGCAGATCAAGCGTACGGGTACCGGGCAGTTTTTTGCGCCCGCCCAAATGGTCATAAAGAAACAGGCCAAGCCGCACCAGCCAGGCCGGGCGGTCCTGCGGGGAATGGGGCAGCACAAAACGCAATGGCCAGATAATATGCGGTGCTGCATTCATCAGAACTTCGCGTTCGATCAGGGCTTCGCGCACCAGCCGGAATTCATAATATTCCAAATACCGCAATCCGCCATGCACCAGCTTGCCAGAGCGCGACGATGTGCCTTCGGCCAGATCATCCTTTTCACAAAGCGCAACTTTAAGGCCACGCCCGGCAGCATCGCGAGCAAAGCCCGCCCCATTAATGCCACCACCGATAACAAACAGATCCAGTTCCTGCGTGCTCATGTCACGATCCTCCTTGCGCCGTATCTGGCGCATTTATTTCGGGGGCTGATTTGCCATCGCGATGTGTCGCCAGCCGGTCCCAAACCGGTTCCAGCGCCATGCGGGCCTCGGCATAAGCCGGAAAAAGGGCGGCATAGGTCGCCATCAATTTTTCATCGGGGGCCTCGGCCGCACCCAGAAGCGGTGACACCCATTCGGCAACGCAGCTTTCCATGTCGCGATAGGCACCGATGGCAACGGCGGCCATCATGGCGCACCCTGCGGCACCGGCTTCTTCCCGGGTCGAAACACGTACCGGCGCCCCAACGCAAGCAGCCAGAATACCGCGCAGCGCCTGGGACCGTGCGGCACCACCGGTCAGGCGCAATTCCTGTGGCAGGGCATCCATCGCGCCATAACAATCGCGCGCGGCCATGCCCAGGCTTTCAACAACCGCCCGGATCAAATCGGGAAAACGATGCCCGGCTGACAGGCCAATAAAACCCGCGCGCGCATTGGCATTCACCATCGGTCCGCGTTCACCTGCCTCGGATACATAGGGCTGATATAACAACGCACCGGGTTCGGATCGCGCAAGCCAGCCATCAATGCGCGCCACCAGATCAGCATAATCATGGGGGTGGCCGGTTTCGCTCATCAGATCGGCGGCAAGGCGCAAGGCCCAGTCAATATTCAGCGTCGCAGCCATATTGGTCTGAACCTGTGTCACCATGCGGCTAGCGGGCAGGCAAATGACATAGCCCGATTTGCCATTCAAGCGAACTTCGTCATCGCGCACGGCACGCATATGCACGCCGGTTGACCCGATGGTGGAACACGCTGCCCCCTTGGTGCCGGTATAAACACCCGCGCCAAGAGCCGTCATGACCATGTCAACATAACCAAGGCTAACCGGCGTTCCCGCACGCAAGCCTGTTTGGGCGGCAGCGGAATCGCTTAGCGGGTGTGTATCGCGGTTGCCATCAATAATTTGTGGCAGCAAATGGCGGCGATTGTGCAATCCCAGCGCATCGATCACGGTATCGCTATAGGCGCGGGTGCGAAAATCGCCAAAGGTAAAGCTGGCTTCGGACGGGTCAGTGGCACGAACACCTGTCAGGTTCAGATAAAGCCAGTCCTTGCAATGCAGGGCGACTTCGGCCTGATCCAGCAATTCGGGAAAATGGCGTTGCATATGCGCCATTTGCGCACCCTGCTGGCAGGTATTAAGTGCCGTGCCAGTGGCGACAAAGCGGGCGGCATCGGCCGGGCTTCGGGCCAGACTGCGGGTGGTTTCGGCCGCCCGCGCGTCAAGCCATAACCAGGCATCACCCACCGGGCGGTTGCCCTGCCCGACCAGCCAGGTACCATCGCCCTGTGCGGTTACCGCAAGGGCAGCCGTGCGATCGGCAAGGCCGTCAATCCGGGCGCCAAGATCGCGCAACGCACTGGCGCAATCGGCCCATGTGCGGTCCATATTCTGGGTGGCAGCACCATTTTGGCCGCTGTCATACTGGTTGGTAACGGCAGCAGCACCAAGCTGGCGCCCCTGAAGGCTGAACGCCACCGCCTTGATGACGGATGTGCCCGCGTCGATACCGATGATGATGTCACGTTCAGCCATGCCGCACCCTTTCGTAGTGCGAATGGCCAATCATGCAAAACGCATGAGCCATGTGACCTCCTCCCTATGTTTATGCCCCACGGCCTGCCTGGCCGGTGCGGTTCTTGCCGGAACCATTTCGCCCGGGTTGATTTAAGCATAGCCACACACTCTCACATGTCGAGTGTAATTTTTTTCTTTCGCAGAAATTTTTTTCAGTTATGGTGGTGAGCACGAACCGGATACCCCGACCTGCCAGTCGGCGAAAAAGACTGGCGCAAAAACAAAAGGATTTCGGTGCGTGACAGGCGAAACGGGCGCAAGCACGGCTCGCATTGTAAAACGGGAGGATATGGCCTGCACCAAGACAGGCCGGGCTGGTTCCCCACCGCGACGCGCATTTTTCCACCCCTTTTGGGGGGTGTCAAAACTGCGCAATGCCGGAACAGGGATCAGACAAAGCCGCAAATCGCAGCTTTGCACCAGCACACCTCCCGCAAGGAAACAACAGGTCCGTCGGGGCCCGACGGGAGGAGCGTGAGGCTATGAGTGCCAACGATATTTCAGCTATCTCGATGAAACCGCGTCTTGGCAGGCGGGGCATGATCATTGGCGCAGCGGCGCTATGTGTGGTCGCGGCAATCGCGCTTGATACGACCGTGGTTACCATCGGTTCCGAACAGGATACCCGCGTGGCCGGTTTTTCGCCCGATGCCTATGGCAAAAAAGAATTTCCCCGGATTCGCGACGATATCACAGCCCGCGCGGTGGATGCGCCAACCCTGGCAAACGCACTGGCCGCAGATAAAAAGGCCGCAGCGAAGAAATACGGCACGGGCGGCGCAATGCCGGTTCTGCCCGTCAAGCTGACCGGCACAGTGGGCGAAGGCAAAGCTGGCATTTATGACATCGAAGTTGATGGCGTTGAAAATGTTCGCATCCGTGTGCAGACCGGCCCGGCCATTAACGGCACCGATTTGCGCGATGCACCCGGCGATATCGCCTTTGGCGCCTTTAAAAACCAGATCGAATATCAGGATGCCGGTGCGGGTATTAACCGTGCGATGAAAGCCGAAGTCCTTGCAGGATTTGATAATTCGGACCTGACGGGCAAGACAGTTTCGCTGACGGGCGTATTCAAGCTGATCAACCCGAAAATGTGGCTGATCACCCCGGTCAAGGTGCAGGTCCAATGACCGTGCAGCAAAATATCAACCCTTCCCCGGCGACCAACAGCGAAGTTGTCATGTCCGCCCGCCATGTAGCCAAACATTACGGGCCGATCAAGGCGCTTAAGGGTGTGAATTTTGACATTCACCGGGGTCAGGTCACCACATTGTTTGGTGAAAACGGTGCGGGCAAATCGACCCTGATGAAAATTCTTTCAGGCATCATTGCCCCCACATCGGGCGAAATCCTGCTTGATGGTGAGCCGGTGCATTTTCACGGTGCCAACCATGCGCTGGCGCACGGGGTGTCGATTATCCACCAGGAACTGGCACTGGCCCCGAACCTGAATGTGCGCGACAACATTTTCATGGGCCGCGAAATCCGCACCGCACGCGGCGTTGATTTTGCCGAGGAAGAACGCGTTACCCGTGCCTTGATGAAGGAACTGGAAGAAGACCTTGATCCTTTAACCCCGGTAGAGGAACTGCGCCTGGGCCAGCAGCAGATCGTGGAAATCGCCCGTGCCCTTCAGGCCAAAAGCCGCATCCTGATTATGGATGAACCGACATCGGCCCTTTCGGCATCCGAGGTCGAGGTTCTGTTTAAAGTGATCAATGATCTGACCGCCAAGGGGGTCAGCATTGTTTACATTTCGCATCATCTGGAAGAGGCCCTTGAAATTACCGATCACGCCGTTGTCCTGCGCGATGGCGAAATGACAGCCTGGGCCCCCCGCGCCGAGATCGACCTTGAATGGATCGTGCGCAACATGGTGGGCGAAAACTTTGACCTGGGTTCGCCGCCAGACAGCAAAATGGGCGACCCTGCCCTGTCGATCGAAAATCTGTGTGTGCCAGATACATCCGGCCATGGCCTGGTGGTTGACCATTTGAACCTGAGTGTTCGCGCCGGTGAAGTGGTGTGCATTTATGGCCTGATGGGTGCCGGGCGCACCGAAATGATGGAATGTGCAGCAGGGCGTGTTGCCGCCCAAAGTGGCGCGATCAAACTGCATGGGCAGGATATTTCGCATCTTTCGATTGCCCAGCGCATTAATGCCGGGCTGGTTCTTGTCCCTGAAGACCGGCAGCGGGACGGCCTGGTGCAAACCATGACGGTGGGTCAAAACCTGTCGCTGGCATCAATTGCCGCCTTTACCCGCGGGCTTTTCACCAGTCGCAAGGATGAACGCAGGGTCATCGGCGATTCCATTCGCGAAGTTACCGTCAAAACCGATGGCGGTGGTGCCATGATCGGTTCGCTTTCGGGAGGCAACCAGCAAAAGGTTGTGATTGGCAAAATGCTTGCCACCCAGCCCGATGTCATCCTGCTTGATGAACCTTCGCGCGGGATTGATATCGGCGCAAAGGCCGAGGTTTTCAAATTGCTGGCAAAAACGGCCGAAACGCGCGGACTGGCAGTTGTTTATTCAACATCCGAAGTCAGTGAATGCCTCAGCATTGCCCACCGCATCATTGTGATGAACCGGGGCCGCATCGCAGCCGAGTTCGACCATACCGTAACCAAAGAACAGATCATGGCCGCCTCTGGCGAAGCCGTACACCATTAAGGGAGGCCAACATGGCGGACATTACAAATTCCAAGCCCGCGACAGGTGGCATAGACCTGAATATCGGCAAAATCCTTCTTGAAGGCCGCGCCTTTTTTGCGCTGGTTGCCATCATCATCGTTTTCTCGTTCCTGTCGCCGGTTTATTTCAGCGTCAATAACTTCCTGATCATGTCTTCGCATGTTGCGATTTTCGGCCTGCTGGCCATTGGCATGCTTGTTGTCATCCTTAATGGCGGCATTGATCTTTCAGTGGGTTCAACACTTGGCCTGTCCGGTGTTGTTGCTGGTTTTCTGATGCAGGGCGTCGAACTGCCATCTGCCGGGGTTATTCTGTATCCGCCGGTTTGGGCAGTTGTGGTGCTGACCATTCTGCTCGGGGCATTTGTTGGCGCAATCAATGGCGTGCTGATCGCCTTTTTCCGGGTTCCCGCCTTTGTCGCAACGCTGGGCATGCTTTATGTCGCTCGCGGTGTCGCCCTTCTGATGACCAATGGCCTTACCTATAACAACCTTGGCGGGGCCGATGCATTGGGCAATACCGGCTTTGACTGGCTGGGCTTTAACCGCATTGCAGGTGTGCCAATTGGCGTCATCGTGCTGGCACTGGTTGCGCTGGCGGTTGGCTTGGTTCTGGTCCGTACGGCCTTTGGCCGGTGGCTTTATGCATCGGGCGGCAATGAACGCGCAGCCGAACTTTCCGGTGTGCCCACACGCAGTGTCAAAATATCGGTTTATGTGCTTTCGGGCGTTTGTGCCGCGATTGCTGGGCTTGTTCTTTCATCACAATTGACATCCGCTGGCCCGACGGCGGGCACCACCTACGAACTTACGGCCATTGCTGCCGTGGTTATTGGCGGTGCGGCCTTGACCGGGGGGCGCGGCAATGTGCGCGGCACCATGCTGGGCGCCTTTGTCATCGGCTTTCTTAGCGACGGCCTCGTCATCATTGGTGTGTCGGCTTATTGGCAAACGGTTTTTACCGGTGCGGTGATCGTTCTCGCCGTGCTGCTGAACAGCCTGCAATACGGCCGGGCTGGTCGATAAATTTTCATTGAAATTCGCGGTCGCGGGACAGGGTGGTCCCGCGCCCGAATAACCGCCGGTCTTAACCGGCAAATATCAAAACCCACGGGAGGACACCCATAATGAACCTTTTTAAACGTACGATCCTTGCATCCGTTCTGGCATTGCCCTTCATGGCACAGTCGGCCATGGCCAATGGCCTGATTTCGATCATCGTCAATGATCCGTCCAACCCCTATTGGCTGGCAGAAGGCAATGTTGCCAAGGCAACAGCCGAAAAGCTTGGTTACAGTGCCAATGTTGGCGCACATAAGGGCGATACCAACACCGAAAGCAACCTGGTCGATACCGCAATCACCAACCAGGCAAAGGCGATCATTCTTGACCCGGCCAATGCCGATGGTTCGATTGGTGCCGTGAAAAAGGCCGTTGATGCCGGTATTCCGGTTTTCATCATCAATGCCGAAATCAACCAGACCGGCCTTGCCAAGGCACAGCTTGTTTCCAACAACGCCCAGGGTGCCGCCCTTGGCGCGATGGCATGGGTTGATGCAATGGGCGACAAGGGTTCCTATGTCGAACTGTTTGGCGCACCGTCGGATAACAACGCACAAACCCGTTCCAACGGTTTTGAAACCGTGCTGAGCCAGTATCCCGGCCTTGAGAAAAAAGCACAGGAAGTTGCCAACTGGGACCGTACCCAGGGCTATAACAAAATGCAGTCCATGCTGCAGGCCAACCCGGACATTAACGGTGTTATTTCGGGCAATGACGAAATGGCCCTTGGTGCCATTGCCGCCCTTAAAGAAGCCGGCAAACTCGAAGGCAAGGTTATTGGCGGCTTTGATGGCTCCCCCGACGCTGTTGCAGCGGTCAAAGCAGGCGAGCTGACCTACACCGTATTGCAGCCGGTTGCGATTTTTGCTGAAGAAGCCGTTCGCCAGGCTGATGAATATATCAATACCGGCAAACTTAAAGTCGCTGAAGAAAAGCAGCTTTTCGATTGCATCCTGGTCGATTCAAACGTGCTTGACGTTTATTCCTTCTCTGGTCCGTTCCAGCTTGACCGGTAACCTTCCCTGCCGATCCTGACCTGATGGACCAACAAACCCCGCCCGTTTCATCGGGCGGGGTTTTTTATGTGTTTGCAGCAAAGCACCAACACCCGAACTAAAGGCGTCAACACGATCCAGCATCCCCCAACTGGAACACAGCCAACAAAAAAGCAGGGCCACAACAGCCCTGCCTATCTACGTCTTATCGGGTGATGTTCAGCCCGTCAGGCTGATGCCATTGCCTCTAACGACAATGGTTTGATGCGATCAGCCTGCCCGGCGGTGCCAAAGGCCTCAAACCGGGCCTGGCACAGTTCCATCATAAGGGCGGTGCCTTCTTTCAAATATTTGCGCGGATCAAATTCGCCGGGGTCATTGGCAAGAACCCGGCGCACACCTGCGGTCATTGCCATGCGGTTATCGGTATCAATATTCACCTTGCGCACACCCGAACGAATACCACGCTGGATTTCTTCGACCGGAACGCCCCAGGTCGGGCGCATATCGCCGCCAAAATTGTTTATCAACTGGCGCAATTCTTCGGGTACGGATGATGATCCATGCATCACCAGATGCGTATTGGGCAGGCGACGGTTGATTTCCTCGATCACATTCATGGCAAGGATATCACCATCGGGTTTGCGGGTGAATTTATAGGCCCCGTGGCTGGTGCCCATGGCAACCGCCAGGGCATCCACCCTGGTTTCGCGCACAAAACGTTCGGCTTCTTCCGGGTCGGTCAAAAGCTGGTCTTCAGAAAGTTTTTCTGTTGCCCCGTGCCCGTCTTCCTGGTCCCCCATCCCGGTTTCAAGCGACCCCAGAACGCCCAGTTCACCCTCGACCGACACACCACAGGCATGGGCCATGGCAACAACGCGCGCGGTGATGTCACGGTTATAGTCGTAATCAGCCGGCGTTTTACCATCGGCCAGCAGGGAGCCATCCATCATCACCGATGTAAAACCGTGCTGGATCGCAGTTGCGCAGGTCGCAAGATTGTTACCGTGATCAAGATGCATACAAACCGGAATTTCCGGAAAGGTTTCAACAAGCCCGTCAATCAGGCGCGCCAGTAACCGGTCCCCGGCATAGGCCCGCGCCCCGCGCGAAGCCGCCAGAATAACCGGTGCATTGGCCTTGCGTGCCGCATTCATAATCGCAAGGCCCATTTCCATGTTCGATATATTAAAGGCCGGCACGGCATAGCCGTGTTCGGCAGCGTGGTCGAGCAACTGGCGAAGCGTGATGCGGGCCATTAATCATGTCTCCTCGGTTATATATTTTACAATGATGTCAACTTCTTCGGCTGCGCCAAAAACAAGCGGCACATTCTGATGCGGTGTTTGCCCAATCAGGTCCAAAATACGGTCGGTGCCATTGGTGGCGCGCCCGCCTGCTGCCTCGATCAGGCAGGCAATCGGCACGGCTTCATAGGCCAGGCGCAAACGACCCTGGCGATAGTTTTTGCGCTGGTCCGCCGGGTATAAAAACGCCCCGCCCTGCAGCAAAATACGGTGTAATTCACCCACAGCCGCCGCCAGCCAGCGCATGTTAAAATCACGTCCGCGCGGGCCATCGGCACCAGCGCGCAAATCCGCCGCCCACTGTTTCAGGCCCGGTGACCAGTGGCGTTCATTCGATGCGTTATAGGCAATGGTCGATGCCGCCGGTTTCAGGCGAACATCGCGTGCCGTCATGCGAAAATCCTGGCCATCATGGGTGGCGATCTGCACGCCCTGCCCTGTGGTAAAGCCAAAATCAAGGGAATGCCCGAAGGATGCATAACCGGCAGCCACTGCCTCGCTGCCTTTACGGCGAAAATCAGCCGGGCCGGTCGGGTAAATGACAAATAACATGCCCAATGGCGCGCCAATGCCAATCGACCCGGAACCGTCAATTGGGTCAATTGCAATGTCAAACGCCCCTGCCGGGTCCAGCAGTTCAACCTGTTCGGCTTCTTCCGACAGCATGTGGCGCACACCGCGCCCCTTTAACACGGCCAGGATATGGTTATGCGCGCCAACATCTAACGCCTTTTGCGCATCGCCACTTTCATTTTCCCCGCACAGGGCCGCCGGGTCGCCCGGCAGTTTGCCCGCAGCCAACCGGGCGGCAATGGCGGGCAAGGCACTGGCAATCGCATCAATAAGGCTGCCAAGGGCACCATCAGGCAAGCAGGCATGAAGGATCGCCGCCTCGGACGGACGATCAGTCGGTAATGTCAGCATGTCGGAAAATCCATAATTGATAAGGGCCGGGCATCCTAGCAGATCAGCATTGTTATTGCGCACCAAGATCTGACCTGGCGCAACAGAGCGGCATAGCCTGTGTCCCAACGGCAAAGACCATCAAAAATATCAATCCGTCGGCGACGAAATGCGGCGAACAGGCTGATCACCGCATTTCAAATGGCCGCTACCCCATGCCCGGCGCTATCACCTGCCCATCAGGCCGTATGGTATTTGGCGTCAACCGCGTCAATCGCCTGCACATTGCCTGCCGATTTACCCTGCGGGTCAAAGGCAGCGGACAGGAAGGCATCGGCAATATCCTTGGCAAGTTCGGTGCCAACAACCCGTGCGCCCATGGTGATGATGTGGGCATTGTTCGATGTCGCCGCCTTGCCCGCCGAATAGGTATCGTGGGTTTGCGCCGCACGGATACCCGGCACCTTGTTTGCTGCCAGACATACGCCAATGCCCGTACCACAGCATAAAATGGCGCGGTCATAGGTGCCGGCCTTTACCGCCGATGCCACCCGGTCAGACAGGTTGGCATAAAAGGCATCCGGGCCAGCATCAGTGCGCGAGGCTTCGGTAACTTCGTAATTCGGGTTCTGGCTTAAATATTCGGCCAATGCCCTGGCCAGACCTTCACCGGCGCTGTCGCCGGCCACTGCGATTTTCATGTCAGTTCCTCCGTTTTGGCGTTTCAGGCTTGTGCGTTCAGCGCGGCATCGCAGCGCATTAAAATGTCGAGATATCCCGTCACATCCCAGGCGGACCGGCCAATGAACAGGCCATCAATATGCGGGCAGGTCACCAGCTCCGCACAGTTTTCCGGGTTAACCGACCCGCCATAAAGGCAGGGCACACGCCGGCCAAGAACCTCCTGCGCGATGGCAATAATTTCGGCCTGCCGGGCATCGGCATAATCCGCCGTGGCGGGAATACCGTTTTCGCCAATCGCCCATACCGGTTCGTATGCCAGCCAGATTTCAGCCTGCTTTTGCGGATCACTTAATTTTGAAAGGGCACCGCGCACTTGGCGTGCCAATATCTCGGCGGCCTGGCCCTGTTCGCGGTCCTGCAGGGTTTCACCAATGCAAATCAGCGGGATCAACCCGTGGCGGACGGCGGCTTCGGTTTTCAAACCAACGGTTTCGTCTGTTTCGCCAAAATGTTCACGCCGTTCGGAATGGCCAAGTTCAACAATATCAAGGCCACAATCCACCAGCATCGGCGCGGAAATTTCGCCGGTCCATGCACCCTGGTCCGCCCAGTGCATATTCTGTGCACCGACCAGAACCGGGCTATTGCTCAGGGCATCTTTTACCTGCCGTGCCGCGGTAAAGGGCGGAATGACAAAACTTTGAATGCGCTCAGACAGGTCGGCTTTCGCAATACCTTCGGCCCAGACAAGCGCCTCGGCCAATGTCTTGTTCATTTTCCAACTGGTGCCGATCCATACCTCGGACATGACGGACCCTCCTTTGTTCTGTTTTGGAAGAAATAACACTATTGATGTTAAATTCAACAATTATTTTGTTAGTTTGTTATTTTTGATTGTTAGATCACATCGCCGCTGTTAGCCTTCCCAACACAGGAGGAACACATGAACGCTCAATCCCAAATCGCGGCCAAAGCCGCCATCGACCCCGAAAATTTCGCCCTTGCCAATTGCCTGCGCGCGCTGGCCATTGATGCGGTCAATGCCGCCAATTCCGGCCATCCCGGTGCGCCAATGGGCATGGCCGATGCAGCCACGGTACTGTTTCGCAAACATCTGAAATTTGATGCATCCGCACCCGACTGGCCCGATCGCGACCGTTTTGTGCTGTCAAACGGCCATGCATCCATGCTGCTTTATGGCCTGTTGCATCTGACCGGTTATCAAGACATGACCATCGATCAGATCCGCAATTTCCGCCAATGGGGTGCCATTACCGCAGGTCACCCGGAATGGGGCCATGCCAAGGGCGTTGAAACCACCACCGGTCCACTCGGGCAGGGTCTTGCCACTGCTGTTGGCATGGCATTGGCCGAACGGGCATTGGCCGCCGAGTTCCCCGGCCTGGTTGATCATCGCACCTGGGTCATGCTGGGGGATGGTTGTTTGCAGGAAGGGATCGGCCAGGAAGCCATTTCGCTGGCAGGGCATTTGCAACTTGGCAAACTTAACCTTCTTTATGATGACAACGACATCACCATTGATGGTCCGACATCGGTTTCCTTTTCCGAAGATGTCCCGGCACGCTTCCGCGCCTGTGGCTGGCACGTCATAAGCTGTGATGGGCATGATGCAACCGCACTTGATGCCGCGATGACCGCCGCCAGGGCCGAAACCAGCCGCCCCACCCTGATTGCGATGAAAACCACCATCGGTTTTGGCGCCCCCAACCGGGCAGGCACGGCAAAGGCCCATGGCTCCCCCCTTGGGGACGAAGAAGGCGCGCTGGCAAAGGCCGCCCTTGGCTGGGATGCAGCACCCTTTGATATCCCGGCGGACCTTGCCGCAAGCTGGCAGGAAATTGGCGCGCGTGGTGCAAAAGAACGCAAAGCCTGGGAAGCCACCCTCGCCGCATCAGCCGATGCCAAAGCCTTTAACGACCGTGTTTCAGGCAAATTACCGGAAAATTACGCCGCCGATGTGCAAAGGGCCCGCAGTGACCTGTTTGCCAAGCCGCAAAATGTTGCCACCCGCAAGGCATCGCAAATCGCACTGGAAAGCCTTGCTGCTGCCGTGCCCGCCATGATCGGCGGCAGTGCCGATTTGACGGGATCAAACCTGACACGTGTGGGGGCGGTTGATCGCCAATATACCGCCGAAATGCCGGGACGTTACATTGGCTATGGCGTGCGCGAATTTGGTATGGCAGCCGCCATGAACGGGCTTGCACTGCATGGGGGTTTCAAACCCTATGGCGGGACTTTTCTGGTATTTTCCGATTATGCGCGCAATGCCATTCGCCTGTCCGCGCTGATGGGGCTTGGCGTTACCTATGTCATGACCCATGATTCCATCGGCCTTGGCGAAGATGGGCCAACCCATCAGCCGGTCGAACATCTGGCATCCCTGCGTGCCATTCCCAACCTGAATGTGTTTCGCCCGGCCGATGCCGTTGAAACACTTGAGACATGGGACATTGCCCTGCGATCCCACGCAACACCATCGCTAATGGCATTATCGCGCCAGAACGTGCCACAATTGCGCGAATCCGGGCCGGAAAATTTAAGTGAAAAGGGTGCCTATATCCTTCGGCAATATGGCGAAGGCCGCGATGTCACCCTACTTGCAACCGGCACCGAAGTTGCCCTGGCCATTGAAGCCGCCGAAAAACTGCATAACGAAGGTTACGCCGTAACCGTTGTTTCCATGCCGTGCTGGGAACTGTTCGACGCACAGCCCGAAGAATACCGCGAAAGCGTCCTTGGCACTGCCCCGCGTATTGCAATTGAGGCCGCGTCCGCCTTTGGCTGGACCCGCTATGTTGATCGCGAGGCCAATGTTATCGGCATGCCGGGTTTTGGGGCATCCGCCCCGGCTGAACGCCTGTATGCAGAATTTGGCATCACAACCGATGCCATCATCACACTGGCCAAAACCCGGATCGGCAGATAACCAAACGCCGTTATCTGGCCTTATGCATCACCGCTAACACACAAAACCCCGCCCAAATCAATCGGACGGGGTTTTGTTTTGTCAAATGCACAGCCAATCAGGAAACGGCATAATTGCCTGCAATAGGGTTACACGCCTGCAGGCATGTTTTCCGCCTTGCGTTCAACCTTGCGCGGGGCGGTAATTTCTTTCCATTTCGACAGGGCCTTGTTCACTGCCGGGTATGGTTTACGCGGAACAAATTCACCATCACCGCATTTGGCAAGAACCACGCCTTCCTCGGCTGCGATACGACCACGGCTTAGGGTGTAACGCGGCAGGCCGGTGACTTCCATGCCTTCAAACACGTTATAGTCAATCGACGAAACCTGGTGTTTGGCCGAAATGGTTTTCGATGCTTTCAGGTCCCACACCACCAGATCAGCATCCGCACCAACCAGAATGGCCCCCTTGCGCGGATAGATATTAAGGATTTTGGCAATATTGGTCGAGGTAACGGCAACGAATTCATTCGGCGTCAAACGGCCGGTATTGACCCCATAGGTCCACAAAAGCGGCATGCGGTCTTCAAGGCCGCCGGTGCCATTCGGGATTTTGGTGAAATCGCCCAGACCCATGCGTTTCTGATCGGATGTAAAGGCGCAATGGTCGGTTGCCACCACCTGCAGGCTGCCCGATGCCAGGCCATTCCACAAACCATCCTGATGCAGTTTGCTGCGGAATGGCGGGGACATAACCCGGCGTGCCGCATGGTCCCAGTCCGGGTTGGCATATTCGCTATCATCAAGGACCAGATGCTGGATCAGTGGTTCGCCAAAAACACGTTTGCCGTTCTGGCGCGCCCGGCGAATGGCCTCATGGGCCGGTTCGCAGGATACATGCACAATATAAAGCGGCACATTGGCCATATCGGCAATCATGATGGCACGGTTACATGCCTCGCCTTCCACATCGACCGGGCGGGAATAGGCATGGGCTTCCGGCCCGTTATTACCAGCATCAAGCAAACGTTGCTGCAGGGTGGCAACAACATCGCCATTTTCCGCATGAACCAGCGGCATGGCGCCCAGTTCCGAACAGCGCGAAAATGATGCAAACATTTCATCATCATCAACCATCAAGGCCCCTTTATAGGCCATGAAATGTTTGAAGGTGTTAATGCCCTTTTCCTCGACCACGATTTTCATTTCGTTGAAAATCTGCTCGCTCCAGGACGTAATCGCCATATGGAAGGAATAATCGCACACCGCCTTGGATGATTTGTTATCCCAGGCCTGCAAGGCCTCCAGCAAGGACTGGTCCGGCGAAGGCAGGCAAAAATCCACGACCATGGTTGTGCCGCCGGAAACGGCGGCCTTGGTGCCAAATTCAAAATCATCCGCCGAATAGGTGCCCATGAAAGGCATTTCCATATGCGTATGCGGATCAATCCCGCCAGGCATGACATAGCAGCCATCGGCATCAATCACCTTGTCGCCCGAAAGATCCTTGCCAATCGCGGCAATTTTGCCGTCTTCGATCAGAATATCGGCTTCATAGGTCAGGTCTGCGGTAACAATGGTCCCGCCACGAATAACCATGGACATGGGTGGCTCCTTGTATATCGGTATCGGGTTTGAAGGGTGCGAATGAAACAGGGCACCCTGCCCTGAAATTTCAGGGAACGGCCCGGCAACCATCGGGGCAGCCGCCGGGCCAGATACATGTTATGCAGCGCGTGGCTTACATTTTGTCGGTGACCGCATGGGTCCAGGCACCTTCCGGTTTTTTCGTGATAACCGGGTCAGAACCGCCCGAAAGCAGGCTGTCAACGGTGCGGGTGTAGGCATCTTCGCTCAGAACACCATCCGCGCTCAGAAGTTTGCCAACTTCCTTCATCATGCGGATCTGGTGTTCTTCGGTCTGGGCGCCGGTAGCATCGTTATCAAGAATGATCTGTGCGGCTTCTTCCGGGTTTTCAGCCGCCCATTTCCAGCCTTTCATGCTGGCAGCAACAAAACGCGACATTTTGTCAACAAATGCCGGGTCTTTCAGTTTGTCTTCCATCACATAAAGACCGTCTTCAAGGGTGGCGACACCCTGGTCTTCATATTTGAAAACAACCAGGTCATCTGCCGGAATACCGGCATCAATCACCTGCCAGTATTCGTTATAGGTCATGGTGGAAATGCAATCGGCCTGCTTTTGCAAAAGCGGATCAACGTTAAAGCCCTGCTTGAGAACCGTCACACCCTTTTCGCTGCCATCGGTCGGAATGCCCAATTTCGACATCCAGCTTAAGAACGGATATTCGTTGCCAAAGAACCAGACACCAAGGGTACGACCCGGAAAATCCTTGGGCGATGTAATGCCGGTATCTTTCAGGCAGGTCAGTTCCATGCCCGATTTGGCAAATGGCTGGGCGATATTGACCAGCGGCACGCCCTTTTCACGCGATGCCAGGGCGGACGGCATCCAGTCGACCACAACATCGGCACCACCACCGGCAATCACCTGCGGCGGGGCAATGTCCGGGCCGCCGGGATTGATGGTGACGTCAAGATCGGCGTCTTCGTAAAAACCTTTGTCCTGGGCCACGTAATAGCCAGCAAACTGTGCCTGGGTAACCCATTTAAGCTGCAGGGTCACTTCGTCTGCTGCCATCGCCGAAAGCGATGTCAGGCCAAATGCCATCCCCAGAGCCGTCGCAAACACTTTTTTCATTTTATTGAAGCCTCTCCACAGGTTGAAATTCAATCCTCCCGACGGGTCGCCTTTTTTTGTGCCTTAATGGCGGCGTACCCGGAACGATGGATGCCACGACGTAACCTTGCGTTCCGCAAGGGCCACGGCCCCGTAAAAGGCAGTCCCGGCGAGGGCTGCCAATGCAATTTCCGCCCAGACCATATCCACATTCATCCGTCCGACTTCGGTGGAAATGCGAAAACCCATGCCAACAATCGGGGTGCCGAAAAATTCGGCCACAATTGCCCCGATCAGGGCCAGGGTGGAATTGATCTTGAGCGCATTGAAAATAAACGGCAAAGCCGCAGGCAAACGCAGGCGAAACAGCGTGGACCAGTAACCCGATGCATATGTCGCCATCAAATCACGCTCCAGCCGCCCGGCCGCATTCAGGCCCGATACCGTATTCACCAGCATCGGGAAAAACGTCATGATCACAATGACCGCTGCCTTTGACTGCCAGTCAAAGCCAAACCACATCACCATGATTGGCGCGACACCGATAATCGGCAGGGCCGAAACCATATTGCCCAGCGGCAACAGCCCGCGTTTAAGAAACGGCACCCGGTCAACAGCAATGGCAACCAAAAGCGCACTGCCACAACCAAAAATGTAACCGGCCAGCACCGCCTTCAAAAATGTCTGGCGGAAATCATCCCACAGGATGTCGGTGGAATTGACAAAGCGCACACCAATCATGCTGGGCGGCGGTAACAATACCTGCGGCACGCCAAAACCGGCGGTGATGACTTCCCACAAAAACAGCAGCCAGATGCCAAAGGCCAGCGGCACAATCACATTTGCCGTTTGCTGTTTGCCATGATCGAGGGTGCGGTAATTGGCAATCACATCAATGCCGCGCCACACCAGCGCCCATAAGGACAGGATAAACATCCAGAACCCATAGGATGCATAGCCCGCCAGCCCATGGCCATAAAGCGTGGCAATCGCCTGCCATGCGCCAAATACCACCACCAGTAAAATGATGCATCCGCGCAAAACAGTGTTGACGCCATACCAGGTGAAAAACACACCAGTCACGACACAGGCCACCATTGCGCTGGCAAGGCCCGGCAGGTCCGATACAAAGGCAACATTTTTGCCGGTATCGATATCAACACCTGACAGCGGAAAAACCAGCGACAGCAGCGCAAAGACCGCGCCAACAAGGCAGAATTTATCGATTTTTCCGGTCATGCCCGAACTCCCATGCGCTCAAGCACCCGTTTTTCAAACAGGCTGACAACCACCACCATCATCGCCGCCACAAAGGCCGCGGTTAACAGGGCCGCCCATATCTGCACCGTTTGCCCATAATAGGACCCGGCCAGCAAACGTGCACCCAGGCCTGATTGCGCACCGGTTGGCAGTTCGCCCACAATGGCCCCCACCAGGCTGATCGCAATGGCAACCTTCAGGCTGGCAAACAAAAACGGCATGGCTGATGGCCAGCGCAGGGCCAAAAACGTTTGCCAGCGCGAGGCATTATAGGTGCGCATCAGATCAAGCTGGATCAGATCGGGCGATCGCAGCCCCTTGACCATGCCAATCGTGACGGGGAAAAAGCACAGATAGGTCGAAATCATTGCCTTTGGCACCAGCCCCTTTAAGCCAAGCGCACCAAGTACAACGATAATCATGGGGGCGATGGCCAGAATGGGAATGGTTTGTGATGAAATCACCCATGGCATCAGGCTTTTTTCCAGCGTCTGGACATGGACAATACCAACCGCCAGGACAACGCCCAGAAGCGTACCAATGCCAAATCCCAGCAGGGTCGACGATAACGTCACCCAGGTATGGTAAACCAGCGACCGTTTCGAGGTCAGCTTGGTTGCGAAAATGGTTTTATACATTTCCGCTGCCACCTGGTGCGGTGCGGGCAATACCGGCCGGTCTTGTTCCAGTGTCGCACTGACAAGCTGGGAAACGTTCCAGTCCTGCTTGGCGCGCGCATAACGGTCCAACTGGCCCGGCATATTCATGAAAACCGCGCCGACATACCAGATCACGAACAACCCGATCAGCATCACGCAAACCGGGCCGGTTTGCCCCTTCATCATCCGCCCCCACAGGGTTGGCCCTGCGGCGGCGGGAGGCAGCGTTGCGGCATCAGTCGTCATAGCTGTGCCCTGCCCGCAGCCCTTCGCGTACACGATGGGCCACTTCCAGAAATTCCGGGGTTTCGCGAATATCAAGGGTGCGGTCCTTGGCGAAATCGGTTTCGATCACGTCAATAATCCGCCCGGGCCGTGGTGACATCACCACAATTTTCGATGACAAAAAGACCGCTTCGGGGATGGAATGGGTCACAAAGGCGACCGTTTTATTGGTGCGTGCCCATAATTTCAAAAGCTGTTCGTTCAAATGGTCACGCACAATTTCATCCAGCGCGCCAAACGGTTCATCCATCAACAGCAGATCGGCATCAAAGCTTAGCGCACGCGCAATCGAGGCACGTTGCTGCATCCCGCCTGAAAGCTGCCAGGGGAATTTCTTTTCAAACCCGTTCAGTTCCACCAGTTTCAGGGCCTCGTGGGCGCGTTTGACGCGTTCTTCCTTCGAGATTTCCATAATCTCGAGCGGCAGGGTTACATTGCGTTCAATCGAGCGCCAGGGCAGCAATGCCGGCGCCTGAAACACATAACCATATGCCCGGTCTTCGCGGGCCTGCTGGGGCGATACCCCGTTAATCAGGATATCACCGGCGGTCGCACGCTCCAAATCGGCAATGACCCGCAAAAGCGTTGTCTTACCGCAGCCCGACGGACCAATAAAGGATACAAAATCCCCGCGATTGATGGTCAAATCCACATCGGACAGGGCATAAACCGGCCCATCGGCGGTTTGAAATGTCAGCGACAATTTCTGAATATCTACAACCACATCCTTCGATGCGGCCATCGGCGCCACATTATTGACGACTGCCTTTAACGTCATGGGTATTCCCCTGATCGAATGTCTCTCAAAAACCTCCCTCAGGGACATTGCCCTGGGCCCTGCCGGCTTGTTTTCTGGCCGCCTTGATCACGCGATATTTGCTATCGTCGTGATATGGCTGGCTCTATGCCGGTCAGGACAAACTGGCGAACGAACGGGCCGTTCGCCAGAAAAAATCAGTTACCGTCTGTCAGGCGGGTATAGGTCGACGGGCGGCGGTCGCGGAAAAACTGCCAGTTATTGCGGGCCTCACGCACCAGTGCCATGTCCATGTCATGAACAATCAATTCGTCCAGATCACGTGATGCTTCTTTTTCAATCACGCCGCGCGGATTAACAAAATAGCTTTGGCCGTAAAACTCGCCAATATCCCATGGCTGTTCCCGCCCGACGCGGTTGATTGCACCAATATAGCAGCCATTGGCAACGGCCGATGCCGGTTGTTCCAGTTTCCAGATATATTCCGAAACACCGGCCACAGTGGCCGACGGATTTACAATATATTCCGCGCCGTTAAGGGCCAATGCGCGCCAGCCTTCGGGAAAGTGGCGGTCATAACAGATGTAAACACCCAGCTTGCAATATTGCGTTTCAAAAACCGGCCAGTTTGACGCACCCGGTTTGAAAAAGAACTTTTCCCAAAACCCTGCAACCTGCGGAATATGGGTTTTGCGATATTTGCCCAAATAGGTGCCGTCGGCATCAATCACGGCAGCGGTGTTGTAATAAACACCCGTAATGTCTTCCTCATAGATCGGAACGACAATCACCATTTTATGTTTGGCAGCCAGTTCACACATCAGTTGCGTGGTGGGCCCATCGGGAATTTTTTCTGCCGCCGCGTACCATTTTGCATCCTGGCTCGGACAGAAATAGGGTTGGGTAAACACTTCCTGAAAACACAGGACCTGTACCCCTTTTCTGCCGGCTTCCTCGATATAGGGCAGATGCGCCTCGATCATGGCCTGGCGAATTTCTTCGGGTAACTGGTCCGTGCTGCCCTTCAAGGACATCTGGATCAGCCCGCCTCTCAGCATCGACATGCGAGATACCTCCTTGATAATTTACGCGTTCCTGCCGGTTTTTACCGATCTGAAACGGAACGCTGTTTTGGTTTTCGCCACCATAAACCATCAATGGCGAAAACCTGATATTTCAGGGCCGAACCGCACAGGGACCAGCCAAAACAAGAAGGCGCGGCCCGCATGGGGCCACGCCTTTCATTCCCTTACCCGTTGGACGGGAAGTTGAATTCCGCACCGGAGCGAATGCCTGTCGGCCAGCGCATGGTGACGGTTTTAAGCTTGGTATAGAAATGAACCGCTTCGGGGCCATAAATACCGTGTGATCCGAAAATCGACCGTTTCCAGCCACCAAAGCTGTGATAGCCGACCGGCACAGGAATGGGCACATTCACACCCACCATGCCGACCTGGATGCGGTCAACAAAGTTGCGTGCCGCATCACCGTCGCGGGTGAAAATCGCGGTGCCATTGCCATATTCGTGCTTGTTGATCAGATCAACCGCCGTGTCATAGCTGTCTGCACGCACAACCGACAGAACCGGGCCGAAAATTTCGTCGGTATAAATCGACATATCCGGGGTTACGCGGTCAAACAGGGAACCACCAATGAAATAACCGTTTTCATAGCCCTGCAGCTTAAAGCCACGGCCATCAACAACCAGTTCCGCGCCTTCTTTCACACCGGCATCGATGTAACCCAGCACCTTATTTTTATGGGCTTCGGTAATGACCGGGCCCATATCGGCGTCCGTATCGGTTGACGGGCCAATTTTAAGGGCGGCAACCTTGGGTGCCAATGCCTTCACCAAACGGTCTGCCGTTTCTTCGCCCACGGGCACCGCAACCGAAACCGCCATACAGCGTTCACCTGCCGCACCGTAACCAGCGCCCATCAGCGCATCCACGGCCTGGTCGATATCGGCATCGGGCATGACGATCATGTGGTTTTTGGCACCACCCAGCGCCTGCACCCGTTTGCCATTGGCCGTACCGGTTTTATAGACATATTCTGCAATCGGGGTGGAGCCAACAAAGCTGATTGCCTGCACATCAGGATGATGCAGCAAACCATCAACCGCAACCTTGTCCCCATGCAGAACGTTACAAACGCCCTTGGGCAAGCCAGCCTCGTGCAGCAGTTCGACCACCAGATTGGCAGCAGACGGATCACGCTCCGAAGGTTTCAGAACAAAGGTATTGCCACATGCAATTGCCATCGGGATCATCCACAACGGCACCATGGTCGGAAAGTTGAACGGGGTAATCCCGGCAACAACACCCAATGCATGGCGGTCAGCACAGGCATCAACGGCCGTACCAACATTGCGGCTGAAATCGCCCTTTAACAGGTGCGGAATACCGCAGGCAAATTCCACCACTTCCAGTGCACGTGCCACTTCACCCAGGGCATCGGGGTGGGTTTTGCCATGTTCGGCCGAAATGGTGCTGGCAATTTCATCGGCCCGTTTTTCCAGCAGCGCCTTATAGGCAAACATCACCTGCGCGCGTTTGGCAGGCGGTGTTGCCGACCAGCTTTCAAACGCGGCCTTGGCGGTGGCAACAACGGTGTTCACATCGGCTTCCGATGCCAGCACCACTTCGCCAGTCTGCTCCCCAGTTGCAGGATTGAAGATGGCGCCTGTCCGTGTGCTTTCGGCACTGGTATGTTCGCCGCCAATGATATGTTCAATACGTTTCATAACTCTTCTTTCCGTGCGAAATCAGTCAAGGTTCTTCAGAACGTCGCGCAGCGTTCCAAACAGTTCATCGATATGCGATTTTTCAATGATCAGCGGCGGCGACAGCGCAATGATATCGCCCGTCGTGCGGATCAGAATGCCCTTCTCGAATGCCTGCAAAAAGGCCAAAAACGCCCGTTTGGTCGGCATGCCTTCGATGCTTTCAAGCTCGATCGCGCCAATCAGGCCCAGGTTGCGAATATCTTTCACATGCGGCAGGTCAGCCAGGCTGTGCACCGCATCTTCCCAATATTTGCCCAGTTCAGCGCCACGGGTCAGAAGACCCTCTTCCTCATAAATCTCAAGCGTTGCAAGGCCCGCTGCACAGGCAACCGGGTTACCCGAATAGGTATAACCGTGGAACAGCTCGATCATGTTTTCCGGGCCGGTCATGAAGGCATCATGGATGGCATCGGTGGCAAATACTGCGCCCATCGGAATGGTGCCGTTGGTAAGGCCCTTGGCGGTCGTCACCATGTCAGGCTGCACGCCGAAATAATCAACGGCAAACGGCGCACCGATACGGCCAAAGCCGGTGATGACTTCATCAAAAATCAGCAGAATGCCATGTTTGGTGCAAATTTCGCGCAGCCGCTGCAAATAACCCTGCGGCGGGATCAGAACGCCGGTCGACCCTGCAACCGGCTCGACAATCACAGCGGCAATGGTTGAGGGGTCATGCAGGGCGCACAAACGCTCCAGATCATCAGCCAGCCACGCGCCATTTTCCGGCTCGCCGCGCACAAATTTGTTTTCTTCAGGCAGGTGCGTGTGGCGGATATGGTCAACCCCACCCAGCATGGTGCCAAATGTTTTACGGTTGGTCGGAATACCGCCCACCGAAATGCCGCCAAAATTCACGCCATGATAGCCGCGCTCACGCCCGATCAGGCGGGTCCGCTGGCCATCACCGCGCGCACGATGATAGGCAATGGCAATTTTAAGGGCGGTTTCAACCGATTCCGACCCGCTATTGGTATAGAAAACATGGTTCAGGTCGCCGGGCATCAATTGTGCCAGGCGGGTCGCCAGTTCAAACGCCTTGGGATGGCCCATCTGGAAGGCCGGCGCATAATCCATTTCTTCAAGCTGGGCGCGGACGGCTTCGTTGATTTTCGCGCGCTTGTGCCCGGCATTACAGCACCAAAGCCCCGCCGTCCCGTCCAGGATCTGGCGATTATCATCGGTAGTGTAATACATGCCTTCGGCAGAAACCAGCATGCGCGGCGTCTGCTTGAACTGGCGATTGGCCGTAAACGGCATCCAGAAAGCAGACAGATCATTGGGGCGGTTGTATGATGTGGCGGCAGTCATTTTTATCAGGTCTCCCGAACCCGGTTTGGCTTTTCCAGGGCGCAGGCCCCGGATGATTCGTCGATCATGGCATATCCGCAAATTGGCAAACAATTACAATCATCTGCCAACCGGAAACAGAATCACGTCGCACATGGCGTGGCCCTGCGATCCGGACATGAAAAACTACAGCACAATGACTGTAGCTGTCAGTACCGATTTCGCACAACAAACCCGTATGAGCATGACATCGAAGCGATCCCTGTATTTATTATTATCTGCCGGGCAGATTGATCACCGACCTGCCCTGACGCTCTTGCGCCTTTGGCCGCCAATGGTAAAGTGCCTGGCAAATTTCAGCTTGCTTTTTAGCCGTTAAAACAGAGATTATTTTAACCTGACCAAACGGTCAAGATAAATACATAGAAAGACGGGACAGGGGTTATGACCACAACTGCAAAGCCGGCCAACGGCGCGCACAAGGCCGCCATCCGCCAGGAAAACGAAGTCCAGATTCTTGCCGCTGCCGAACGGGTTTTCGCCGATTACGGTTTCAAGGGGGCCACCACCGCCCGCATTGCCGAGGTTGCCAATGTTCCCAAGGCCAATGTCCATTATTACTTCGCCACCAAAGAGGCACTTTATCGACGCGTGATCGAAAATGTCTGCTCACAATGGCTGGAAGCAGCCATGACATTTGAAAACACCACCGACCCCGCCACCATCCTGCGCGGCTATATCGAGGCCAAAATGGACCTGTCGCGCAGCACCCCCTATGGCTCGCGCGTCTGGGCACATGAAATCGTCCGTGGGGCTAAATTCTCGTCCGATTATATTTCCACCACGGTCAAGGACTGGCTCGATGGCCGGGTGCGCATCATCCGCCGCTGGATCGCGGAAGGCAAAATGGACAATGTCGAACCCTACAGCCTGATGTACATGATCTTCGCCACCACCCAGCACTATGCCGACTTTTCTAGCCAGATTGAAATTTTCAACGGCAACCAGGCATTGAGTGACCAGCAGTTTGCAAAAGCAAAGGAGAATGTCGTGCAAATTATTTTGAAAGGCATCGGGTTGAATTGAGCCCGCTATCGCTGAACAGCACATATGCCGCCTTGATAGCCATTCTAAAGAATAGTTGAATTTCCAGCCTTTACGCCAATTTAGATCAGTAATGGGTCATTCCGGGCAGGCGGTAATATGGGAAAGAAATGGGGCGTTGCAGTTCTGGTTTTGCTTGCCGGTGGTCTGTCGGTTTCGTCCACCAGCAATGCGCGCGTATTGCAAACGCAACCCGGCCTGAACGGCAGTTTGGCCAACAAAGCTTCCATTTCGTCGCCATTTGAAAGTGCCAACGCATCGGCAACATGCACGAAGCTGCATATAACGGGTGCCGCCGGATGGGAGCCAATTTCCTATCAGGACAAAAACGGCGTTGCCCATGGTGTATCGGTCGATATTTTACGGGAATTTACATCATCACGCGGGCTGGAACTGGATGTAAATCTGGATATTCCGTGGAACCGGGGCATGTTGATGCTGGCAAGCGGCGAGATTGATGCCATGGCCGGCGCCTATTTCACCGAAGAACGGGACCGTGAATTTACATATTCGCAGCCCTATGCATCCGACGATATCATGGTCTTTCAAAGCGCCAAGCGGCCCTTTCTGGTGGATCATGTCCGCGACCTTATTGACCGCCGGGGTGCACGGCCTCAGGGTGGCAGTTATGGCGATTTTCTCGATCATTACGCCGAGGACTACCTCGACATCATCTTTTCCCCGACGGGCAACCGCATCCTTGATCTGCTTACCAGCAATCGCGTGGATTATGTGATGCTGGGCCGGTTTGACGGCATGGCCAATATCATCAACGATAATATTGGCGATCAAATTCGCATGGTAGAAAAACCGCTGATGCAAAATCCCGTCATGTTCATGTTTTCCAAAAAATCCCCCTGCCGGGACCTTGTGCCCGAACTGGATGCGTTTATCGAACAGCTTGAGCAAAACGGCCAACTTGCCACCATGACGCAGGCCCATTTGCCCAAACCAGACGCGCAGACTGCGCCAGCGCCCACCCCGGAATAAAACCAGCCCGGCACCGCCATCAAAAAAATACGGGCCGCCCAAAAGGCAGCCCGCGAGGGAGGGGTGTTTCAATAAAATTGCGAACCTGTGGTGCGAATTAAGCGGCCTGCTCACCCGGTTTTTCATCCGCCTTCGCCAGAACGGCATCAAGCAGCACCTGCCCGCCCGCATCTGACCAGTGCTTATGGACTTCCTCGATCTCGTTATGAGAAATGCCATCCACACAGGGGATAAAGATCATCGCGGTAGGCGTGACCTGGGCAAGGTAGCAGGCATCATGCCCCGCACCCGAAACAATTTCGCGTGCCTTATAACCACCGCGTTCCGCACCCTTACGCACCGCATCCACACAGGACGGGTCAAACGGCACAGGTGCGTAATAGAAAATCTGTTCAAATTCGCATTCAAGACCGATGCCGGATTTAATGTCTTCCACCCCTTTGCGAAGGACGGCATCCATATCGGCCAGAACGGCATCATCAGGGTGGCGGAAATCGACGGTCAGGAACACACGACCGGGGATGACATTGCGCGAATTGGGATGGATTTGCATCATGCCCACCGTCGCACAGGCCAGCGGCCCACGATCCAGGCCAATTTTATTTACCAGTTCAATGATACGCGCCGCACCCAGAAGCGCATCTTTGCGTGACGTCATCGGGGTTGGTCCGGCATGGGCTTCTACCCCTGTCAGGGTGATTTCGTACCAGCGCTGGCCTTGCGCATCGGTGACAATGCCAATATCCATGCCTTCATCTTCAAGGATCGGCCCCTGTTCGATATGGGCTTCAAAATAGGCCCCCATCGGATGGGCATCAATCGTGGCCTCGTCATCACCCATATAGCCGATGCGCTTCAGCTCTTCGCCCATGGTTTTGCCATCGATATCCGCGCGGGAATGGCCGTATCCCAGGTCAAACACCTTGGCAAACACACCCGAAGACACCATTGCCGGGGCAAAGCGCGATCCTTCCTCATTGGTCCAGCACACAACTTCCACCGGGGCTTCGGTTTCGTATTTGGCATCATTCAGGGTGCGGATCACTTCAAGCCCGCTTAACACCCCATAAACACCATCATATTTGCCACCGGTCGGCTGGCTATCAAGGTGGCTGCCGGCGACAATCGGCGGCAAGTCGGGGTTTTTGCCTTCGCGACGGGCAAAGATATTACCCATCTTGTCAATCCGGATCGAACAGCCCTCGTCCTTGCACCATTTGATGAACAAATCACGGCTTTCGCGGTCCAGATCGGTCAGGGCCAGGCGGCAGACCCCATCCTTGGCGGTTTTGCCGATTTTCGCCATTTCCATCAGGCTATCCCAAAGGCGGTCGCCATTGATATTGAGGTTACGGGCGGTTGACGCAGCAGTCATAAATCAAAGTCCTTTCATATGTGGGGCATATAAATGCAAATGAATGCACAATTTGCAGGGTTGCTGCGCCTATTCGGCGGCGTCACGCATGGGGTTGAGCGGATGCTGCGGCCAGGTCATATAGGGCTTGTCGGTTTTGACAGGCTCCATCGTGATACAATCGGGCACCGGACAGATGTGGTAACACAGGTTACAACCCACACATTCCTCGTCAATCACGACAAATTCGCGCCCGCCTTCGGGCTTGGCATTCATGGCAATCGCCTGGTGGGATGTATCTTCACAGGCGATATGGCAGCGACCACATTCGATACATTTGTCCGGGTCAATCACGGCCTTGGTATCGAAATTCATATTCAGTTCGTTCCAGTTCGCCACCTGCGGCACGGCCTTGCGGGTAAACTGCTCGACACTGGTGTAACCCTGGTCATCCATCCATTGCGACATGCCGTCAATCAAATCGTCGACAACGCGGAAACCATAAATCATTGCCGCCGTACACACCTGCACCGCATTGGCGCCGAGCGCCATAAATTCGGCGGCGTCTTTCCAGGTAGTAATGCCGCCAATGCCCGAAATTTCCAGTGCCTGGGTTTCTGGCGTGCGGGCAATTTCCGCCACCATATTCAGTGCAATCGGCTTCACCGCCGATCCGCAGTACCCGCCATGGGTTCCTTTGCCATCAACCATCGGCTCGGGCACCATCTGATCAAGATCGACCGAGATGATAGAGTTAACAGTGTTAATCAGCGAAACGGCATCCGCCCCGCCCTTTAACGCTGCTTCAGCCGACCACAGGATATTGGTGATATTGGGCGTCAGTTTGGTGAAAACGGGAATATCGACCGCTTCCTTGACCCAGCGTGTCACCTGCTCCACCATTTCGGGCACCTGCCCAATGGCAGAACCCATACCACGTTCGCACATACCATGCGGGCAACCCAAATTCAGTTCCAGGCCGTGAACGCCGCTTTCGGCAATCTGCTGGGCCAGGTCCTTCCAGGCGCGTTCTTCAATTGGCGCCATCATGGAACCGATAATCACGTGATCGGGCCATTCCGCCCGGCATTCGCGAATTTCCTGAAGGTTGAGTGCCAATGGTCGGTCGGAAATCAGTTCGATATTGTTGATGCCCAAAAGGCGGCGGTTCTGGTCATGATGCGCGCCATAGCGCGACGACACATTGACCACGGGCGGGTCAATACCCAGCGTTTTCCACACAACGCCACCCCAACCGGCCTGGAAGGCGCGCACGACATTGTATTTTTTGTCCGTTGGCGGTGCGGATGCCAGCCAGAACGGGTTAAGGCTATCAATACCGGCAATTTTGCAGCTTAAATCAGCCATGTTCTCTCTCCTTGGCGGGCGCGGGCTCAGGCGTTTTTCAAAAAGGCATCAATGGCGATGGCGGCACATTTGCCATCCTCGACCGATTGCACGGTCAAATCCTCGCCGCTTTTGATGCAGTCCCCACCGGCAAAAATGCCTGCCGCCGTCGTCTGGTAATTTTCATCCACCACAATCTTGCCCCCGGAAATTTCCATCCCGGCAAGATCATCGGTTTTAATTTTCTGACCAATCGCCTTAAGAACCTGATCGGTTTTGACCTCGAAGGTCTCGCCAGTCCCCACCAGCTTGCCACTGGCATCCAGCGCGGTTTTTTCAAACACCATGCCCATCAGGCGGCCATTGGCCTTGATCTCGACCGGTTTGGCCCAATAACGCACGATCACGCCGTTGATTTTGGCCAGTTCCTGTTCGAATTCGGTGGCGGACATATTTTCCGGCCCCCGACGGTAAACCAGGGTTACTTCGTCAGCCCCCAGGCGTTTTGCCTGCACGGCGGCATCAATCGCGGTATTGCCCCCGCCAATCACCACAACCGCATTGCCCACCGGCATGGTGGATTTATCGCTGGCCTGGCGCAGATTTTCGATAAAATCAATCGCATCATCAACGCCGCTGGCGGCTTCACCGGCAAGGCCCAGATTATTGGTTGCGCCAAGGCCCACACCAACAAAAACGGCATCAAAGGATGCTTTGACATCGGCAAGTGAAATATCGCGGCCCAGCGCCTTGCCATATTCAATGGTAATCCCGCCGATACCAAGCAGGAATTCAACTTCGCGCTGGGCGAAATCATTGGTCATTTTATAGGCCGCAAGGCCATATTCATTAAGGCCGCCCGGTTTTGGTTTCGCTTCAAACACCGTCACATCATGGCCCAGCATGGCTGCACGGTGCGCACAGCTAAGCCCGGCAGGACCGGCACCAATAACGGCAATTTTTTTGCCCGTGGCTTCTGCGCGTTTAAACGGATGCGACAGGTTGCGCGCCATTAAATGGTCAACGGCATAGCGCTGCAGGCTGCCAATTTCGACGGCTTCGTCTTCGGCAACATTGCGCACACAGGCCTGCTCACACAGAACCTCGGTCGGACAGGCGCGGGCACAGGTACCGCCCATGATATTGGCCGACAAAATGGTTTTTGCCGCCCCGTCCGGGTTACCGGTGCTGATTTTGCGAATAAAACTTGGAATATCAATCGATGTCGGGCACGCCGTGACACAGGGCGCATCATAACAATAAAGGCACCGGTTGCTTTCGGCCATGGCCTGCAAGGTGGAAAAAGGCGGGTGCAGATCGGAAAAATTGTCGGCGATGGCAACGGCCGACATCTGGCCGGTTTGCAAAGCGGGCTTTGCCTGCTGGGTCGTCATTTCATGTCTCCCTGCCGTAAAGGCGTCCTCTCCTGCGCCAGCGAGAGACATGAAACCAGAAATACAACGCGCAGATACATCACGGGCCTTGATGGCATGGTTTACCCTGCCACCCCTGACATATCCGGCAATGTGTATTCCTGGCGTTTTACAACAATCCCGTCGCATTTTTGCGATCAGGGCTGTCGATCCCTTTTATCCTGCCGTGTTTTTGTCTTTTAACTTTGCATACACGGTCAGGAGCCTCTCTCTGACCCCTATAGGATGACCAATCCTGATCATTTGGTCAAGATTAATTTTAAACCCATTTTCAGACCGGTTAAATCGGTGAAAAGCCCGCTGTTTTAATTGGATTTGCGCAGTTATTTCGTGTTTCGGTCTAATTTCAGACTAAATCCCTGATAGTTTTATCGGAACAAATTACAACCAAAGGCGTTCATCTGCGCAATCCACGGTTTTGCCTGTTTGAAAGAATCAGAACGACACCAGGGTGCAAAACCGCCCGGATATTCAGCGCAAGGCATATGCCCGCCGGTCAGGGAGACGCAAATGACTGCAATCGGCAAATCAATATATGGCATCCGCCTGCCCTCGCCCCCGCCGTTAAAAACCGCCGGGCGCAAGGGTGGCATCTATGGCCTGACCGGTTTGGTCGCACATCCCACGACACCTTCCCGGCACGGACAGATCCTGCCTTTCCTCTCTCAGACGGAACGCTGCACATTTCCCAATCCATGGAGCAACAGACATGTCCGATCACCCCATATTAGTCGGGTTTGACGGCACCGACGCCGCGCACCGCGCGGTTGAATTTGCCGGCGCACGCGCCGAAGCCGAAGGATGCCCCATTCACATCGCCTATATCCTTGAATGGTCGCCTTACAGCTTCCTTTCCGCGCAGGAACTTGAAGAACGCCACCAGCGCCGCACCGAGGAACTTGGCCGGGCGGAAACCACCCTGAACCCCGCGCTGGAAATTCTGCGCAATCGCAACATCAGCGTGACATACGAAGTCCGCTACGGGCATTCGGGCGAACTGATGTGCAAAATCGCCCGTGAAAAACAGGCAACCCAGATCATCATTGGCCGCAAGGGTGGATCGGCCCTTGGCGCACGGCTTCTTGGCAGCCTGGCCCTGACACTGGTTCAGGCTGCGCCCCTGCCCGTCACCGTTGTTCCATGATGCATAGCAACCGGCACTGAACGGCACCGAAATGCGGCAATGCCGCCAAAAATACGGGCAAACAAAAAAGCAAGATCAGGAGCACCTCATGTTTTCGCTAAAATGGATTCCTGCCGCAACGGCCGGTGTCACCATTTTATCCCTTTCGCCAATGGCACAGGCCCAGGAAAGCGGCATGGACCAGGCCATTAACGAAACCATCGCCCCGATTTCCGATGTGATCGCCGGTACTATTTTTTACAGCGTGCAATTTGGCGATATCGAATTTCCCCTTATCGTCGGCTGGCTGGTGATCGCGGCTACCATTTTCACGCTTTATTTCGGCTTTGTGCAGTTTCGCATGTTTGGGCACGCCATATCACTGGTGAAGGGCGATTATTCCGACCCAAATGATGCGGGCGAAGTTTCGCATTTTCAGGCACTGGCAACCGCTCTTTCAGGCACGGTCGGGCTGGGCAATATTGCCGGGGTGGCCGTTGCGATCTCGATTGGTGGGCCTGGTGCAACTTTCTGGATGATATTGGCCGGGCTGTTGGGCATGGCATCCAAGTTCACCGAATGCACGCTCGGCGTTAAATATCGCAACGAATATGCCGATGGCCGGGTATCGGGCGGGCCGATGTATTATTTGACCAAGGGCCTTGCCGAACAGGGTAAACCGGGTCTGGGCCGCGTCCTTGCCGTTCTGTTTTCCATTTGCTGCATTGGCGGGGCAGTTGGCGGCGGCAACATGTTTCAGGCCAATCAGGCCTTCCAGCAAATCGTTAATGTTACCGGTGGCGAACAAAGCTTTATCGCCGATAGCGGCTGGCTATTTGGCCTGGTGATGGCGGCCATTGTGGCAATGGTCATTATTGGCGGCATCAAATCCATCGCCAAGGTAACGGAAAAAATCGTGCCTTTCATGGCGGTGATTTATGTGCTTTCGGGGTTGGTGATTATCGGCATGAATATCGAACATGTCGGCGATGCCTTTTACCGCATTTTTGATGGCGCCTTTACCGGCGCAGGTATTGCCGGTGGTATGGTTGGCGCGCTGATCCAGGGCTTTAAGCGCGCGGCTTTTTCCAACGAAGCCGGTATTGGCTCTGCCGCCATTGCGCATTCCGCCGTCCGCACCAAGGAACCCATCACCGAGGGGTATGTCGCCCTGCTGGAACCCTTCATTGATACGGTTGTCATCTGCACCATGACGGCAATTGTCATCACCATTTCCGGCCAGTTGCAAACCGACCTTACCGGGGTCGAGCTGACATCGGCGGCCTATGCAACTGCCTTTACGTGGTTCCCGCTAATTTTGGCACTGGCTGTTGTTCTGTTTGCCTTTTCAACCATGCTGTCCTGGTCCTATTACGGGCTGAAAGCCTGGACCTATCTGTTTGGCGAAGGCAAAGGCAAGGAAACGGCATTCAAGGCATTTTTCTGCATTTGCGTGGTCATTGGCGCAAGCATGAATTTGGATCCCGTCATCGACTTTTCCGATGCCATGATCTTTGCCATGGCCCTGCCCAACGTGATCGGCCTTTATTTCCTGATGCCAATCGTCAAACGCGAAGCCACCCAGTACTGGCAAAAAATCGACCGCGGCGAGATCAGGAAGGTTAAATAACCTCGACATTTGTGGGGCGATGCAACGCCGTCGCCCCACAAGCTCGCCAAACATACCAGCCCCGTTCACCAGCCTTGCGTCCCTCCCCCACAGACTTTGCATCACAAAAGACACTCTTTGTACGTCCTCGAATGCAGCCCCATCAAACTGCGCAACCTCGCAATTAGAAAAATCTGTTTCTTCCGGGGTTAAAACATCGCCGTACATAAGTGCCCGCAATTGGCTGTCAGGTCCTCCGACTTGCCATCCAACAGGCATGTTCGCATGGACCAAAAAATGAACAATGATGCGCCAAATCGTGACTGGGAATGCCTAAAATCCATCATCGCCCGCGCCGCGCCCCCCAATGAGCGGGCGAATTCCTCCTATCTGGAAGCCATTGACACAGGCGATCCAGCCCTGATCGACCAGCGATACCAATTATGGCTTGAAGCGGCCACAGATGGGGACGAAGCACAAGCCGATACAATTTTAGCCGCCCTTGGCATCAGCAAAGACGAACTGCGAGCCGGTTTCAAAAATGTCCGCTGTCTCGATAATGCAGATTATCCCGACTGGATAAATGCGCTGGTCGATTTCATTGCCATTTGCCGCAATCTCTCTTCGATCCCGGCACATCCATTATCCGGCACGCATGGCAATGACGAAAATTTCGCGATTTTCAAACATATCCACACATATCTGCGCCGCGTTGGCCATGCAATTCTGGGAAAAACAACCGTTAAATCGAACATCGTCATTACCGAAACGGCGCGTAATGGCTTCAGTGACATGTTTGCAAACCGTTTGTTAAATGTGCTGGGGCAGTCGATCCAATATGAATTGAACATTGCTGCACTTCAGAACCAGTTAACCGGTGCTGCCGGGCAATACTTGGCGAAGGTGCCAGATATTAGCGCGCGGGGCTGGATTGAACGGTTTGATAGGTTGCCAGGACTTGCATATGTGCTCGGCATTACTTGCGCCCACTGGCGACAATCTGTTTCTGAACTGCTTGACCGCCTGAATGAGGACAGGCAGATTCTGGCCAATCAGCTGTTTGACGGCGCAGAAATCACAGAGCTTTGCGAATTTTCGGGTGATGCAGGAGACCCGCACGATAAGGGACGATCAGTTGCCATCCTGCAATTTAATAACGGCCGTAAAGTCGTATACAAAACCAAGGACCTTCGCGGTTCAAAAGCCTTCATGGATTTAATCCATTGTCTTAATACGGCAACACCTGCACTGAAATTGCCCACACGCACCATTCTTTGCCGGGGCAAATATGGCTGGGACGAATTCATCGAAGCCAAAGAATGCAATACTTCCCTGGAAGTTGAGCATTATTTCATCCGCATGGGCATGTATGTTCGTCTTCTGCAACTGTGCGAGGGACGCGACTTCTGGCTTGATAATCTCGTGGCGCAAGGGGCGTTTCCACATTTCATCGATCTGGAAACCCTGCTGCAAGGACGCGAAATCACACCCAAGGGTTGGGTCGGCAACAGCAGCGCACTGAAGGCCCTGTTTGATGAATCAATCGTGCCAACTGCTGCTGTTGCCAGCCATGTTTATTTAAAACCGGGCACACCTGCCGAGGATATGGGCTCCCTGACACCCGCCCGTCGTTTACGAACGCCATTTCGCGCGCAGGGCAGCCCGGCGTTGGACCCGTTATTCACACAATCAGAACCCGACAGCCTGGTCGAATGGCGGCCGCCTGCTTTTGCACCCGTTTTGAATGGCAAGCCCGCCAACGTCAGTGAAAACTGGCAAGCTGTTCTGGCCGGATACCGGTCGATGCAGGATGTCCTGATCAAAATGGCACCGACTTTATTAGAACGTGAAGGCAAAGTACTGGCTGATTTAAAAGCACCAGTGCGACACATCGTGCGCGACACCTGGAGTTGCTACCACCTGATACAAATGATGCTTTCACCGCGGGTACTTGATGATGGCATCACACGCGATATTGCCATTGCGCGCCTGTATCGCGAATTATCCCCCGATAAAGCACTGAATGCCCGAACAAAGGTTATTCACGCGGAAATCACTGCTCTTTGTCGTCTTGACATTCCCCTGTTTCAATCACTTCCCGAACAGGATCAAATCCTGTCATCCGATCTGTCACTATTAGGCCGATATTTCGACGGCACAGCCCAGGACCGCTTAAAGACCCGCCTTGCCCACATCACCCAGTTTGACCTTGATCATCATTGCGACATACTACTTTCTTGCCTCGAAACCGGTGCAGCCCCAGCGCCACCCACTGTGTTTGCACCAACTTCATCATGTCCAAAATCCGTGGACTGGCTCGAAACGGCCGATCTGATCGGGCAGGATATTATGAACAATGCCGTAGCAGATGAAAATGGGCATCCGTGCTGGTTTGGCCTTGGATATGATCCTGTCAATCAGGTGCAAATATTGCAGGAACTACGCCGCAACATGCTGTCAGGCACATTGGGGTTGGCACAGTTTTTCGCAGCTTTGCATTCAAAAACGCGCAATCCACTTTATCGCGATCTCTCGCTTGACATTATCCAACCTTTTTCAAACCAAGCAGACCCTGTCGCGACGGAAAACACACCGCAAATCATCCATCGTCATTCACCATTGGGAAGGTTTTTTGGCGTTCAGGGTGAAATTCTCGCCGGGTTATTTTGCGCACATCATCTTGGTAATTCAGACCTCGCGCAGCATTACAATCAATTATTGGCAAGCCTGCCCATAACGGCCCCGTCACAATGCGATGCTGATACGCATAGCGCCCTCATTGACATCGGTAATTTATCGGGTCTGCTCGATGCCCTCAGCCATGTATCCTCTGACCCAAATTATGTCGGAAATATCGAAACAATCAGTGGCAAATTGCTATCAGCAGTCATGCATTGCGATCCAAACGACCCAGGGTTCGATATTGTGGACGCACAGATAAAAACTGTGCCCTCTCCTCTGGTTCTCACAGTGGTTGCCCTGGAACGGCTTTCGCAAACGCACAAAAAAACTGCACCAAACTTCACTCCCGCCCTTAATAAGTTGAATGATTTTTTTGCGCCAAAGATCATTGCTGGACACCTTTCAGACATGTCCCTTGCCGGGTTGCTTGAGAGCAGGCAGCTCCGCCCGCTCGTTATTCAATCCGCGCAGGCTAAATCCAAGTTTTTTGATGACAGCATTTCCTGCCTTGATCTTTTGGTGTGCTGCCGTCTGGCACTGGCACTGTTCAAGCAGTGCCGACAGGAACTGTATTTAAACCAAGCCCGCACTGCCGCTTGGACATTACTGCAACGAAAAAAACAGTCCTATAGCTGGTTCCAGGACAGATTTGCCGCAGACAGGCACAACCTGTCGCTCCATTGGGGTCTTCCCGCCATCGCGCTGACCTTCATCGAACTCGCCGAATGTGATCTGACCTAAAATTTCAGATCACAACCCCACCGCGTTCCCGTCTTAATAAGAACAGTTCAAAATCATATCCCCAAGGCGGAGAACGCTACACAAAAAATGCAGCATATTGCCACCCAGAACATGGGGCAATTCTTCAAAGGGATCGCCTAACCGGGGGAAAAAGGAACCCAAAGATACTTTACATCAAAGTTTTATTTCCTTTTTCCCGATCAACACATGGCCCTGGCAATGCCTTGAGCGCATCACCTACACGCTGCGTATGCGCACAGGCATTTTGAAATTCAGCCACACCTAAAATTACAATTTAAAGTTGATTTAGGCGTGCCTGCACCCGGCTTGATGACGTCGTGCACATCATCGGAAACAGCACCTGCATCACGCAATCGCTATTCCCGGAATGACCCTGTACTGCGCCATTGAGGAAACCCATAACATTACACAGGAGAGCATAAAATGGCGATGGACCTTAAAGCAAAACACGAACAGACCAAAGACTACCCGCACCGACTGGGCCGCTTGATTGTAAAAACCTGGGCAGACCCGGTTTTCAAGAAAAAGGCGGAAACCGACCCGCGCGGCGCGCTGGCCGATTTTGGCATTCATGTTCCGGCCGATGTTCCTGTCGACAAGTTGCCGCTGCCCCCGCGCCCAGCAGATCTCAGCGACGAACAGCTGAACCAGGCAAATGCCAATGATGGCAGCTGTGCAGGTTCTGCCGGTTCTGCGTCCTGCCCGAGTTGCAGTGCCGGTACGGCTGCCTCTGCTCACTAAGCGCATTATTACTCAGCGCAAAATCACATGACCTTCGCAATTTGGCACCTTCTCGAAAGTGCCAAATTGCACCTGCCATTCAGCATGTATCCGCATTGCCTGATCACCAAATGGCGCGCACTGCCTGAAATCCCTTTTCCTTCATGTTCAACGCACAGGGTGTAAGATGCCTGACGTAAAAAAGCCGCGCATAAAACCTTATTTTCATGTCCAGGTTCTTCCGCCCGAAGGCGTTTATCTGCTGTCTGAAACCGGCAGCATCATCCTTAAAGGTGAACGAAATTGTGCGCTGATCCCCTTGATGGATGGCACGCGCACAATTGATGACATTGCCGAAACTGTACAAGACCAATGCAGCTTTGCCGAGGTGCTCTATGTCGTCGATATGCTGCACGAAAAACAGTATATTGATGATGCCAGCACAGCCGGAAATTCGGCCGACCGTAATTTTTGGCAGGCATTAACCCTTGAACCCGAAACAGCACGGCAAAAGCTGGCCGCAACCAAAGTTCGGGTTGTTACGCTGGGGCAGGCACAAGCGGCCCCGTTCATTTCGGCATTGGCAACCTTTAACATTGCCGTTACCCAGGAAGATAACTGGGATATGGGGGTCGTCATTACAGACGATTACCTGCATTCCGGGATGGAAGCCTTCAACAAACAGGCCCTGGCCGCTGGCAAACCGTGGATCGCGGTCAAACCACATGGCGTCATCAGTTGGGTCGGCCCGGTTTTCAAACCGTCCGAGGGTGGATGTTGGGCCTGCCTGGCGCAAAGGCTGCGCCTGAACCGCGAAGTTGACACGTATTTACAAAACAGTTTCGACCAGAAAAATCCGTTTCCGATCAGTCGGGCCTTTAATGGCGCCAGTGTTGAAATCGGCATTCAACTCGCGGCACTGCAAACCGCAAAATGGATCGCGGGCGGCATCGAAAACAGCAATTCGGGCAAAATGTTCACCCTGAACATGCTGAACCTGCATGCAAGTCACCACACCCTGGTTCCCCGTCCACAATGCCCTGTTTGTGGTTGTGGCGATGGCGATGTCGGCGAAATGCCAGCCGCCCCCACCCTTAGCCATCGGGCTAAAACCTACACCGTGGACGGTGGTCATCGTGCCAAATCCCCGCAACAGCTTCTCAATGATTTTTCCCATCACATCAGCCCCTATATCGGTGCCGTTCGCGAACTTGAAAAAATGGACGAAGGGCTACACGAAATATTGCCCGCCTATGGCGCAGGGCACAATTTTGCCGTACGCACCATCAATCTTACTTTTTTGCGGCGTGGTTTACGAACACGCTCGGCGGGCAAAGGCACAACCGATACCCAGGCCAAGGCCAGCGCCCTTGCCGAAGCCCTGGAACGCTATTCCGGCCTGTATTTTGGCAATGAAAACCGGATCACGGCAAGCTACGCAGAATTGGGATCTCGCGCCATTCATCCCAATGACTGCATGCTTTATAGCGACCAGCAATATGAAGACCGGGATGCTTGGAACAGCCGGGATTTAAAATTTGCCGTTGTTCCGCAACGCTTTGACGAAAATGCCAGTATAGAATGGAGCCCGGTTTGGTCGATCACCGAAAATCGCTACAAATATTTGCCAACCGGGTATCTGTATTACAATTACCCGCTTGGAAATGACTTTCAGTATTGGGCGGATTCAAATGGCAATGCAGCCGGCACCTGCCTGGAAGATGCCATTTTGCAGGGCGCGATGGAACTGGTCGAACGCGATGCGGTGGCAATGTGGTGGTATAACCGCTTCCAACGCCCAGCCCTGGATCTCGATAGTTTCCAGGATGATTACGTCAACAAATTGCGCCAAAAATACAAGGAACTAAACCGCCCCCTATGGGTTCTCGACATTACCAACGACCTGGGCATTCCCACTTTTGTCGCTGTATCGCGCCGCATTGATAAACCTTGCGAAGACATCTTGTGTGCCTTTGGCTCGCACTATGATCCACGCTTGGCACTGCGCCGTGCTCTGACCGAGATGAACCAGTTCCTGCACGCCGTTGTCGATATGAAGGCAGATGGCAGCGGGACCTATCGCTTCCCGGAAGATGAAAATCATCATTGGTGGAAAACGGCCACCCTTGAAAATCAGCCTTATCTGGCCCCCTTACCCAATAGCCCCCTGCGCCGGCTCCAGGATTTCCCGATCCGCGAACATGACGACCTGCTGGAGGACGTACTGGCCTTTCAGGAACTGATCGAAGATCGCGGCATGGAATTGCTGTTTTTAGACCAAACCCGGCCGGATATTGACCTGCCGGTTGTAAAGGTGATTGTCCCGGGATTACGCCATTTCTGGGCCCGCTATGCCCCAGGCCGCCTGTTTACCGTTCCGGTCACGCTAGGTTGGCAGGAACGCGAACTCGCCGAACACGAGCTGAATCCGATCCCGTGCTTTTTGTAAAACTTGCCAGGCATAGGAAACAGCCATGACCGCCATAACCACGCAACATTCAAGAAATACAGCCACAGCTCCGTTAATCGTGCTGGCTGACCACGCAGCAATCGTTTCCGATATCAACGATAATCCTCTGGTTGCATATCCGGGCGGTCAGGTGCCGTTCACAGGCATGCCTTTAAGCGTCGTTAATGCCATTACTTCTTTGGCAAATACCGACGGATACAATCTTGATCAGCTTGCCACAACAGTCGCCGCAACCGGACAGGCTACTGACGTTGCATTTCTGTATTTTATGCTCGAAACGCTCGGCAAGCGCGCCCTGCTTCAATATTCATTGCAAATTGATGGCCAAAAAAGACTGTCAGTTCAGCCGATGCGATATGGCGAGCTGTTTACCCCTGCGCGGCTTGACGCAAACAGCAGTTATCAGCTTTCACGCTTCGCACATTGTCGCCAGCATGAAGGCGCCTTTATCCTTGAAACACCGCTGTCGGGGATAAAAATTTCAATCCATCAGCCCGACCTGGCGCAAATCCTTCACACGCTGTCGTCGCCTTTATCGGTTCAACACACCTGCAATCACCTGAAAAATATCAATCCAAGAATCATTTCCGACATCTTCGCATATCTGTTGGCGGCACGTGCAATATGCCCGATCAATGCAGATGGCATCGCCGAAGAAGACACCCATCCTGCCTTGCGGCAATGGGAATTTCACGATCTTACCTTTCACGCCCACACCCGCAGCGGAAGCCATAGCGACCCGTTAGGGGCATATTTCCCCTTTGACGGCATCATCCCGGCACCGCCCGCCCTAAAACCCCTGCCCGAGGGCGAGGTTGTTCATCTTCCCTGCCCCGAAACAACGCCCCCCCATCAGGAGCCCGGTTTTCAAACCGTGATGGAACAACGCCATTCCTGGCGACACCATGACGATGAAAACCCCATCACGCTGGAAGAGCTTGGCACCTTTCTGTTTCGCACGGCCAGAATACGCGCCCTTTATGATATTTCGCCAGAACGCGGACAAAAATACCAGGAAAGCAACCGCCCCTACCCCAATGGCGGTGCCATGTATGAATTGGAACTTTATGTCACGGTTCGGCTGTGTCAGGGGCTTGAAGCTGCGATTTATTATTATGACGCTGCCGCGCATCAATTAATCCGGGTTGATACATCAGAAACCCACCGGCAAAAATTGCTAAGGCAGGCGTCAATCTCCGCTGCCGGAGCCCCAGAACCGCAAATTTTATTTACCATGACGTCGCGCTTTGAACGCATGTCATGGAAATACCGTTCGATGGCCTATGCCACGACGTTGAAACATGTCGGCGTCCTTATGGGGTCTATGTATCTGGTTGCAACCGCAATGGGGCTGGCACCCTGCGCGCTGGGCAATGGCCTTTCGGAATTGAAACTCGACACCAACGCGCTGGATTACTTTTCTGAATCTCCGGTTGGGGATTTCATGCTGGGCCGCAAAGGAAAACAGCCAGAAGACACATCCCCTGATATCTCCAAAGGCAATACCGTGGACCAAACCCGGACGCCAGCCACAAAAGGACGAAAAGCGTCCCCATCCCTGGCCAAAGCAACAAAGTCGTTTCTTGAACAACCCGTCAATCACCCGGACCCAGGCGGTTTATACCGTCGCCTTCTAGACGAAGAACCCATACATCGCACGATGTCTGGTGCATGGCTGATCTCGAGTTACGATGACACAGCCAAATTGATCAGCCATCCCGCCATGAGCGTTAATCACCAGGCAACTGTCGGCACCAGACCATTGGCACAATCACCAGATATTGCGCACTATCTGGCGCAAATGATGTCCATGCGTGACCCACCCGACCATGATCGCATTGCCACCCACATTCGCGGGGCCTTTAAACCCGCTGCAATCAATGCTCTTAGGCCACAAATCGACGATTTGATTAACGAAGCATTGCAACCCGGCCTTGATGCCCGCCGCTTTGATATCATTGCTGATCTGGGGCGCGACCTGCCGGTAAATGTAACCTGTGCGATGCTGGGCATTCCACGCACCGATTGGCCCAAACTTCAGGGCTGGACCGCATTGCTGACCAGCCAAATCGATAACTTTGATCAATCTGCCAGCAGCCTTGAACACGTCACACGCGACATCCATGCCTTCGCCGAATACATCCACATCCTGTTATCGGAGCGTCAAGCCCGTCCACGCCCCAACGATGTTCTGTCCGATATTGTTGCAGCAAACCAGGTCCTGTCCTGGCAGGAAATGACAGCGCAATGCATGCTACTTCTGATTGGTGGCCGGGATACCGTGACCAACATGATCGGGAACAGCCTGCTATTGCTGATACAGCATCCTGATCAGTTGGAAAAGTTACGGCAAAATCGCTCTCTCATTCCCAATACAGTTGAAGAATGCCTGCGCTTTGAAAGCCCGATCCGACTGGCCGTTCGCACCCTGAAACACCCCCTGACCTATCGTCATCATGCCTTCATGCCAGGCGAGGTCATCATGTTTCTGCTTGCTGCGGCCAATCGCGATGCCGCGCACTTCGCAGAACCCGACACATTCATGATCGAACGCCCGCAAAAACCGCATTTTGCCTTTGGACGCGGCACCCATTTTTGCATCGGCCATCAACTGGCCCGGGTTGAAGGTGCCAGCATTTTAACCTGGCTACTTAAGCATTGCCGCTCAATCGAACCGCTTGATGACCTAGCCACGCCAGCATGGTCCAACTGCCTGCCTTTTCGAGGGCTTACACACCTCAACGTTCGTTTTAACGCGGCATAGCATCTTACTTCTCAGCCAAAATCAGGATCAGGGAACACCATCATGACCTCTATAAGGCTTTCCGGTACAGCGCATCCCGTCTTTCAACAAAGCCCAAAAGCCCTTGCCCGCGCCGGTGACGAACGTGTCAAATTCAACATCCATCTTGCGCCGGGTAGCGCGAAAAACATTACGGATGCAAAACTCGCCAACCTGAAAAACAAAGGACGGCGAAAAACACGCGCGACATTGCAACAAAACCTGCATCCTTCGCTGGATGCTATCCAGCAGGTCACGCAATGGGCCACGACCGCCGGGTTACAGCCCATCAACAATGCAGGCATTCCAGGCATTCTTTCTTTTGAAGCTTCCGTCGCTGCCATCAATGCCTCCTTTGGCATTACGCTGGCGACCGTCGTGGTCAATGGTGTGGCCTGCTTTGGTCATGGCGAAGACATTCACATTCCCAAAGAACTTTCTGACATCATCGACTTTGTTTCCGGGCTGGATACCATTCCCCTGGCAGCCCCGCATCTTCGCCATCAACCAAATCATGATCAAATTTCTGAAATTGCGACGGCAATGACGCAGACCGCCCAAAACGGCACCCAAACGGCACAGGGCGATTACCCGACATCATATGATGCCACGACCATTGCCGAAATGTATGACTTCCCGCCAAAACTGGATGGCACAGGGCAGCGCATCGCGATTGTTGAATTGGGCGGTGGTTACACGCAGGCCGACATTGACGCTTACTTTGCCAAATATAACCTCAAGACACCGGCTATTACCGCCATTGGTGTTGCCGGTGCAGAAAATAATCCCGGCCAAAACAGCAATAATGACAGCGAAGTCGTGCTCGACATTCAAATTGCCGGGGCAGTCGCACCAGGGGCAGAGTTTTTCGTCTATTTTGTGCCAAATTACAGCTATTCGTTTGCCCTGGCACTTCAAACCATTCTTGGCGATAAAACAAACAACCCGGACATCATTTCGATCAGTTGGGGGGGATCAGAAGAAACCTATCCGGCCAAAGCACGTGAAATGACGCAAAAATACTGCAAGCTTGCCGCCGCCCATTATGTAACCGTCCTGTCCTCGTCCGGGGATCACGGCGCCAATAATGGCGGTAGCGCTCCGACAACCAATTTCCCGGCCTGTATCCCCGAAATTCTCGGCTGCGGCGGCACACAGATCGAAACCAAAAACAATCGCATCATCTCGGAAGTCGTTTGGGACAATCTGGCCTTCTCGTGGGGAGGGGCATCTGGTGGCGGCATCAGCAGTTCGTTCGCAGTCCCGACTTATCAGCAAAACCTGCCCCTGCCACAAAGCCCGAATGGCCAACCGGGACGGGGCGTGCCAGATGTTTCGGCAAATGCCGATCCTTTAACCGGCTACAAATATTACCGTAACGGTAAATGGAGCTTCGTGGGTGGCACCAGTGCCGTTGTCCCACTTTGGGCTGGCCTTGTTGCCAGGCTTAATCAAGGGCTGGGGGAACCTGTGGGCAATATAAATTCCGAGCTATATAAATGCGCTGCGACCGGCGTCGGCTTTTCCAATATTATCGAAGGCAACAACGGCTATTATCATGCTGGCCCCGGTTGGAATGCCTGCACCGGCCTTGGCTCCCCCGAAGGTGAAAAGCTGTATGCATATTTCCATACCCAGGCTGGCAACGCTTAACCCGCGGGCAGCATGATTGGTCGCAATGCAAAGGTACCCCTCCAAGATCAGCAATGGTCTAGGATGTCGAAACCGACGGCCATTCCGCCCGCCAGTCCCAACTGATCAGACAATGCCTTATTCAAACACCCGCCCTGCAATGCGCTGGCGGGTGTTTTGCTGTGGCATTTGGCGGACTGCCTGCGGCTGATTCAATACAGCCCTGCAGCAGCAGGCCTAGGCAAATTGCGCGAAATATGTAATTTTGGGCGCAATCTGGTGCCAAGGTATGATATGACCGCGCCAGAACGAGAGAGAATTCCCCCGCATTCCATAAATAAAGACCGACGATATGAGTGATCAATCGCGCCGTTCCGAATTGTTGATGCCTGCTGGCTCTTTGGAAAAGCTTAAAATTGCTGTGCTGTATGGCGCGGATGCCGTTTATATGGGCACGCCCGATCTGTCGTTGCGGGTCAAAAGCCAGATGTCGCTGGATGATGTGGTGGATGGCATTGAATTTGCCCACCAGCACGGGGTGCGGGTTTATCTGACGCTGAACCTGTTTTCGCACAACAAGGACATTTCCAAACTGCCGGAATATGTTGAAACCGTGCGCAAGGTTCAGCCAGACGGGTTGATTGTCGCCGATCCCGGCGTTTTCATGTTTGTACGCGAACAGGCCCCGGAAATTCCGCTGCATGTTTCCACCCAGGCCAATGTCTGTTCGTGGCAGTCCGTCAAATTCTGGCAAAGCATCGGCGCAAAACTGGTGGTGCTGGGCCGTGAGGTTTCCTACGAGGAACTGACCGAAATTCGCGAAAAATGCCAGGACATCAAAATCGAAGCCTTTGTGCATGGCTCCATGTGCATGACTTATTCTGGTCGCTGCCTGCTGTCCAACTTCATGGCCGAACGCGGCGCCAACCAGGGCGCATGTGCCAATAGTTGCCGCTGGAAATACAAGGTCCATATGAAGCTGAAGGACGGCACGGTCAAGGAACTGAACCTGACCGAAGAAAATATGGAACTGTTTGATTTCTTCCTCGAAGAAGAAATGCGCCCCGGCGAGCTGATGGAAATTCAGGAAGACGAGCGCGGATCATACATCCTCAATTCGCGCGATCTGTGCATCATGCCGAAACTGGAAGATTACCTTAAAATCGGCGTTGACAGCCTGAAGGTCGAAGGCCGCGGCAAAAGCCCCTATTACGCCGGGCTGGTCGCGCGTGCCTATCGCATGGCAATTGATGACTGGTATGACGACCCCGAAAACTGGTCGCCCGAACCCTATATGAAGGAACTGGCTACCATCCCCAACCGGGGTTACACGCTGGCCTTCCACGAAGGCCGGTTGACCAATTATGCCCATGGTTATGACAGCTCCAGCAACGTTTCCGACTGGGAATTTGCCGGGCTGATCGAACGGGTGGAAGACGACGCCTTTATCGTTTCGGTCAAAAATCGCCTGTTGGCGGGTGATGTGCTGGAAATTGTCCCACCCAAGGGCCGCCAGACCATTTTTATCCGCATGTATGAATTTATCGACGCCAATACCGGCAAAGTTGGTGAAGCCGTTCATGCCGGGGCCAAACCGATGGTTCGTATTCCGTTTTCCCTGCTCGAACAGGAAGACCCGGAATATCTGCGCACCGCCTTCCCGCCCATGACCATCATCCGCAAGGAAAAGGCCCTGACACCGGATGAATGGCAGCGCATGAAGCTGGATCAGGAAGGGCACAAAATTGAAATGGGCAAGGGCAACCCGGAACGCTACGACGCCAAACGCGAAGCCCTGCAGGACGCCCTTGATGAACGCCAGAAAGACCGCACCTTCCGCACCCCGCGTGTCGGAACGCAAGGGTGCTGCGGCCGTGGCTGCAATGGCTGCCTGATCTTCTGGCATGACCCGCAATACGCCAAAGCCCGCGAAATCCTCGCCAAACGCAAACAGGGCGAAATGCTCGAACACGATGGCAAGACGGTGGCGGCGGAATAAACCACCTAACGCATCATCTCAAACATCAAACGGCAGCATCGGTTCCTTTGCTGCCGTTTTTTTTATCCCCCAAAAGACGCCCAAGGCAATGCCAACACCCCATTGCAATAACGCGAAAACAAACAATCAAATCCGAAATCAGTTCTGATCATCGGTAAAAGGGCTGCAATGCTCGTTGGTATAAACCACCAAACGAAGATTGGGGTGGTCTTCATATGAAAATATGCTTAGCTGGAAGGTGATCCACCCTGTTAAGGGATCGTTCAGCTCTATTTTGGTATCGCCAATACGCAATGCTTCAGGGTCATTCCACCATTCTTTGGCTTCAGGAGAAGCCCCCATCACGTCATCTAGCAATGACTCAAGAATGGGGCTGCGTCCACCCGTTAAAAAATCATGCCGAGCCTTTAGAAAAACCAATCTGGCGGCAAAAGACCAGTCCCTGATTTTTTGGCGATACGCGTTCGAGAAAAACACGATCCGCAGCATATTAGGCCTATCGGCTGCCAAATCCTCAAACAGAGTCAAAGCTGCATCGTTATAAGCCAATACGTCCCAGCAGTTATCGAGCACATATGCAGCATCGGGCAAGCGCTTGACGATGCCAATCAAGCTTGGTGGCAGGTCTATCGCTGGCGCAATGGCACGCACGGCTTGGCGTTGCGAAAGTGCGAATAAATGTTCCTGTTCTGCACGATTAAGCCGCAACCCGCGTGAGAGACGCAGCAAAAAATCATCCGAAACCTGAATATCGCGCCCTTGCTCAAACCAGGTGTACCAGGTCAAGCCGACGCCGGCCAATGTGGCAACTTCTTCCCGGCGCAACCCTTTTGTCCTGCGCCGTCGTGTCGCGGGCAGGCCAAGCTGCTCGGGCGAAATGCGTTCCCGGCAGAACCGCAAGAATTTCGCCAGCTCCTCTTTTTCACCCGAGCGCGTCAACCGGTTTAACCGCAAAAGTCCCTCCTGCTTACCATCACTATAGTAACAGCATAAATACCATATAGTAACAGGATAAAGTGAGGTCTAAATTTACAGTCGTGGAAACGCCCTGCACCGCAGGAAGTTGCGTTGGCCATACTTCCTGCTTTCTCCGTACCCTGTGGAAAGATGATTATAAATGTTACTCTATCAGTTTAAGGCCGGAACAAACCCGAGGCGGGTTTCAATCTATTTGGCGGAAAAGGGATTGGATATTCCCCGCTACGAACTTGATTACGCCAATAGAGAACACAAGTCGCCCGCATATCTGGCGTTAAACGCCGCTGGCCGCGCACCCGCTTTAGTCACGGATAGCGGCGAGGTAATAGCGGATTCCGCTGCAATCGTTGAGTATCTCGAAGAACTGTACCCCGCCAATTCAATGATTGGTAACGATGCAGCGACACGGGCCAAGGTTCGAGCGCTTGAGCGATTGGGAACCGATCTTGTTGTTCGGGCACAGATATGGCTGTGGAATGAGACAAACAATTTCCCGTTTATGCAGGCCAGACCTTCATCAGAAATGGCGGGAATCATGTTTCAGCACGTCACCGAAATTCTTGATGCCCTAGAAAAATCAATCGGTGATTATGAATTTCTTGCCGGGAACCGGCCAACGATTGCGGATTTCACTGTATTTGCAATTTTTCAAACGGCACGTGAACGCTTTAATTTGCCTTTTGGCAACCGGCATCCGCGCCTTGATGCATGGTTTGCAAATTTCCGCAAACGCCCCAGTGCAGACTATTAAACGGCGAAACTTGTGACGCAAACAAATGAACGGCCCGATCCAGCCCATCGCCCACAGCGCTGTGAAAGCAATGCAAAAGCAATGCGCCCCTTACGGATGCGACTAGCAATCGTCATGATTGCTTGTGTTTATCCATTGGTGACGATGCTGATTTACCTGATCGCACCCTTCACGCAAGGCTGGCAAATCTGGCATCAAACAATGTTATTAACACCCGCAACGGTCCTTAGCATCGTGTTCGTCATAAACCCACTGGTCTTCAAATATTTCGGGCGGTACATCAATGCCATGTAAAGGAATAACGTACCGCCCAATAAAGAATATTGGTTAATCGGAAACCAACTCAAACCGAATATCCTGCGCGCCTTCCCACAGGGTCATTTTGCCAAGTTTGACGACATCCTCAAGATTGCTGGTGATGGTGATGAAATGGTTGCCGGCAAGCTGGCCGACCTTGGATGCAAAATGGACACCGCCATAAGCCAGCAGGATTTCGGTTTCGCTGATCCCACCGGGATATAGAATAATCTGCCCCGGTGCGGGATAGCTGGTGTGGTTTTCATAATCGACACCAAACTGATAATCCCCCAGCGGCATCCAGACGCCCTCGCCGCTCCAGCGGACATGAACAACCTTGCTGATGAAAGGCAGGCGTTCAACAAAAGCGGCACAGGTTTTGGGTGCGGCCCCGGTTTCCAGTTTTGCGTCAAACACAAACGGGCCTGCCGTGATTTTCAGTTTGGTCATTTTGGTATCTTTCACATCACATCATGGAATGGCCGCCAAGATAACGACCAAACCGCCCTGCAGGCAATGTGATAGATGCATGATCCCCACCGGCATTACGGTTTTGCAATAGATGCCGTACTGCAATTGTCCCCTTCCCTGGCATAACTGAGCCAACCCAGTTGCCAGCCGGTATGGTCGGTAACAGGATAATGTTCATAACATATGCCCGCCTGCGGGGATTTTGGCGGCGGATAGGGTGTGGCCGTATAAACCGGACCTGGCAGGTTCGCAGGCATTTCCTGACGAAACAAAACAGGCTTGCTTTTACCTGCCGGGTCCGTCTGGCAGCGGAAATAAGTGCCGCTATCGCCCATCATATCGATCACGATTTGCCCGTCATTGCCCTGCCCGGCATCAACCACACGCGCAGGCGGTGACGGGTCGGCATTCAGGCAACCAGCGACTTGGTTATAAATAACAGGCAAACCGTCGGACCAGTCATCAGCCATCATCGGGCGATCGGGCATCACAATTGCAGGTGGCTGGCGATCGGGGCTTTCGGCCATATCAGGCGGTGTCCTGGTCTGGCATGCGCCGATGGCCAGCGGGGACAAAGCCGCGATGATAATTTGGACTCTGGAACTATTCCGGATTGCGACCATTAAATAACGCCCCGTTTTTGCCTGCATATGACCATGGGATACAGATTTGCCGTGATGCATGGCAATTATGTGTCGTTAAGCCATTGGCTTTGCAAGACTGGCGAACGATACAGCCCCTGCGCGAAAAAAGGCCTGTTTTCTGATAGTTGGGAATATGAAAATCACGCCAGAAACCAAGGGGATCCGCCGGGTTTGACCCGGTGTTTTGGACCATGACAAAAAACATTTTCCCGCATTAAAAAAACCGCTTGCGCCAAAGATAAAACAGGCGTAAATCCCGGCTTGCCCAAAGTCGCACGTGCCTGTGGTGGTCCTGCCAAGGAACCCTGTAGGACTTACTTAAAGCAACGACGGTGTAGGGCTTTTTTGGTCTCCAGCGGTTGTCCAAATACCGCAGACACTAAAGAGGCACACCATCATTGCCCGCCGTGCGGAATGGCAACTTCCCATTCCTATATCGAGGCAACATCCGCGAACCGGATCATCCGTGTTCACGTCTGGCATATCGATAGACCGCATTCTACGCCTCCACCGCGTCAGGATGCATCAGGTGTCGCTATGCCGCTTTAAAGTGGAATGGGAGAACGCCCCCATGGCAACGCAGCGTATTATTGATTTCCTCGCCCAGAACCGACCGGAAGGTCCGTGCCTTGTTGTTGACCTTGATGTGGTCCAGCGCAACTACGAAACCTTTACCCGTGCCCTGCCTGATTCCCGCATTTTCTATGCGGTCAAAGCAAACCCGGCACCGGAAGTTCTGAGCCTTCTGGCCGACCTCGGCAGCAATTTCGACACCGCATCCGTGCCGGAAATCGAAATGGCGATGGCCGCTGGCGCCACCCCGGAACGCATTTCGTTTGGCAACACCATCAAAAAAGAACGTGACGTTGCACGTGCCTATGAAATGGGTGTGCGTCTGTTCGCCGTGGATTGCGTCGAAGAAGTTGAAAAAATTGCCCGCGTTGCCCCGGCTTCGCGCGTTTTCTGCCGCATCCTGACCGATGGTGCCGGTGCTGAATGGCCGCTGTCGCGCAAATTTGGTTGCGCACCGACCATGGCGCTTGAAGTGCTGCAGCATGCCCACCACATGGGCCTGGACGCCTATGGCGTATCCTTCCATGTTGGTTCGCAGCAGTGCAACCTGGATGCCTGGAACACCGCACTTGCCGAAGCATCGATGATTTTCCGCACCCTTGCGGAAAAAGGCATTGTTCTGCGTATGGTCAATATGGGTGGTGGTTTCCCGACCCGTTACCTGCGTGACGTTCCGGCAACCGAAGCCTATGGCGCGGCCATCATTGATGCCCTGCATAACCACTTTGGCAACCACATGCCCGAAACCATTATCGAACCGGGCCGTGGCATGGTCGGTGATGCTGGCGTGATCAAAGCCGAAGTCGTGCTGATTTCGCGCAAACACGAAGATGATCCGGTGCGCTGGGTTTATCTCGACATTGGCAAATTCGGCGGCCTTGCCGAAACCATGGACGAAGCCATTCGCTACCCCATCACCACGATCCATGATGGCGGCGATGTGGCCCCGTGTGTTCTGGCCGGTCCGACCTGCGATTCAGCCGACGTGCTTTACGAAAAGAAACCCTACGATCTGCCGATCGCCCTGACGATTGGTGACGAGGTTCTGATCGAAGCAACCGGTGCCTATACCACGACCTATGCATCGGTAGCGTTTAACGGCTTTTCGCCGCTCGCTGCCTATATCATCTAGGCATCACGTCAATGATCGTGATCGATCGCGAAGGTGCTTATTCCCACATCGAACGGGAAAAGCTGCTTGATCGCGTAATGGGACCGGACCGGTTTAAAAAATCGTCCGAACTGATCCGTGCTGGCCGGTTGCCGGCTGACGGGTTGGCCTTTGTTGCCCATGACGGCAAACACATGATCGGGACTGTCCGGTTGTGGAATGTCGATGCAGGCAATGCGGGTTTTGCCCTGATGCTTGGCCCACTTGCAGTGGAAAAAGCCTATAATGGTTCCGGGGTCGGGGCCGGTTTGATGTACGCTGCCATCAATGCCGCCTATGATTCCGGCCATCGGGCCATTCTGCTGGTTGGGGATCCACAATATTATGCCCGGTTCGGCTTTACTGCCGCACCGGCTGCGGGCCTGGCGATGCCCGGTTATTTTGACCGGCACCGTTTTCTGGGTTTGAACCTTGATGAAGACGTTCTTGGCGGGACCAGTGGCGTTCTGTCCCCGACCGGACGTTATCAAACCCACTGATACGCACTGCATTTGCCCGTTCCACAAACGACAAAGCCCCGCCAGATCCGGCGGGGCTTTGTTTGTTTCAGCAGCAATTAACCGATGGATAATCAGCTTTGGCAGGCATTGCGTGACAGCCAGCCAATGAAAACACCATCCTTCATCAGCTTTTTATGCTGGTAACAGTCATTATCCGGATACGCCCCCGATGCCGGGGTAAACAGCACATCACGTTCACCCGGCAACACATTGGTTGCGCCTTCAACCGCCTCGACATGGATGTCGCCCAAGCCGGTTGACGGTGCCAGGCAGTCATAGCGCCCGCCATTGATGTTAATGGTGCGTACACCAACCGTACCATGGTTCATCGGCCAGGCTTTCAGGACCGATGGCAAATCGCCCACCGGGCGTTCCAGGCAGGCCTTGATCGCAGGCATCATGTCGTCAAAATGACGGGTCCATTCGTTATTGCCCGTCTGCATCAGGGTTGAAACATTCACCGTCGGGAAATCACCCGGTGCTAGTGCCAGCCCGGCAATTTCGGCCGAAACGGTACAACCGGTTTTGCGGCCATCTACCAGCGTTGCCCAGGTGGCGTTCTGGCCCTTGCCGCGCATTTCATAATCATCATTGCCATACAGGAAACCCGATGCCGCCGGTTTTTGCGGCAGGAAAATCGGGTCGCGGCCCAAAAATTCGATCCGCACCTGTTCATCTTCGCGGTTAAAGGTCGCATAAAAACGCGACTGGTCATCACATACGAAGGTCTGGCGTCCATCCGGTTCAGACATTTCCGTCGCCGCCAGTTCGGTTTTAAGGCGGGTTAAAACCAGTTTCTCCTGGGTCTGGGCACTGCTGATTTCGTGTTTGTCAGGTGCGCTAAGCTGGTCATTGATGCGCTTTTCGCCGGTTTTATATTTGCCTTTGGCAAAATCCAGCATCAAACGGTATTCAATGCCGCCCGCAGTGGCCGATGCCGCCTTTTTGGTGGCGCCAAAACTGGCACGGGTGGCCTTTTCATCAAAGCGCAGCAACGCCCCCTTGCTGAAATAAAACGAGATATCCGAGGTGCCATAATCGCCAAGGTCACGATCCTGACGGATCAGAACCGGGGTGCCATCTTTGGTAACAAATGCTTCAAAGCTGCCTTCGCCGTCATCCTTGGCATATTTCCCCACCACATGGCGGTATTTCGACAGGCTTTTGTCAATCCGGCTGACCAGCTTGTCGGTGGCGGACTTTTGTTCGTCATGGGCCTTGTCAACAGATGGCTGCTGACGCAAACGAACAACTTCGATATTTACCGCATCGGGGTTTCCGGCGGTCAGGACCGGATAGGATGTATCGTTGCGAAACAGGTTTTTACCTGCCCCGTCCGAAATAATCGCCTCGACAGTGTAACGATGCGATTCATCAATATCGGTGGTCTGATAGGGCAGCTCAAATGCCATGGGCGGGTTTGTGGCGGGCTGGGACAATGTCGCAACCTCATTGGCCGGGGCATCGGCCCGCGATACATCACGCAACCTTACCGTCAGGATATTGGACGGGGTCATCGCAATGCGTTCGCGATAGGAAACCGTCCCTGCAATCGTTTCAGTTCGTGGCATCGGAAAAGCACAGGCAGCAACCGACGAGACGGCCGCCAATACCATAACAACGCGCACCTTCTCCCAGCGGAAAGGTGAGATCTTCATATTATTCCTCGGATTTGCTCGTTTTTTAGGGTACAGACCCCTGACCCGACCCTAATGGTGATCGCAAAAGACGAGAAAACCAAGACCTAAAAACCGAAATTCCGCAACTTTTCTAAAACATTACAAAATTGCCACGAAGACCGCACAGCGGGCTTTGGGGAATGTCTGATTACGGAAATTATACTGCCATCCATCAACCTAACCGGCAAAGGCATGGCAGGGCGCACCAGCAACACCCGTTTCAATGGCAAGCAGGGCCCCTTCAAGCGGTTTTGTGCCATCGGTATCATCTGCCGCCGATGTAATATAAAGCGTGGTCATATCCGGCCCGCCAAACACGCAACTGGTGGGGTTGGTAACCGGCACATCAATGATGCGGTCAATTTCACCATCCGGGTTAAACCGGATAATGCAGGACCCGCCATAACGCGCGTTCCAGATAAACCCGTCCTGATCAATCGCCGAGCCATCCATGCCGCCCCGCCCCTCGACCGAGCAAAACAGTCGCGGGTTGCTTGCCATGCCCGATGCCATATCAAAATCATAAACATCCATGCGATTGGCCAGGGTATCGCCAAAATACATTCTGGTGCCGTCGGGCGACCATAACAGTGTGTTGGAAATACCAATATTTTCACAAAACCGGGTCATTTTGCCGTTGGCATCCACCCGGTTTAGCGTGCCGCTATGTTGGGTAATGGCCACGGCCTCGCCATTGGGGCCAATATTGTTTTGCATGGTGCCATGCCAGAACCGGCCCATCGGGTCCACGCGGGCTTCGTTTGAACGGTTTTCAGAATGATCCGCATCGGGTGCCACAAAGGGGGTTAAATTGCCCGATGCCGGGTCAAAAAAGGCCAGCTCACGGTGCAGTGCCACCAAAAACCCGCCTGCCTCGCGCGGTACAATGGCGGAAATCAGGCTGTTAAACGTCCATTTTTGCAAATCATTTTGCGCCGGTTTCCAGGCAAAGGCCGCCTTGCCAATAATATCAACCCAATAAAGGGTCTGGCTGTGCTGATCCCAGAACGGCCCTTCGCCCAGTTGGCAGCGCAGATCGGGCAATGGCGTTTGAATTTCGGTCATGACGTTTCCCTGATAACTGGTTTTATGCGGGCATGGTGCCGGTACACATGGCATGGCGAATAATCACCCATGCCAGGTTGCAGTTCGCTGCAATCCATTGCCTTCATTGCTAGCGCGACCGCGAAACGATGAAAAGCCATAAAATAAGATAAAGTTGGCTTTTATCGAATTTTGCACTGCAATCGCAACTCGGTTGCATTTACATCAGGTTATTGATAAGCATTCTCACAAATTCAATGATCGGCAAAGCCGCCGCCATATTCCATGGAACGGCACTGCCCTAACCGAGTTCAAGAAGCAATGTTTGACCTGAAGGATGTTGGCTTTCGCACCGAAGGCAAAACAGCCAAATCCCTGTTATCCGACATTACGGTTTCGTTCCCGTCGCAGGCCTTTTCGGCCATTGTCGGGCATAACGGGTCGGGCAAAAGTACGCTTCTGAAAATTCTGGCCCGCAAATACCGCCAGTTTGACGGTGACATTCGCATGGGCAATGTCGCCCTTGAACAACGTTCCATCCGCGATTTTGCCCGCGAGGTGGCCTACCTGCCGCAGAACCCCACTGTACCGCCGCATCTGACCGTGCGTGAACTGGTCGGTTTTGGCCGTTATCCCTGGCGCGGGGCCTTCGGGCGTTATCGCGCCGCGGATTATGAGAAAATCGAACAGGCCATGGCATTAACCCATGTCGATACCATTGCCGATCGCATTGTTGCCAGCCTGTCAGGCGGCGAACGCCAGCGGGTATGGCTTGCCATGCTGCTTGCACAGGATGCGCCCATCCTGCTGTTAGATGAACCAACAAGCGCCCTTGATGTCGGCCATCAGCGTGACATTCTGCATCTTGTATCGGACCTGAAAAACACCATTGGGCTAACCGTTATTGCCGTTTTGCACGATATCGACATGGTCGGACGTTTTGCCGATCACATTCTGGCATTGCGGCATGGCAAGACCTGCTGGCAGGGAACGGCACAAAATTTCATGCAGGCTGGCACACTTCGCCAAATCTATGACGCCGATATCGGGGTTATCAACCTGCCGCAAACCAACATTTCCGTCAGCTACATTGCATAGAGGCATCAAATGCGCCGTCTGTTATCCATCGCCATTTCTGCCCTGTGCATTGTTGCGGCTATTGCCAGCCCCGCATGGGCGCAAGGCAAAACCTATAACCACGAAATGGGCACCGTCACCTTTGACACCCCACCGACCCGCATCGCCGTTACCAACTGGTCGCTGGCCGAAACGGTAATTGCGCTGGGCATTGACCCAGTCGCCATTGCCGACCCCGACCTGTATTACGAATGGGTGGTCACACCCGACCTGCCGAAGGATTTCGTTGATATCGGGCAGCGCCAGTCGCCCAATCTGGAAGCCCTGCGCAAGGCAAAGCCGGACCTGATCCTGATTACAAAGGAACTGGCCATGGCCTATGACGCGCTTTCGGAAATCGCACCAACAATGGTGATTTCGATTTTTAATAACGACCAGCCGGCACTTGATAGTATCCGCAAGGCTACCCTGAAAATTGCCGACATTACCGGCAAGCAGGACCGCGCGCAGGAAATTCTAACACAGGTCGACGAAACCCTTGCCCACGACGGGGATCGCATCCGGGCGGTTTTGGGCCCTGATCAGAAAATCGTCGTTATTCGCATCAATTCCGATGCGCAAATCAATGTCTTTGGCCCACCATCCCTGCCCAATACGGTGCTGGCAGCGATGAATATCCCCACCGCCTATAACGGCGAAACAACCGGCTGGGGCTTTGCCCGTGGCGGACTGGAACTGCTCGCCCCCTTTGCCAATGATACCCTTGCCTTTATCGAACCAACACCTGCACCCGTGCGCCAGCGCATTGTTAATTCGCCACTGTGGAAAATGCAGGGCTTTGCCCGCAAAAACCGCGTTTATCAGGTGCCCGCCGTCTGGACCTATGGCGGGCCTTATTCGGTCATGCGCTTTGCCGATCTGCTTGCCACCCAAATTGAAAACGGCCCCTATAAATGATGCTGCGTCCGGCCCGTGCCGCCACCCTGATACCGGCCGTTTTCATATTGCTGGCCACTGCCAGCCTGTTGATTGATCTGGTGCCCTTTGCCCAACATGGTGCGACATGGCAGGCCCTCTTTGCGCCCGATGAAACCAGCTTTGATCAGATATTCTATCATTTCAGCACCCTGCCCCGCACAGTCATGGCCTTTATGTGCGGTGCCGGGCTGGCGGTTGCCGGTGCCGCCATCCAGACCATTTTTCGCAACCCGCTGGCTTCCCCGGTTACGCTTGGCGTGGGGTCCGGTGTTGAACTGGCACTGACGGTTTTTCTGGTACTGGCCCCGGCATCGCTTGCAAACTGGCAGGACCTGTTTACGCTGGCGGGTGGTATGGGCGCGCTGGGCATTGTTTATCTGATCGCATCAGGGCGCAGCAATGCATCGCTGTGGCTCATTCTTGCGGGTATGATTGTTAATCTGCTTTTGCATTCAGCGACTCAAATTTTCATTTTATTTAACCAGCAATTTCTTGATTCGGTTTTTATGTGGGGTGCAGGCGACCTGGCCCAGAATGGCTGGGACAGCACGCTTTACCTGGCCCCGCGCCTGATCATCGCCATACTAGCAGTCGTCGCACTGGTGCGCCCGCTTGATATTCTGGCACTGGGGGATGAAACGGCAAATTCCCTGGGCGCGCCGGTTAAATGGTTGCGCCTCGGCATCCTTGCCATTGCCGTTTTCATCACTGCCAGCATCATTTCCACCGTCGGCATGATCGGCTTTATCGGCCTTGCTGTACCCGCAACGTTGCGGTTCGTTGGCTATACCCGGTCGCGCGGGTTGCTGGCGATGTCGTTTCTGGTGGGCGGCTGCGGGCTGGTCATTATCGATTATGTCATGCGGCACTTTGCCGGTACGGGTGGCGATATTTTCCCGACCGGGGCGGCAACCGCCCTTATTGGTGCGCCCTTTGTCATTATCATTTTGCGCAAGGCGCGCATCATGCCCGATGGCAATGCCAACCGGCAGGACCACCCAACCGATTATAAAATAACATCACGCCACATGCTGCTGACCGGGCTTTTTGCCTTGCTGGTGGTAGGGCTTGTCGCCTCACTTCTGGTATCGCTTGATGGTAACAGCCACCCGGTTTTAACCCCGATCAGCGATCTGTTCGCCTTTACCAGCACCATTGGCGACCGCACCCAGCGCACCCTTGCTGCCATTGTGTGTGGCGCGGCCCTTGCGGTTTCCGGCACATTGATCCAGCGTGTGGGTCATAACCCCATGGCCAGCCCCGAAATCACCGGGGTCAGCTCGGCAACTGCGCTGACCATGATCATCGCCATGGTTTATTTCGGCTTTGATGGCCGTACCGAATTAATGTTGATCGGGTCCGTCGGCGGGATCATATCGCTGTTTGTGCTATTGGCCCTGTGCCGCAATTTCAACCATGCGCCGCATTATCTGCTGTTAAACGGCCTGGCGCTGACGGCGGTTTTGGGCTCGGTCGTGCGCATTGCGCTAACCCATAGTGGCACCAAGGCCACCATGCTGATTTCCTGGCTGGCTGGCACCACCTACTTCACCCGGCTTGATGAAGTCATAACGGTTGCCATCATCACCGCCATCCTTTCCATCCTTATCCTGCTGGCCCGCCGCCCGCTGGAACTGGCATCGATGGGATCGGATCAGGCGGTATCGCTGGGTCTTGGCATTTCGGCGTTCCGCCTTGCCATGATGACGGGTGCAGCCATTCTTGCCGCTGTTTCAACCCTGCTGGTCGGGCCGCTTAGTTTTGTGGGTTTGATGGCGCCGCATCTGGCGCGCATTGCCGGTTTCCGGCTGGCCGGGGCGCATTTGCTGGGCGCCATATTGATTGGCGCCAATGTCATGATGGTGGCCGAATGGCTGGCGCGAAACATCATTTATCCGCAACAACTACCCACCGGCTTGATTGCGGCGTTGATTGGCACCGCCTATTTCCTGATCCTTTCTGCCCGGCGATCCTGAAATTTAAAGCACCCTTACCCGAACCAGGACCGATCAGGGGCACATCATGCGTGATGCTGCCCCAAAACCACCAGCCCGTCAGCATCGCTGACCACAATATGTTTGCGCCGGCTTTTTACCAGCCCCTTCTTTTCCCACGCACTAAGCAGGCGGCTGATGGTGTGAAGGGTGGTTGCTGTCATTTCCGAAAGATCCTGCCGGGTGATGGAAAAATCCACCTCGATGCCATCCTTCACCTTGCGCCCTGTCTGTTCGACCAGGCGCAATAAAGTATTGGCAACACGCTGTTCAACCTGCTGGGTCGCCATTTCCACCACCCGCATATTGATTTCCCCCATCCGCTGGCCAACTACCTTATAGGTTTCCGACGAAAAACCTTCGTAATCGGCAACAAAATGGTCCCACATCGTGGTCGGCCAGCTCAGAATAATCGCTTCGGATGCGGTTATTGCCGTTGCCGGATAGGTATCACGCCCGATCGCCTTGGCGATGCCAAAAAGCTGCCCGCTTGGGATATGCAGGGAAATTACCTGCTCGCCCGCCGGGGTAATACGCAACACACGAATATACCCATCCAGCAGCATGTAAAACCGTTCGGCCGGGTCGCCCTCGGTAAAAACGGTAACGCCTTCGGCACAGCGCCGGGCGATTGCATGATCCAGTATTTCCCGGATCTGAAAATCCTTTAAGCGTGAAAAGGGCGGAATATGCGTCAGCAGGCTTTCATCAAGCCTTGCCAGTGACTTGTGTTCGCTCTGGTTTTCCATCCGCTTGTCTGTCCCCTTGCCTTTTTGTGCACATCCCCCGTGCACGCCGCCACACGAATAATTCTTAAATTCAACCGCGGATTCACTCCAAAGGTTGTTCTAGCGCAAAGTTTATATCGGTCAGTCAGGTATTTTCACCCACACAAATCAAAAACTGAAAGGGGATTGAAAATGTTCCGGACAATCGCAACAGCAATGGTTCTTGCCACCGTTTTTGGCGGAACGGCGCTGGCTGAAACGTTTGAAGTGCAGATGTTAAACAAAGACGGCGACCAGACAATGGTGTTTGCGCCCGACCATCTGCGAATCGCACCGGGTGACACCGTTAAATTTGTCCCGACCGACAAGGGCCATAACGCCGCCACCGTCAAAGACCGCATTCCCGAAGGCGCCAAACCCTTTGCTGGCAAACTCAGCAAGGAAATCGAAGTTACCTTCGATACCGAAGGCTTCTATGCCATTGAATGCAAACCGCATTACGCCATGGGCATGGTCATGACCATCGTGGTTGGTGACGCCCCGGAAGCCCCGCAAAGCTTCCTTGAAGGCCGCGTCCCGCCCAAGGCCAAAGCCCGTTTTGAAGAACAGCTTTCCAAACTTTGATCCACACATCCCCCCTTAAAAACTGAACAGAAGTTCAGGGCATTTCCAGAAACTGGAGGCAAAAATGCGTAAAATGTTCGATATCGACGGTCTGAAAATCAATCGGCGCAATATCCTGCGTGGCGGCTTTCTCGCCGGTGCCGCAGCCGCAACACTGGGTGCCGCGACCGCACAGGCCCAGCCGATTGCAGCCCGCCCCAAACTTGTCACCCCGCGCAAGCTGCCCATCGCGCAGGCAAGCGCACAGGCAGCCGAAAAACCCAAGGCCAAACCGGCCGATCTGACCGGCTATGACCGCGTCAAACAGGAACTGGTCATGCCGCCGTTTGCGCCAAAGCATGAACAGGTTGCCAAGGGCGGGCCAAAGATCATCGAAATCACGATGGATATCGAAGAAAAACTTCTGACCGTCGATGAAGATACCGGTGCCAGCATCTGGGCGCTGACCTATAACGGTTCTGTCCCCGGCCCGCTGATTATTGCCCACGAAGGCGATTATATTGAACTGACCCTGCGCAACCTTGCCACCAATGCGATGGAACATAACATCGACTTCCACGCATCGACCGGCGCGCTGGGCGGCGGCGGCCTGACCCATATTTACCCGGGTGAAGAAACCGTTCTGCGCTGGAAAGCCATCAAACCGGGTGTGTTCACCTATCACTGCGCCCCCGGTGGCGCGATGATCCCCTATCATGTCACACATGGCATGAATGGCGCGGTCATGATCCTGCCGCGCGATGGCCTGAAAGACCGCGATGGCAAAGCCCTTCGCTATGACAGCATCGCCTATATCGGCGAACAGGATTTCTACCTGCCGCGTGATGAAAATGGCGATTACAAAACCTATGACGCCGCAGGCGATGATTATGCCGACAGCGTTGATGCCATGCGCACCCTGATCCCGACCCATTCGGTGTTTAACGGTTCGGTCGGCGCCCTGACCGGCGACAATGCCCTGAAGGCCAAGGTCGGTGAAACGGTTCTGATGATCCATAACCAGGCCAACCGCGACACCCGCCCGCACCTGATTGGCGGCCACGGCGACTATGTCTGGGAAGCAGGATCATTTGGCGATGCCCCGCAAACCGGGCTTGAAACCTGGTTCATCCGTGGCGGCAGTGCCGGTGCGGCCATGTATACCTTCAAACAGCCCGGCGTTTACGCCTATGTAAACCACAACCTGATCGAAGCTGCCCTGTTGGGTGCAACGGCACATTTCGTTGTCGAAGGTGCCTGGGATAATGGCCTGATGGAACAGGTCGTCGCCCCCCGCCCGATTGCAAAGTAACGGGAGATCAAAAAAATGACCGCCGCCTGTCAGACTGGTTATCGTGCGAAGGCTTTCGTCGTTGCCGGGCTGCTGGCGGCGTCATTATGGGGCCTTGCTGCATGTAACAAATCCCATGCCGACCTTGCCTATGTGCCCGAACTGGCAGAAAAACCCGTAACCCTGCCCGATGGTCACAAAATTTACGTCCAGAAATTTGAAGTCACCATCGCACAATGGAACACCTGCCACGCTGAGGGTGCCTGCGAGGAAGAATTGCGGGCACCAGCACGCCACAACGCTGCCAATGTCCCGGCAACCGGGCTTAATTTTTCCGACGTGTCGCAATATCTGGCCTGGATCAACAAAAAGTCCCGCCATACCTTTCGCCTGCCGACATCTCAGGAATGGGCCTTCATGGCAAAAACGGTCCTGCCGGAAAAGCCCGCCCCCATCTTTACCGATCCCGATTTGCGCTGGGCATCGGCCTATCTGACCAAGGGGCTTGGTCCCCGCGCGCTAAAGGACCAGGGGTCGTTTTCAACCAGCCCCGAAGGCATTGTCGATCTTGATGGCAGTGTCTGGGAATGGACAAATGACTGTTACGCTGGCAACGGTATTTCACCCAACCCGGACCGTTGCCCGGCCTATTACGTTGCGGGCGAACATATGGCCGTTATCCCCTTTCTGGTGCGTGACCCGGCCCGTGGCGGCTGTGCTGTCGGCACCCCGCCCGCCCATCTTGGCTTTCGACTGGTCACCGACCAGAAGCCGGTATAACGGCTGGTGTAACGCCAAAGCTTTGACATCAAATACAAAAAAAGAAGGCCCACCATCACGGCGGGCCTTCTGCGTCAGTCCTGAACAAACTGACGGGTTGGTAAACGGGATATTTACTTAATCCTCGAAATGGCCGCGCGCGGCAAAACCACCACCCTGATAAATCACAGCAGGATCATGGCGGTCTTCCTCGGGGAATTTGGCCTCGATATCGGCACGGAATGCCTCGGAGCTATCCTGCGGCTGCCAGCCGATAAAGGCGGCATGGTCATTGTTCCACCAGACCGACTTGTTGGGTGAAACGCCATACATCACGGTATGGCCGGTCATTGCGGCGTCAAAAATCGCCTTGATCAGCGAAATAAAGTCCCGCGGGCTCATCCATGTGGCAAGCATACGGCGGTCTTTTGGCTCCGGAAAGCACGAACCGATACGAACGCTGACCGTTTCGACATCAAATTTGTCGTAATAATAGCTCGCCAGTGCTTCGCCATAACATTTGGTCACGCCATACAGGCTATCGGGGCGCAGTTCCGCCTTGTCATCAAGCAGTTCCGTGCGCTTGTGAAAACCGATCGCATGGTTGGAGCTGGCAAACATAATGCGCTTGACGCCATTTTGCCGGGCAGCTTCATAAACGTTATAGGTGCCCAGAAAATTTGCCTGCAGCAGGTCATCAAAGGCAGCTTCGATTGAAATACCGCCCAGATGAACAATACCGTCGCAATCCTTGACCAGATCAATCACCGCAGCACGGTCCGACAGGTCGCATTTTACAACTTCTTCATTCGGGCCAGCTTCGCCCATATCCGAAATATCGGACAGGCGCAGAATATCGGCATAGCCCTTCAAACCCTCGCGCAGGATTTTTCCCAAATTGCCGGCAGCACCGGTGATAAGAAGCCGTTTCATAGGATCTCCTGTAGATTAAGCTTTGTCTTTAATGGCATCTTTTAACTGCCGAAAACAAGGTTTGGTAAGGTCAGCGAAATGGCCGGAACATAGGTCGTCAGGGCCAGCGCCACCAGAATGGCCAGGTAAAACGGCCAGATCGTCAGAACGGCCTTTTCAATTTTCACCCCGCCAATCGCACAGCCAACAAACAGGCAGGACCCGACCGGCGGTGTACACAGGCCCAAGCCCAAATTCATCATCAAAACCATGCCAAACTGCACCGGGTCCATGCCAATCTGCACGGCAAGCGGCAGGAAGATCGGCGTACAGATCAAAATCAGTGCCGCCATATCCATCACCATCCCGGCAATCAGCAGCATCAGGTTGATCAGCAACAAAATGACAATCGGGTTCTGGGTGTAACCGGTGATGAAACCGGCCAGTGTTTCAGGCACCTGATAAAAGGCCAGCATATAGCCATATGCCGTGGCGCAACCCACCAGGATCATCACCAGCGCAGTTGTTTTGGCCGCCTGGCGCACGGCAGTTATAAAGCCATGCCAGCTAAGTTCGCGGTAAACAAGCGTGGTAATAACCAGTGCATAGGCAACACCAATGGCGCCCGATTCAGTAACCGTGAAAATGCCGCTTAACACACCGCCAACAATGATGACGGCGGTAAAGAAGCCCGGAATGGCGCGCACAGCAGTTTGCCACAACACCTTCCAGCCCGGAAACGGAACCGACGGGTAACCGTGCTTCACCGCAACCGTCCAGGCCGCAATGCCCAGCAAAACGCACATCAAAACGCCCGGCACAAACCCCGCCATAAACAGGCGCGAAATCGAAATACCGCCGCCTGCCGCAACGGCATACAGGATCATATTATGGCTGGGCGGGATCATGATACCGGCGATGGATGATGTCACCGTGACATTGACAGCATAATCAGCGCGGTATCCTTCCTTTTTCATGATCGGAATAAGGATGGACCCCAGTGCCGATGTATCGGCCACGGCCGAGCCGGAAATGCCGCCAAACAGCATGGATGAAAACACGTTCACAATGCCAAGGCCACCACGGCGCGCACCAACAAGGGCGGTTGCAAACTGCACCAGTCGGTTGGCAATGCCACCATGAAGCATCAGTTCGCCAGCAAAAATGAAAAACGGAATGGCCAGCAGCGAAAACGACCCTACCCCGGAAGACAGGCGCTGAAACGCCACGAAATAGGGCAAACCTTCGTAAAGAAACGCGGAAAGTGCCGCCAGTCCCAGCGCAAACGCCACGGGCATGCCGATGATGATACCAAAGGCAAACAGGCCCAAAAGAAGTGTAATGCCCATTTATTACGCGTCCTCGTCGAGCAGATCGTCACTGAAATACGGGCTTTGCGAAATCCTGTCCCAATTCGCCAGAATGCGCAAAATATGCAGGATCGAATAAAAGATCAGGCCACAGCCGCACGCCACCATCGGCACATAACGCCAGCCATCCGAAATATGAATGATCGGCACCTTCTTGATCCAGTTGACCTCGGCCAGCATCCAGCCGCCCCGGGTCATATAAAATCCGAACACGCAAATGCCGATATAGCTGAGGATCGCAAGGCCAGCGGCAATTTGCGACGGCATGGAATCACGCACATAGGCAACGGCAAGGTGGCTGTTATCGCGCACACCGGCTGCCGCAACCGGAAAGGTCACAAATACCATCAAAATCAGGGAAACCTGCTCAACCCAGGTCGGGGTGGAATTCAGGACATAACGGCCGAAAACCAGCCAGGCAAAACTCGGGATCAGCAGAACAAGGGATACGCCGCCAATCAGATAAAGTATCCGGGATATGAATTTACCCAGGCTGTCTAGCATCAGGGTTATTTGCATATTGGTTCACCAGCCACCTGGAAATTGAAAAATCGAAAAAATCAGGGGCGGCATGTGATGCCGCCCCTGACCAGAAATCACTTATTTCTGGGCTGCCTGGATTGCCTTGACCAGTTCGGCCTGGTCGGGGTTTTCCTGCTCGAATTTTTCGTAAATCGGCTGCATCGCTTTCTGGAACGGTGCTTTGTCGGTAATTTCGTTTACCTTCACACCCGATGCTTCGACCTTTTTCTTGTCTTCCTCGGCAACCTTGGACCAGGTTGCGCGCTGCAGTTCGGCGGACTGCATGGCGGCATCACGGACCAGTTTCTTGTCGTCATCCGACAGGCTGTCATACAGGTCCTTGTTCATGCACAGCACTTCCGGAAGGATCAGGTGCTGGGTCACGGAATAGTATTTTGCCGCTTCGTAATGGCCCGACGATTCATAGGACGGATAGTTGTTTTCCGCCCCGTCAATCACACCAAGTTTCAGCGACTGGAACACTTCGCCATAGGGCATCGGTGTTGCGTTGCCGCCAAGGGCCGCAACCATCTGCACATACAGATCGTTGCTCATGACGCGGAACTTCATGCCCTTCATGTCTTCGGGTTTTTCGATCGGCTTTTTGGTGTTGTAAAACGACCGTGCGCCAGAATCGTAATAGGCAAGCGGCTCAAGGCCGGCATTGCGGATACCTGCCGAAATCTGTTCACCGACCGGACCATCCATCACCTTGTGCATGGAATCCATGTCTTTGAAAATGAACGGCAGCGAAACCACATTGGCTTCCGGCACGATTTCACCTAGCGGACCAAGGTTGAACTCGGCCCAGTCCAGGCCGCCAAGGCGAACCTGCTGGATGGCATCGGGCTGATCGCCCAGCACACCGTTATTGTAAACCTTTGCTTCCAGACGTCCGTCTGAACCCTTGTTAATCAGTTCGGCGAACTTTTCCATGCCGATGGTCACCGGATATCCCGGCGGGTGAATGTTCCAGCCGCGCCATTCGCGCGCCTGGGCCACACCGGCCAGCATGGTTGCCCCCATTGCACAGGCGGCAATGGTCAAGGTCGTCGTCTTCAAAAACTTGTTCATTATTAGGAATCCTCCCGTGACGTTAATCGTCGGCTGAACCTTCCCCATGGATGGGGTCTTGTTGTTGTAAGAAAAGCGTACAACTTGTAACTTGTAATTACAAGAGAGTGTTTTCCTCTTTTCCAACAAATGACGTGCCGATTTCTTTTGTGGCTTCGTCAATTCCGGTCTGGCTGCCCTGCAACCGTTGAAATCCGCCTAGAACGGGTGTTTCACCACGTCCTTGCCAAATGCCGATGCCATCACACCGGCCAGCATTTTCAATTCTTCACCTGTCAAATCCGTTAGCGGTGAACGTACCGGCCCGGTATCACGGCCAATAACCTTCATGCCCGCCTTCACGATCGACACAGCATATCCCCGGCCCCGATCACGGATTGCCAGATAGGGATAGAAAAATTCCTTCAGCATCCGGTTCATGCTGTCATTATCATCGGCACACAGCGCATCGTAAAAACTCAGTGCCTGCTGCGGCAAAAAGTTGAAAATCGCCGATGAATAGGTCGTCACCCCCGCCGCCTTATAGGCCTTGGCAAAGACTTCCGCCGTTGGCATCCCGCCAATATAGCTCAGCCGGTCACCCAGCAACGTGCAAACACGGGTAACAAGTTCGACATTGCCATGCCCATCCTTGAAACCAATCAGATTGGGGCATTCTTCGGCAAGGCGGGCAATGCTTTCGGCACTCAGGATCGAATTGTCGCGATTATAAACGATAACGCCAATATCAACAGCCTGGCACACCTGGCGAACGCGATCCACCAAACCGGCCTGCTCCGCCCCAACCAGATATTGCGGCAACAAAAGCAACCCGTCTGCCCCGGCCTTTTGGCACGCCTGCGCCAGTTCAACCGCCATGGCTGTACCATAACCGCAGCCCGCGATAATCGGTGTATTTCCGGCAACGTCTTTGGCAGCCTTCACCGTTTCAACGACTTCGCTTTGCGTTAACGAAAAAAACTCGCCCGTGCCACCGGCGGCAAACAGGGCCGCAGCCGGATATTGCGCCAGCCAGGCCACATGTGCACGGTAATTATCCAGGTCCAGCCGTTGTTCGGCGTCAAACGGTGTTACCGGAAACGACAAAAGCCCGGCACCAATGGCGGTTTTTAATTCAGAAAAGTCCATTTCCATCCCCAGATAGCTTGTTTGCTGTTCTTGTCGGGAAATTTAACAACTCATCATATCTTTGTGTCAATTATTATATTACGGCATTTCCCGTAGGAGACACATATTGTTTCAATAATTAACATTGATATTCATATAGTTAATAAGAAAATTGACGCCTTGCATCACGCAAATTTTAACGCCATTCCTGTAAAATAGTATGATGATGAATCATTTACAACCTGCTGACAGGTTACAAAATGGCTGCCTTTTTGCCCCCTGCAACACGCCTGCTTTACCCGCAAACCCAACCTGCATGATGAATATCACCGTAAAAGCGGATTCGGCTGATCAATTCCCATGCCACTAAAACAAAAAATGGCCAGCATCCGCAGGCGCCCCCGCAAATACTGACCATTTTCCAAACCCCTCCCCCAAGGGGTAACGCACCCCATCGGGGCCACTACCTTTTTCAGCATCACATTCGCTGCGCGACACTACATGGCGCACAACGCACCGGCATCAGAAGCCCTTCTTATGCCTCGCGAAACCGCGTTACAGGCACACCGGCCACATCCACGCGCAGGGCCATGACCCTGCCCGCATCAGGATGATCTTTCAGCTTTTGCGCATCGTAATTTTCGCTATGGCTGGTCACGAAAATGGTTTTCATGTCCGGCCCACCAAAGCACGGCATCGTCGGGTTGAGCACCGGCAGCGGAATTGACATCAAAAGCGTTCCATCGGGCGCAAAACGGTTCAAATTGCCCGCAGATACACCCGCACTCCAATAACAGCCCTCGACATCGGTTGCGGCCCCATCCGGGCGGCCCAGGGTATCGTCAAGGTCAAGGAAACGGGCGCATTTGGAAATTTCACCGCTTTGCGCATCAAACGACCAGCGATTAACCCACGGCCCGCGCGAATCCGAATGATACATAAACCGGCCATCGGGCGACCAGGCCAGCCCGTTTGATATTTTAACGCCGCCAACCTTATGCTCGACCGCGCCCTCACCGGTTACGCGAAACAGGCCGGCAACCGGCTGTTTTTCGGCATTCTGATCCATGGTGCCAACCCAAAAGGCCCCATCAGGGCCAATTTTACCGTCATTGGTGCGGCTCATGGCGTTGCCGCCATCTACTTCGGCAATCTTTTCACGCACACCCGTTGCCGGGTTAAACAGGATCACATCACTTTTAAGCGCAATCACCCAGCGCCCCTGATCGGTCAACCCAAAGCAGCCAACTTCGCTTTCAAAGCTCCAGCTTTCGCGCGCACCAGTGTCAAGCGACAGCGCATGGATTTTCTGCCCCAGGATATCGGCCCATAACAGGCGGTTATTTTCCGCATCCCAGTTCGGGCATTCCCCCAACACGCACCGGTCCTGCACCACAAATTCAACTTCCGGCATTGCCAGCCTGCTATATTGCGCCACCCCGGCCTCCCATTTCATCACATGACATTGAAATAAATCTGATTATGTCATGCAGGCAGGATCAAAACTTGTCAATCTTGTTAGTCTTTAACTAACAACCCACCCCGTCCACTGCTCTAAAAACAGGACTTCAAGACGCGATGCCAGCCCGCCAGTTAAAATTTTAACTTATAAATATCAATATATTGACGGCTATTTTGCGCCCTTGGCCCGCCCCTGCCTGGAAAAGAGATTGCCAATCCCCAACTTGTAACTTAAAAATACAACCAGACATCACGGAGGTTACAATGAAAACAAGTGCCGTCACCTCGGCAGATCTGGGGAAATCGATCCTTGCCGTTCCGCCCCTCGCCCGCAATGCGGACCTTGGCGTTTCGGACGCGGAAAACCAAAAACTTGTAAACCATCTTAAACAGGGTGGCGTCAGCACCTTTATGTATGGTGGCAATGCCAACTTTTATAACATCTCGGTTGGTGAATATGACGGCGTCCTTGACCAGCTTGAAAGCTGGGTTGGCGAAGATGACTGGGTCATTCCCTCGATCGGGGCTGATTATGGCAAGGCCCTTGACCAGGTTAAAATCCTAAAAAACCGTAACTTTCCAACAGCGATGGCACTGCCGCTCAATTTCCCGTCCACACCCAAGGGTGTTGACCAGGGATTGCGCCGCCTGGCCGATGCCTATGGCAAGCCGCTGATCGTTTATGTCAAATCCGACAATTACCTGACCCCGCGCCACGTCGCCGATCTGCTGGCCGATGGTGTTGCCTGCGCGGTCAAATATGCCGCCGTGCGCGAAAACCCGTCCATTGATGCCTTTCTGACCGAACTGACCGGCTATGCTGGCACGGATCGCATCATTTCGGGCATTGGTGAACGTCCCGCGATCGAACATCTGATGGAATTCAAGCTGACCGGCTTTACCTCCGGCTCGGTCTGCGTGGCACCGGCCCTTTCCACCGCCATGCTGCATGCTCTTCAGGCCGGTGACGTTGCAACAGCAACCACCATTCGCGAAAAATTCATCGCACTTGAAGATTTGCGCGATGGTTTCTCGCCGCTTCGCATCCTGCACGAAGCCGTTCGCCTGGCAGGCATTGCCGATACCGGCCCGATGTATCCGTTCCTTTCCAACATCGATGACCCGAAAGTCCTTGATGATCTGGAAACAGCATCGAAAGAACTGCTGGCAGCAAACAGCGCCGCCTAAATCAAAATGCGAACGGGCGCGCGGCCATCCGGTTGCGCGCTCAAAACTGTTTTGCGCCCGGTTTGTTATGATAGCGACAAAGCATCGCAAAAGGCCGGTCTTAACAGACAGTCCAATCATTGATGCGGCCGTATCAAAGCCGCATCAATGGCCTGAACTGGCAATGTCCCGGGCCACAAAGCACAGGGCACACACCGTCAGATGCACGGCCCAACGTCAGCACGATCAGCATCACAAACCGGAAGCCACTTTTTCAAAACCCGGGGGATATTTGGTTATTTGTCGCGGGCGTGGTCGGTGACGCGCTGGCGAGCCTGCATCAGATGATAACGCATCAGCAAATCTGCCGCCGCGGCATCCCGGCCCAGGATGGCGTCAAAAATCTGCTGGTGTTCACTGCAAACTTTCTGGGCGCGTTCTTTTGACCCCGTTCGCGTAATGCTGAGCGCGACACCCATGGAACCGGCAATGACGGAATGAAGCGAATTAAGCATGGTAACAAAAATATCGTTGCCGCTGGCCCGCGCGATAGCAAGGTGGAAGTCAAAATCCGCCTCGTTCGCAATGCCGCCGCTGCCAATCCCCTTTTCAAGGGTCCGCAGCGCATGCTCAATTTCCTTATGATGGCGGGTACCCGCACGTTCGGCGGCGAGGCGGGCGGTTTCGCCCTCAATCGCGATACGCGCTTCAAAACAGCGCAGCAATCCCGCAACATCGGCGGCCTGGGCAAATTCGATCAATCCCTGCGGCGGGCGTTTTTTCACAAACGACCCCACCCCCTGACGGGCAAAAACCAGCCCGTCGGTTTGCAATTTGCGCAATGCTTCACGCACGACCGGCCGCGAAACCCCGAAAGACGCACAAATCTCGTTTTCCGAGGGAAGCTTGGCACCTTCGGCAAGGTTACCCGAAACAATCTGTTCCAGGATCTGCCCATAAAGCTGATCTGCCAGTTTTTCGCGTTTCTGGATTTTAAGCTTCAATCCCGCCATGACGTGCCCCGCCCCAACTTGTCATCTTGTAAATTAACGTTGCAGGAAATTAACGCCAAAATACAAGCGGGTAAAGGGCAGAGGTATAGCGATGTGACATGAAACGCCCGGAAACAAAATAAATTCACCCTGCACCTGTCCGATTTTCCTTGAACGGACAGGCGCGGATGGTCAACATCCTGTTATAAAATTTTACAAGAATCGAGAGGGATCATGGAGAGGAAGAAAACACCCGAACAGCTCAGAAGCCACCGCTGGTTTGGTGTCAATGACCTGCGCGCCTTTGGCCATCGTTCGCGTATGCTGCAAATGGGCTATTCGATTGACGATTTCAAAGGCAAACCGATTGTCGCCATCGTCAATACCTGGAGCGACATTAATCCCTGTCACGCGCATTTCAAAAACCGGGTAGAGGATGTCAAACGCGGCATTCTTCAGGCTGGCGGTTTCCCGGTGGAACTTCCCGCCATTTCGCTGGCCGAAACCTATGTCAAACCAACCACGATGTTCTATCGCAACCTGCTGGCGATGGAGACAGAGGAACTGCTGCGATCCCATCCGGTTGATGGCGTGGTTCTAATGGGGGGCTGCGATAAAACCACCCCGGCCCTTCTGATGGGCGCAATCAGCATGAACCTGCCCGCAATCCTGGTACCCGCCGGACCAATGCTGCGCGGTAACTGGGGTGGAAAAACCCTTGGCAGCGGGTCGGACGTCTGGAAATACTGGGCGGAAAAAGAAGCAGGCAATATCAGCCAGGCCCAGTGGGAAGAAATGGAAGCCGGGATTGCACGTTCCTATGGTCACTGCATGACAATGGGTACTGCCTCCACCCTGACCTCCCTTGCTGAAACGCTCGGCTTTACCCTGCCCAATGCCTCCTCGATCCCGGCCCCGGATTCCGGCCATCCGCGCATGGCGGCCAACACCGGCAAAGAAATTGTCGAAATGATCTGGCAGGATCGCAAACCATCCGACATCCTGACCCGGGGTTCGTTTGAAAATGCCCTGACGGTACAGATGGCGCTGGGTGGTTCCACCAATGCCATTCCGCACCTTATTGCTGTTTCCAAACGCGCCGGGCTGGATATTGGCCTGCCGGATTTTGAAAAGGCATCGCGCCGCATGGGCGTTATTGCCAATTTACGCCCGTCTGGCGAATTCCTGATGGAAGATTTCTTTTATGCCGGCGGCCTGATCGGCATGCTGGAAAATATCCGCGACCATCTTGATACATCCTGCATGACCGTAAATGGCAAAACCATTGGCGAAAACATCGCCGGTGCGCCGATTTACAATGATGATGTTATTCGCAAGGTTGAAAATGCCGTTTACAGCGCAGGTGCCACCGCCGTTCTTTATGGCAACCTGGCGCCGCGCGGCTGCGTGATGAAACCCAGTGCCGCCGATCCGCGCCTGCTGAAACATACCGGTCCGGCACTTGTATTTCGCGATTACAACGACATGAACGAGCAGATCAACCGCGAGAATCTGGATGTCACGGCCGATCATATTCTGGTCCTGCAAAATGCCGGGCCGGTAGGCGGGCCGGGCATGCCGGAATGGGGCATGCTGCCAATCCCCAAGAAGCTTTTGAAAGAAGGCGTACGTGACATGCTGCGCATTTCCGATGCCCGCATGAGCGGCACCAGCTATGGCGCCTGCATCCTGCATGTGGCACCCGAAAGCTATATTGGCGGGCCGCTGGCAGCCGTGCGCACAGGCGACATGATATCGGTCGATGTGGAAAACCGCAGCATCCATGTCGAACTTGATGACGCCGAAATCAAAGCCCGCCTGGCGGAATGGAACCCGCCCAGCCGCGATTTTGGCCGTGGCTATGGCCGCATGTATGCCAACCACATCACCCAGGCCGATGAAGGCTGCGATTTCGACTTCCTGACGGGTACTGCCCCCATCGAAGACCCCGAAATCCATTAACGTTAAACTCGCTTCATCGCGGTCAGACAATACAGGCCCGGCAATCACCGCCGGGCCTGTTCTTTTTCGTCACCCGCCATTTGCAGGCACACCCGTCAATCTTCGATCAGGCCCGGGGCCAGTGTCATGGTGCCCAGCAGGTTCTGCCCGCTTGCCAACACCAGAACATCGCCAAATTCCTTGAAATCAACACGGTTATGCACGTTCGGCACATGGGAAACCGGCTCCAGGCACACCGCACTGCCATCCTTGGGAATATAAAGCTGCAAATTACGCAATGTGGTCGATGCACCAATGGCAAGGCCCACACCCTCATCGGGCCATAAAATGCGCGCCGCCCCATCCCAGCCACTATAATGGCAATCCAGCCCGCGATAACGGCGGGCGGCATCCACGCTCGAAAAATCACGGCCCAGATCAACCACCGTTGCAGCAACCGGCAACATATCTTCGTCGGTGTTAAAGCAGCCATTGGCGGCAAATTCGATCATCACATCTTCGGTCGCGCGAAACCACGGATGCAGCCCGATGCCATAAGGCATGGCCCCCTGCCCCAAATGTTTGACACCCAGTTCCCATTCCAAAAACCCATCACGCACCCGAAATTCCTGCCAGGCGATGTAATCAAACCCGGTTTTGTGGCGATCCGCATGACGGGTTTCAAGGCGCAGGGCTTCGTCATCGCTTTTGGTAATTGCCCAGTCTTCGCGCGATGAAAACCCGTGAATGGCGTGCGGTCCCGGCGGGCGGTTGGCGGGCACGGCAATGGTTTTTCCATCAAACTCAAACCGCGCATATGCCATGCGGTTGGCAAAGGGCACCATGGGAAAACAGCCAAGATATGATGGATTACCCGATTCCATCGCCGATTGGTCAGACGGTCTTAGCAGATCAACGGCACTTCCCGTATCGGGCCTTGTCCATTCCAGCCGGGTGATGCCACCCCCAAAGGTCAGGAACCCCACGCGAAAATCACCACTTTGCCAAAACAATTCCCGTATTGGTGTTTTTTGCATGGTAATCATTCCCATATATCGTTAAATCATACTATGACTTTAGCCATAAACGATGTATCGCGTTAGGGCAAAGGCCGCCTGTCCACTATATGGCATGCAAACGTCAGATAAAGAGATTCCATGAACAATACCGCCCCGCAAAAAACCCAGCGTAAAGTATCCCTCACCGAAAAGGTGATTTCCAGCCTGCGACGGGAAATTGAAAGTGGCAATCTGACACCGGGTTCCAAACTGCCAACCGAACCGGCCCTGACCGAACAGTTTGGCGTCAGCCGGACCGTAGTGCGCGAAGCCATCGCCGCCCTGAAGGCTGACGGCCTGCTGGAACCGCGCCAGGGTGCGGGCGTGTTTGTTCTGGCCCCGGCACCGCGCAAAAATGCCGGATCAATCTTTGACGTCGATTTTGCCCAGATCTCCGATGTGCTGGAAATTCTGGAACTGCGCATGGCCGTCGAGATCGAGGCCGCTGGCCTTGCCTGCGCTCGAAGCTCGGTTGCGCAGCAGGCAAAAATTTACGAAGCCCTGCGTGAAATGGAAGTCCAGGTCCAGTCAGGCAGCCCGGCCGAAAAGGCCGATTACGAATTTCACCGTGCCATTGCCGATGCCACAAATAACCGCCGCTATGGCGAGTTTCTGGAATATCTGGGCGATAAGACCATTCCGCGCGCGCAACTGCGCCGCAAACCGGCCGAGGCCGAAGACCAGAAAGCCTATATGGATAAAATTCTGGCCGAACATCACCGGATTTATGATGCCATTTCCCTGCGCGATGCCGAAGGGGCGCGTGAAGCCATGCGCGAACATCTGAGCCAAAGCCAGGCACGCTATCAAAGCCTGCTGCGAAATCGCTGATCGGCCCGCCACCTGCCGTCACCTTCAAGCCCGCAATTTCACCTGCCATGCACCGCGCATCGGCAGGTGAAATTTTTTCGGGCGGGTTCGCCCAGGTAAACGCCCCAACCTGCTGACAGGATTGGCGGTTATCTGCATTTTCGCCATTGCCAATATTACACTGGACGGAAATGATGGCGACACATCCGCGCCAATGCCACCACCCTATTGCCCATCGCAGGAACATCCCCATGCCCGTCCCTACCCAACCTGCCCTTGCTCAACCTGCCCTCGCCCAACATCCGCTTGACCTGCCCGACGCCCGATTAATCTGGACCCACGAGGGGAATGAAACCGGCCCAACCCTGATCTGGGCGCATGGCCTGATGTCAGACAGCTATTCGCTGGAACAAAACGGAATTTATGATTTCGCCCCTATTTCTGCCGCAGGCAGGCTTGTGCGCTATGACGCCAGGGGGCATGGCCGATCAACCGCCAATCCCGTTCCTGAACGGTTTAGCTGGCCTTATCTGGCCGATGATTTACTGGCCCTCGCCCGCGCCGCATCACCTGATAAACCCGTTATCGGTATGGGCTGTTCAATGGGGACGGCAACCTTGCTTCATGCCGTTCTGAAGGCGCCTGACGCCTTTTCAAAACTGGTTTTGACGGCCGCACCGACGGCATGGGAAACACGGCAGGCTCAGGCATCGGTTTATGAAAACGCGGCCGCCACAATCGAAAAACTTGGTCAGCCCGCGCTTGATGCGCTGGTCGCCAATATGGCGCCACCGCCCATTTTCACCGACCTGCCTGCTTTTCCGGTGGAAATCACGCTGGAGATGCTGCCCGCCATCCTGCGCGGTGCCGGTATGTCGGACCTTCCCCCGCGAAACGATTTGACATCAATCACCCAGCCAACCCTGATCCTGGCATGGGAAAGCGATCCCAGCCACCCGATCGCCACGGCACAAACGCTGGCCAGCCTGATGCCCAATGCCGAATTGCATATCGCAAAATCCATCGGCGAGGTGAACAATTGGGGCCAGCGTATTGCGCAGTTTATGGGCGAATAAAACCCTCGCCCGGCCGAAACAAAAAAGGCGCGCAAGGATCTCTCCCGCGCGCCTTCAAACTTTAAATTCCGTATGGTCGGTCGCCCGTCAGGCGCAAATGGCGTTGGCGATATCGGCCATCGTTTCAAACACCTGGTGCGCACCCGCATCGAACAGGCGCTGGCGGGCAAGTTCACGACCGCCATCATAATGGCCACCACCGACAAAGCCCCAACAGGTCATGCCCGCGGCAATGGCCGCCTGCACACCAGCAACGGAATCTTCCATTACCAGGCAATTTGCCGGTTCAAACCCCATATCGCCTGCGGCATGCAAAAACAGGTCCGGTGCCGGTTTGCCGTTTTTCACGAAATCGGCACTATAAATGTGCCCTTCAAACCAGTGACCAAGGCCGGTCAGGCGCATGGTGGTCTCAAGACGCTGCACCGAACTGCTTGAAGAAATGCAAAACGGAATGTCACGCGCCTTAAGGGCAACCAGCACATCATCAATATCGGCAATCTTGTGAAGTTCGGTTTCGTATCTTACAAACAGGCGTTCATAGAAATACGGCTTGAATTCCGCACTTACATCCCGCCCGGTTTCATTAAGGATATGTTCTATTGGCGCGGCACTTGATCTGCCTGTAAAAAGGCGGGCTACGTCTTCGCCCGATAACGGCGCACCAAAATGGGCCAGGACGTCAACCAGTGTTGAAAGCGAAATCGGTTCACTGTTAACAAGGACACCATCGCAATCAAACAGGACCGCCTTGATCGCGGCGGGCAGCGAAATGCGCGACGCATGGGACACGGAATCGGTTTGCATTTGTTTCTCGGACGTTATTTTTTTGTAATTTTTAAACCCTATCCAATCGAGAATATTCGCGTCAACAAAAATGAACATTTGACCAATAGCTGGTCTTTTGTTCAATTTGCGCCATAACAGCGCAAGAAGGCAGACTGGCCTTCTTCTGGGCGCTCCGGATCGACAATAACAATGGCCCGGAAAAACAACGTCAAGAGGCGGGAGGACATATCGCCATGACCCTGAAAGACAAGGCAATTATCGGTGTTGATGTTGGAACCGGCAGCGCACGCGCCGGCGTATTTGACAGCACCGGCAAACTTCTGGGCAGCGCATCTTACCCGATCGCAATGAATCGCCCGCGCCCGGATTTTGTCGAACAGGATTCCGTAAATATCTGGCAGTCGGTTTGCAAATCGGTCAAGGACGCACTGGTGAAAGCCAATGTTGATGGCAATGATGTTGCCGCCATTGGTTTTGATGCCACCTGTTCACTTGTCATTCGGGGTGCCGATAACACGCCGCTGCCCGTTTCGCCCGGCGGCCCGTCCAACTGGGACGTTATTGTATGGATGGATCACCGTGCCACCCGTGAGGCCGAAGAATGCACTGCGACCGGCTCCAAGGTGCTGGAATATATTGGTGGCACCATGTCGCCGGAAATGGAAATTCCCAAACTGATGTGGCTGAAACGTCATAGCCCCGAAGTCTGGAATAAAATGACGGCGGCCTATGACCTAGCCGATTTCCTTGCCTATCAGGCAACCGGCGACAATGCCCGTTCCTGCTGCACCGTTACATGCAAATGGACGCACCTTGCCCACGATGAAACCCCCTGGAACCAGGATTTTCTTTCAACCGTTGGCCTGGACGATTTTATTGAAAAAGTCGGCATTGATGGACCGGCTGTTGCCGTTGGCACCCCGGTTGGCAACCTTTCGGCCGAAGCCGCACGTGACCTTGGCCTTAACACCAGCTGCATGGTTGGTGCCGGTCTGATCGATGCCCATGCAGGTGCGCTTGGCACCCTTGGTGCCCATCTGGGGGGCAATCTTGACCAGCGTTTTGCCATGATCGCCGGGACATCCACCTGTCATATGGCGCTATCGCCCGAACCGCGTTTCATCAAGGGTGTGTGGGGTCCGTATTTTGGCGCTGTTGCACCGGGCCTGTGGCTTAACGAAGGTGGCCAGTCCGCCACCGGTGCCCTTCTGGACCATATCTGCGCCATGCATCCCTTTGCCCGCGATATGGGCCGCGATGCCCACCGTCTGGCCGGGGAAAAACTGCTTCCCCGCATGATGGAAAAGGCTGATCTGGCACCGCGCCTGCACATGCTGCCCGACTTCCACGGCAACCGTTCCCCGCTTGCCGACCCCGAAGCCCTTGGTGTCATCAGTGGCCTGACCCTGGATCAAAGCGAAGACAGCTTCCTTGATCTTTACTGGGCCACCGCCTGCGCCATTGCCTATGGCACCCGACATATCATTGATGCGCTTAATGCAACGGGTTACGACATCCGCCACATCCATCTTAGCGGCGGCCACACGGCAAGCCCGGTTCTGGTCAAACTTTATGCCGATGTCACCGGCTGTGACGTTGTCATGTCGGAATGCCCCGAACCCGTCCTGCTGGGTTCCGCCATGCTGGCAGCAGCGGCACTTGATGCCGAAGGCGGGCTTGAAGCCGCATCGCGCACCATGGCCGCACCGGAAACCGTCAAATCCCCGGATGAAAGCGCAAAAACGGACCATGACCGCCGTTATGCGATTTTCCACAAGCTGCACGCCCATCGCCAGGAACTCGACGCGATGAGCGAAGCCTGATCCGGCATTGCGCCAGCCACCCCGTCATCAAACCATGACGGGGTGGCCCGCAGCACATGCCCCATCAAACACAAACCCCCGCCAGCGTGCTGACGGGGGTTTGTCATTTCTGATCCACAATTCCGGGATGGCTATCAAAGGACGCAGGCATTTAGCGTGCCAGCACCCCTTCGGGGTCTGCTTTCACCGCCTGCGCATCCCAAATCACCAGATGGTCGTCTTTATAATCAAACCGGGCCAAAGGCTGATCCGCACCCGTAATCGGGTTATTGCGGCGTGCAATGATTTCGCCATTAGGGTGGGCCGAAACCCATTGTGCGACTTCATCCATATCCACCAGCATCGGGATCGGCTGTTCCAACCGGCCCAGGAACTGGAACTGCGCATGGTATTTGCCCCAATAGGCCACATTGCGGCCAGCCTGCTGCTGGGTCTTCAGATACTGCGCCATCGGCCGCATATCGTAATCCGTTTGCAGGCGCGGGGCGGCAATCATGAACACCATGGCAACCAGCAGCAAGTTCACCCCGGCAATCACACCAACAGCGGCCACACGCCCGGTTTCAATCACCAGCAGGGCCAAACCGGCCAGCAACAGGAACGCACCCCACCAGCCTTCCAACAAACCAACCCAGGCCGGAATTTTGGCAAAGAAGGTCGGCAGGAACGGCGCGACCAAACCGGCAACACCCAGAATAACAATAAATACCGCAACCGGGATCTGATCAATCCGGCGGGTCGGCAGATCGGCCAGGATGCGGGCAAAAACCAATGCCAGCAATGGCAGAACCGGCAAAATATAATGCACGCGCTTGCCCGAAATCAGGCTGAACGCAACCAGCAAAAATACCGCCACCAGCATGCAGAAACGCAAACCGGCATCCATGTCCCGGCGCCAGCCAAACCCGAACAGCGACCGCCACAAACCACCCCAGAACAGCCAGGGCAACAGCATGGCTGGCAGCGCCACCAGATAGTAATAAAATGGTTCGACATGGGCAAAGCTATCCACCATGCGGCCCGCCGTCTGGCCCCAGAAAATCGCATTGCGATATTCCGCGCCGCCAAAAATTGCCGCTGGAACAGCCCAGCACAGCGCAATGGCCGCGCCCAACAACACCGCAAGGCCCATACCCGCATACCAGCGGCCAAGCCCATCAGGTGCAACGGCACCATTTACAGGCTTGGCAGCGGCAGCGTTTGAACCAGCAGCAGGTGATGCACCCGATTTACGGCCAATACCCAAACCAAAACCGTCGCGACGCCAAAGTGGTGCAAACACGGCAGCAGGCAGCACATAAAGCAAAATCACCGGCCCCTTGGCCAGCACACCCAGGCCAACGGCAATACCGGTAATAATCCAGCCTTTGCGACGGTCGCCGTCATTGGCAACAAAAACGCCATACCAGCCCAGCAACGCAAAGAAGCATTGCAGCATGTCAAAATAGGTCAGCGTGCCATAACCGGCATAATAGGTGCCCCCAATCAGGAACATCGGGGCAAGCTGCGCAATGGCGGTTTTACCAGGCCAGATACGCTTTGCCAGCAAAGCAACCATCACCATGTTCAAACCGGCAAAAAGCGGAGCAATCAGGCGGGCGGTAAAATCATTGACGCCAAAAATAGCCCAGCTGGCATTGATCAGCCAGAACAGCAGAGGCGGTTTGTGCGCATAGGGTTCACCATTCAGGTGCGGCACCAGCCAGTTGTGATGCACCCACATTTCCCACGCCACCGACAGGTAACGGGTTTCATCCACGGGCAATAACGGCCGGGCAGTAACGCCCACAACCGCAACCAAAACCCATAGAACAAGGATCACGCCAAACGAAGCCGTCTTTGCGCCGGTGCGGTTGTGAATGCTCATATAATTTCCGTTTAATTGATGGCCGTTTTATTCGGCTACGATCGACGGGATGGTTTCTGCCTTGGCGTCGCGTTTTTCACGGTGAATGAAATAAAGGTTCCGTGCATAAACGATCAGGCCAAAGGACTGCCCAAGAATAATGATCGGTTCGGCCCGTTGCAGGCCATAAACCATCAGGCAAATCCCGCCAGCAATGCTGAGATACCAGAATGCCACGGGAACAATGCTTTTGGCGTGTTTTTCACTGACCAGCCACTGAACCAGAAACCGGCCGGAAAACATCACCTGTCCGACAATACCCAGCACGAACCAGGCATCGATATTGGAGAACAACCTTGCAAGCCATTCCTGCATTGCCGCCCCCTATTCTTTTGATTTCACAACGGGTGTTTTGGCACGGGCCTGCAGCCACATCACACCCATAATATCAACAATGCCGACCCAAAGACGGTTCATCATGCTGTAATTCGATTGTCCCCGCAACCGTGGCCGGTGATTGACCGCCACTGAAAAGACCCTGCCGCCATCACGCAGCATCAGGGCCGGCAAAAACCGGTGCATATGGTTAAAACGCGGAAATGCCAGGAAATCTTCCCGGCGAAACAGCTTGATGCCACAGCCGGTATCGGGCGTCTGGTCCTTCAAAAGGCCACCGCGTACTTTGTTGGCAATGCGCGACTGAATGCGTTTCATCGCCGTGTCATGGCGGTTTGCCCGCCAGCCCGCGATCAGAACCTGTGCATCCGCCCCTTCGGCACGATAACGTTCAAGCATCTGCGGAATATCGGCCGGGTCATTCTGCCCGTCGCCATCAAGCGTTACAATCAGCTTGCCGCGCGCATTTTTCACCCCGGTCAGAACCGCAATCGACTGACCACAGCTTTTTTCATGGCAAATCAGGTGCAATTCTTCGATGCGCTGGCGTAAATCACGCACGATGGTCGTGGTTTCATCGGTGCTGCCATCATCAACATAGATAATTTCAAACGGCACCTTGCCGCGCAGGGCTGCGACAATTTCCGTCACCAGCGGTTCAATATTTTCAACTTCATTTTTGACTGGCACCACAACCGAAAGTTCCGGCGCGCCTGCATCAAAAACCTGTTTTGCCGCATCATCCCCCGCCCCGGTAGCCGGGTTGGATTGTTCAGGCAGCGCATTTTTTTCAATTGTCATTCTGATGAACCGTCATGGCGATCAACGCACCGCCTGCTCCACATGTCCCAAATCATCGGGCGGCCTTGCGGGCGCAGATGCGTCAATGTCCCTTATCCTGTTGAAACGTCGAAAAATTTAAAACAAACAAACCAAGCAATCATACGACATGAAACCTGACAATTCCATGAATGCCCGTGCAATAAAATCTGGCTGGCGCCAAAATTACAATCTGGCATGGAAATGACGGCATGGCCCCTTTTCGCCGCAAGCGCTGTTGATAATATTTTCCGGGTCCAACCGCAAGAAAACTCTTGTTTGCACCCTGCCCGCCACGGGCACAACAGCTATGAATATTTGCAGGCCAAACACCCGGCTTTTACGGCAGTTTTGTTCAAATCCGACAGCAGGCAAACATGCCCGCCTTTGCGGCCTAACCCCACAAAAACCACCAGATGAAAAACAGCTTTGATCGCTGGTTTCGTTCATCAATCATGCGTCACTTTCTCCGTCCAGGCGCAAAATAAAAGGCAGAGTAATATGCATCACCAACCCGCCATCATCGCGGTTGCGCGCATTAATGCTGCCGCCATGCGCCTCTATCGCGCGCTTTGCGATCGACAGGCCAAGGCCAAATCCACTTTTGCTGGCAATAAATCCATCATTGCCGGTATTGCCCGCAATGCCCTGCGAAACAGCTGTCACTCCGCCCTTTGTGCCTTCTTCGCCTGTTTCACCTTTTTGCCCGGCAGCGCCTGCATCACGGGTGAAAGGGTCAAACACGGTTTCAAGCATATCGGGTGCAATGCCCGGTCCGCGATCCGCAATGGTAATGTCAAAAAACTGCCGGTCATAATTGGCGCTTGCGGCAATTTCAACCAACTGGCCAGCGTGCGTATGATGCAGGGCATTACGAATGACATTTTCAAAGGCGCGGCGCAGCAATTCGGCATTGCCCAAAACCACGGGCACCGCGCCAAAATGATCCCAGCGCACAACAAGGTCGGCTTTTACGTTAATTCCCAGCCCCTCGGCCTCGAACCGGGCATCGGAAATCACCCGGCCCAGCAAATGGTCCAGGTCCAGATGCACAGGCTGGTGTGCAGCCCCGCTTTCCACCCGTGACAGGGTTAAAAGGCCACCAACCAGTTCATCGAGGCGGATGGTTTCTTTTTCGATGCGGTCGAACGAGCTTTCAACCCGTTCGGGTTTTTGCCGGGCCAGGGCAACTGCCATTTGCATGCGAGCCAGGGGTGATCGCAATTCGTGCGACACATCGTTTAACAGGCGGTCCCGTGCGCCAATCAATTGCTGCAGACGGCCTGCCATATGGTCAAAATCGCGGGCAAGATCGGCAATTTCATCGCGCCTGCGGCCCATTTTCGGGCGCAACCGATGGGACATTTCACCAGCGGATAATTGTTCAAACCCCTTGCGAAGCTGCAAAATCGGTCGCGTCAGATACCAGGCCAGAAATGCACTGAAAATAAGCCCGCCTGTCACCCCGGCAATGATCATGGGCATGGGAATGTTCAAATGCCGGTCGCGCGGCAATTGCGCCACGATATCGGCGGCATCAAACTGCAATTGCAGCCATTGGCCATCGGCCGATTGCACATTACGGGTGATAGACCCCGTTTCCCATGCCTGATGGGCAGCAATGTAACCTTCACGCAATTGTGCCGGGGTTAAACGGCGCGTCGGGCTGCCGGTTTTTTCGGACCATTCCGCCAGTTCCTGTTCGGTCGGTGCAACATTACCCGTCGCATCACTTTGCGCCTTTTGCGCAATGGCAGCAGGAATAACACGATAGGTCAGGCGTTCACGTTCGGCGCGTGGCCAGTCCTCCACCAATTGTTTTAATGCCGGTTCCCCGCCCCGTTCGGCAGCACGGCTTGCCATTTCCACATAACCCGGCACGGTGGCCGACAGATAACCAATCAAATATGGTGTCGGCGGATGGCCGTAAAACTGAAACAATAGCCATATGCCTTCGGCAATACCGACAAAGGTAATGGCGAACCCGACCAGAATTTTCCAGAAAAGCCGTCCCCTCATGCGTCCTGCCTCAGGCGATAGCCAAATCCGCGCACGGTTTCAATCAGGGTGGCATCGCCACTGGCCTGCTGCAATTTCTGGCGAAGGTTGCTCATATGCACATCAATCGAACGGTCATAAACCTCGCGCGGGCGACCCAGAACAGTCAGCGATAATTCATTTTTGGAAAGGGCCCGGTCACGCGCCCGCATCAGCGTTTCCAGAAGGTTGAATTCCGATACCGTCAAATCAAGCTCCTGCCCGCAATAGGCAGCAACCCGGCGCGCCGGGTCCAGGGTGATATCCCCCTGTGTCAGGGTTGCATCGCGCCCGCCATTTGCCGCACCTGCATCACCACCGCCCGCACTGCCAGCACCTGTCATGCCCGCAGTCCCGGCCCCTTCGGCCCGGCGCAAAACGGCCCGAATGCGCGCGACAAGCTCCCGCGGATAATAGGGTTTGGGGATATAATCATCCGCGCCAAGTTCCAGCCCCACAACCCGGTCAACATCATCGCCCTTGGCAGTCAGCATGATCACCGGCATCCGGCTTTGGGCGCGCACCTGGCGCAAAACCTCGATCCCGCCAATGCCGGGCATCATGATATCAAGCAGCGCCATCGCATAATCACCTGTCAGGGCATGGCGAATGCCGTCCGTTCCATTATGAACAACGGTAATCGCAAACCCCTCCCCCTCAAGATACTCTGCCAGCATCTCGCCAAGTTCGGTGTCATCATCAATCAGAAGTATTCGGGTCACGGGCGTTTTCTCCAGTACCCTGCCATCATACCGGCGAAAATTGTCGCGAAAAGGCCACATGCGCGCCCTTTACACATCCCTTACATATGTTTTTCATCCTCCTCACCCCATTGTGCGTTCAGGAATGCTATTTAGGATGCAGCCCCCTGGGTAAAACCCCACCAGGCACCGGGCAAAGCACATATCAATGCGCCCGGCGCGTTTTTATGTCTGTTCTGTTCAGTGCCTGTTTTTTGAATTCAGCCCAACGGATTCCCATGAAAAAACTGTTCGCCCGCCGCACCACCATAATCATCGTTCTGCTGCTGCTTGCCGCAGGCGGATGGTTGGGCCGCAATTATTTCTTTCCGCCCGAAACCACACCAAACTACGTCACCGCCACCGTTTCACGCGGCGACCTTGAAAGCACGGTTCTTGCCAGTGGTGCGCTGGAGGCATCACAGCTTGTTTCGGTCGGCGCGCAGGTTTCCGGGCAAATTCAAAAACTGTTTGTCGCACTGGGCGATGTCATCAAAAAAGGCGACCTGATCGCGGAGATTGACCCCTCGACCCAGCAAAACGCCCTAAGCGATGCCAAGGCAAAACTGGCCAATATCGAAGCCCAGCTGGCCTCAAAAAAGGCCACCCTGCGCCAGGCCCAGCAAGCCTTTGACCGCCAGAAAAAAATGCGCCGCCTCGATGCCACCCCGCAGGAAGACCTTGAAACCGCCGAAGCCACCCTTGCGGTAACCAAGGCCGAAATCAATGCCCTGAATGCCCAGATCGACCAGGCCCGCATTGCCGTTGATACCGCCCAAATCGACCTTGATTACACCCAGATCCGCGCACCCATGGATGGCACGGTTGTTTCCCTGCCCGTCAAGGTCGGGCAAACGGTGAATGCAGTGCAATCCACACCAACCATCATCAAACTGGCGCAGCTTGCCACCATGACGGTGAAGGCCGAAATTTCCGAGGCCGATGTTATTCGCGTCAAACCGGGCCAGGAAGTGTATTTCACCATTCTGGGCGATCCTGATTCACGCTATCACGCCGCCCTGCGTGCCATTGAACCCGCACCCGATGAAATTGATGATAATGACGATGGCCTCGCCGATAACGAAGCCGTCTATTACAACGCCCTGTTTGATGTGCCCAATCCCGATGGCATCCTGCGCATTGCCATGACAACCGAGGTCACCATTGTCCTTAAATCGGTCAAGGGCGCGCTGATCATTCCCTCATCTGCCTTGATGAGCGATGCGGATGGCAAATACTATGTCCAAATCCCCGATGCCAAAGGTGCCATTACCAAACAGCCTGTGAGTGTTGGTCTGAATACCAATGTCAAAGCCGAAATCACATCGGGCCTTAAAGAAGGCGACACCGTTATCATTGGTGCCGCCAGCGATGCCGCCCTTGCCAGCGCATCGGGTGGCCGTCGCCCGCGGGGGATGATGTTCTGATATGCAAGCCCCGTTAATCCAGATTACCGACCTGTGGCGTGAATACCCGGCAGGCGACCAGAAAATCGCGGTTCTCAAAGGTGTAAACCTGACGATCGAGCGCGGCGAAATGGTTGCCATTGTCGGGGCTTCAGGCTCGGGCAAATCAACACTGATGAATATTCTGGGCTGCCTGGACCAGCCCACACGCGGCACCTATCGCGTTAATGGCCGCGCCACCGATGCGCTGGAGGCCGACGAACTTGCCGCCCTGCGCCGTGAATATTTCGGCTTTATTTTCCAGCGTTATCACCTGCTGTCTGACCTGACAGCCCTTGGCAATGTCGAGGTTCCGGCCATTTATGCCGGTTATTCCGCCAGCCAGCGCCATGACCGCGCGTACAGCCTGCTGGAAAAAGTCGGCCTGGGCGACCGCACCCATCACCGCCCCGGTCAGCTTTCCGGCGGACAGCAGCAGCGTGTCAGTATCGCCCGCGCCCTGATGAATGGTGGTGATGTGATATTGGCCGATGAACCCACCGGCGCGCTGGATAGCAAAAGTGGCGAACAGACCCTCGCCCTTTTGCGTGATCTTCATGCCGACGGGCACACGGTTATCCTGGTTACCCATGATGCCAATGTTGCCGCCCATGCCGAACGCGTGATCGAAATTCTTGACGGCGAAATCATCCGCGACGAACGCCAAACCGCAACCGGCAGCAGCGAAAACACCACCCCCGCGCCAATTGCACAAAAACCCAAAGGCAAACGCCTGCTGGCCGAATTTGGCCGCTTTGGCGAAGCGTTTAAAATGGCGCTGGTTGCCATGATGGCGCATCGCCTGCGCACCTTTCTGACCATGCTGGGCATTATCATCGGTATTGCCTCGGTGGTATCGGTCGTTGCCCTTGGCACCGGGTCGCGCGAAAAGGTTCTGGCTGATATCAGCTCGATTGGCACCAACACCATCGACATTCGCCGTGGCAAGGATTTTGGCGACCGCGATGCCGATGCCATCCGCACCCTGACGGCGGATGACGCCAGCGCACTTAATAACGAATATTACGTCGATAGCGTCACGCCCAGCGTCTCAACCAGCGTCACCCTGCGCTATCGCAATATCGAGGTTACATCCTCCGTCACCGGTGTTGGTGTGGATTACGACCGCGTGCGCGGCTATGAAATGGACAGGGGCATCTGGTTTAACCAGCGTTCCGTCCAGAACCGCGATCAGGACGCGATTATTGATAACAACACCCGTGACAAGCTGTTTCCCAATGGCGAGGACCCGCTGGGCAAGGTGATTTTGCTGGGTTCTGTTCCCGTGCGTGTCATAGGCGTGACCAAACCCCATGACAGTGCCTTTGGCCGGGGCGACAGCCTTAATGTCTGGCTGCCCTACACCACCGTCATGACACGCCTGACCGGCCAGAATTACCTGACCAGCATCACGGTGCGCGTGGCCGATGCGGTGGATACCAAACTGGCCGATCAAAAAATTGGTGATTTCCTTGAACGCCGGCACGGCATTCGCGACTTTTTCACCATCAATACCGACACCATCCGCCAAACCATTGAAACCACCACCGCAACCTTGACGCTGCTGGTTTCCTCCATCGCGGTGATCTCGCTGATTGTGGGGGGCATTGGCGTTATGAATATCATGCTGGTATCTGTCACCGAACGCACCGGCGAAATTGGCGTGCGCATGGCCGTTGGCGCCCGGCAGGGCGATATCCTGCGCCAGTTCCTGATCGAAGCTGTCCTTGTCTGCCTTATTGGTGGCGGACTGGGGGTTTCGCTCGCCCTTTTGATCGGGGTTCTGTTTGGTATGCTCGGCACACCTTTCCAGATGATCTATTCCACCACATCCATTATCGCGGCCTTTGCCTGCTCTTCCATGATCGGGGTTCTGTTTGGCTTCCTGCCCGCGCGCAGTGCCGCCCGCCTCAACCCTGTTGATGCCCTGAACCGGGACTGAAGGATAAGAAAATGCTTAAATCAACCCTCAAAACCGGCACCATCCTTACCCTGCTTTTGCTTGCGGGCTGTTCCAGCCTGGAAAAGGCCACCTATAACCAGCCCGACGTCACCCTGCCAGCCGGCTGGCGCAGCGACAGCACCGTGACGGGCACTACGGCCACAAACCCGGCAAGCCGCAGCACACCTGCAACCAAAACCGGCACAACGCCACAATCCTCCGGCACGGCCAATAATGCAGGCGTTGCCATGGCCCCGTCCAACTGGTGGCACAATTTTAACGACCCGGCATTGGACCAGCTTGTCGCCAACGCGCTTGCTCAAAATAACGACCTTGCCGCCGCCACCATCAAGGTACGCCAGGCGCAGCTTCAGGCAGGCATCGCCAAAACCGACCTGTTCCCGGACCTGTCCGCCGGGGCCAATTCCTCGACCTCGCGCAACCTTGATACCGGGCGCATATCGCGCAGCTATGGCACCACCAGCAGCGTCAGTTACGAGGTCGATTTATGGGGAAAACTTGGCAGCAATTATGACGCCAAAAAATGGGAAGCCCTGGCCACCGAAAAGGACCGCGCCAGCACAGCCCTCACACTCACCGGCACCACCGCCAATTTGTACTGGCAAAGTGTTTACGACCAGCAACGCCTTGCCATTGCCCAGGCCAGCATTGACTATGCCCGCAAAACCCTTGAACTGGTGAATGTGCAATATCAGTCCGGCGCGTCCAGCTCGCTCGAACTTTATGAATCGCGCCGCAGCCTCGAAAGCCAGCTTGCCGATTACACCCAAATCGCGCAAAGCCTGAAAGCCAATAAAAACGCGCTATCCATCCTGTTTGACCAGCCCCCGCAGGAAATTGCCATCAGCCGCGATACCCTGCCCGATGGCACACTCCCGGCCGTCAAATCCGGCCTGCCCGCCGACCTTCTGGCACGCCGCCCGGATGTAAAAGCAGCAGAGCTTCGCCTGCGCGCCGATATTGCCAATATCAACACCGCCAAAACCAGCCTGCTGCCCACCCTGAACCTTACGGGTGAACTCGGCACCAGCAGCGATCAGCTCCGCAACCTTCTGGAAAACCCGATTGGCACATTGGGTGCCAGCATCGCCCTTCCCTTCCTGAACTGGAACGAAAGACAGCTCGATATCCGCGTCTCCGAAGCCCAGTACGAACAGGATGTAATCAATTACCGCCAAACCCTCTATCAGGCCTTCAGCGACGTTGAAACCGCCCTGTCTGCACGCGATCACTATATCGCACAGGCCCAGAACCTGCGCGCCGCCCTGAATGACGCGCGCAACGCCGAACGCATCTACGAAACCCGCTTCCGCGCCGGTGCCGTCTCCATGCAAAGCTGGCTGGATGCCCAGGAAAACCGCCGCACCGCCGAAGAATCCCTCCTGCAAAACCAGCTCAATCAGATTTTAAATCTGGTCACGCTGTATCAGGCGTTGGGTGGGGATAGCGAAACATGAATATTCGCTTCCAACCATAGAATCATAATCTTAGCTCAAGCTACTTAACCGATACAAATTTTGACAAATTAACGCCTTTGTTAATCTCAACCCCATAGCTATCTGGCACATTTGACAACTTCGCTAACCGAGACGGGGAAGTGTCTGCCGCCTTAATTTGATTTGCATATTTTATGCCGAATAAATGCACCATAACAGCAGCCTCCCCTGAAGCCGCACCTTCATACATTTCATTTAAAACATTTACCAAGTCTCGTTCATTCATAAAAACCTCCCTTGAACACATAAAACGAGCAACAAAAATAATATCACCCGATTCTTTTTCAGCAGCTACTATTATTAGTAATTTCTCTTCACTTTTGAACAGACAAACTCCTTAAATAGTTAAATGCATCAGACCCAAGAACGGAGACCTCCATGAAATGCCTCCGCATCTACGCCACCCCGGACGGGGAATCGCATTTTGATGAAGTTGAATTGCCGACGACAAAGCGCACGGTGCATCCTGAGGCCGTGCCATTTGATGTGACGGCAAGTTATCCGGCGTCGCGGGTTCGCATCACGCATATTCCAGCCGGGATGCGTGAGGTTTCTTGGCATACGGTGCCAGAACCGGTTTTAACGGTTCGGCTGGACGGGGCTGTGGATTATGAAACAAGTGATGGTGAGGTACGCCATGTGGCGGCGGGCAGTTTTGTTTTGGTAGAGGATACCCATGGCAAAGGCCATCTTTCACGCCACTCGCCAGAGGCGCAATCCGTGATCTGGGTATCGCTGCCAAACAGTTTTGATCTGTCGCCGGAATAAAAAATCCGCCATCCGTGGTTAAACAGATGACGGCTTTTTAAAATACGGGTCTTTAAACAGCGTGTGGGCGATTAGGCCTGCACGGTTGTCTGTTTCTGGCTGCCAAGGCCTTCAATGCCGAGTTCCATAACGTCACCGGCCTTGAGGTAGACCTGCGGGTTCTGGCCCATGCCAACGCCTGGGGGGGTGCCGGTCGAGATGATGTCGCCCGGTTGCAGGCTCATGAATTGCGACAGGTAGTGGATGAGGAACTGCACGCCATAAACCATCGTCTGGGTGCTGCCATCCTGGTATTTATGACCATTGACCGTCAACCACATCGGCAGGTTCTGCGGGTCTTTGACTTCATCGCGCGTTACCAGATACGGGCCAACCGGGCCGAAGGTATCGGCACTTTTGCCTTTTACCCACTGGCCGGAACGTTCGATCTGGAAGGCACGTTCAGACAGGTCGTTAACCACGCAATAACCGGCAACATGGTCCATCGCATTGGCTTCATCAACATATTTGGCTTCTTTGCCGATGATGACGCCCAGTTCAACTTCCCAGTCGGATTTTTCCGAACCGCGCGGAATTTCAACATTGTCGTTCGGGCCGCAAACAGCCGAGGTGGCCTTGAAGAAAATCACCGGTTCCGGCGGCACCTGCATGCCGGTTTCAGCCGCATGGTCGGAATAATTCAGGCCGATGCAAATGAATTTGCCCGGGCGGCCCACACACGCGCCAATACGCACATCACCCGACACTTCCGGCAGGCTGGCGGCATCAAGGGCAGCGATTTTATCGAACGTTTCCTGCGAGATGGTCGAAGGATCAAGATCGGCAATCACACCGGAAAGATCGCGAATGGTGCCATTGGCATCCAGCAGACCGGGCTTTTCCGAACCGACCGGACCATAACGTAACAGTTTCATTGGAATTTATCCTTTTGGTTTTTGCAGATTAGGGCCAAACCCCGTAACCGGACAGACCTTGAACAGACCCTGAATGGATCAGTTTACCCAGCCGCCGTCAATCACATGAATGGCACCGGTGGTATAGCTTGCTTCATCCGACGCCAGATAAGTGGCAAGGGCGGCAATTTCGCCGGGCTGGCCGATACGGCCAATTGGCTGGCGGGCGACAAAGGCCTTGCGGACTTCTTCAAAATCCCCGCCCTGCGATGCCATGCGCTGCTGAAGCGACGGGCTTTCGACCGTGCCGGGGCAAATCGCGTTGCAGCGAATGTTTTTACCGACAAAATCCGCTGCGACCGATTTGGTCATGCCAATAACGGCGGCCTTGGTCGCGCCATAGATAAAGCGGACCGGAACCCCCTTAACCGAGGATGCCACCGACGACATATTGACGATCGAGCCACCGCCATTTTCCAGCATGGCGGGCAGCAAAGCGCGCATCATGCGATATTGCGAACGCACATTAAGGTTAAAGCTGAAATCATAGGCATCTTCATCGCATTCAAGGATGGTGCCATGATGGACAAAGCCTGCGCAGTTAAACAGCACATCAACCGCACCCACCTTTTTGCCAAATTCGGCAATGGCGGCCCCGTCGGTCACGTCCAGTTTGTGGGTTTCCATGCCCGAAAGGCTTGCCAGGGCCTCTTCGTTAATGTCGGTGGCAATCACCCTTGCCCCTTCGGCGAGAAACATTTCTGCCGTGGCCCGGCCAATTCCCTGGCCTGCGGCGGTTACAACGGCGGTTTTTCCTGCCAGTCTTCCTGCCATTTCATTCTCCTGCGTGTGTGGCGCGCCCCTGTGCCGGTGTCCCGGCGGGCCTTACGCCATGTAAAAGACTTCTTCCATTTCCGCCCACCATTCGCCTTCCTTGCGCGTTGCAAGGGGGGACTGGCACGGGTCGGTCAATTTCCACCATTCCTGAGTAACCGGGTCTTTGGCGATTTCGGCCATATCGGCCTTAAAATCGCTGCCGTCATATTCCAGATGGCCAAATAAAAGGTCGGCATGCTGGTAAATCACGTAATTATGCACGTGATGTTTGCGCAAAGTGTCGATCACGCCGGGCCAGGGCTCGGCATGGAGTTTTTTATATTCGGCCAGTTTTTCCGGCCTTACATGGATCACCATGCCAACACGTTTCATTGCGGCCTCACTTGCCAATCACAATCGGGGTAAAAAGCTGCCCGGCGGCTATTGCATCCCAGTCCCAGTCAATGCCCAGTCCCGGCGCATCTGACGGCAGGGCATGGCCGTTTTCAATGCGCAGGCCCTGATGGGTCAGGCTGTCAAGCTGGGGGATATATTCCAGCCAGCGGCTGTTGGGCACGGCACAACACAGCGCGACATGCAATTCCATCAGGAAATGCGGGCACACGGCAACATCAAAACTTTCGGCCAGATGCGCCACCTTTAGCCAGGGAGTAATGCCGCCAATACGCGCCACATCAACCTGCACGATCGAGCAGGCCGAAAGCGCCAGATATTCGCGAAACTGCCCCAGGCTATACATGCTTTCGCCCACCGCGACCGGCAGGGTCGTTGCCGCCGCCAGGCGCTGATGGGCAAGAACGTTGTCCGCTGGTAACGGTTCTTCAAACCAGGCAATGTCAAAGGCTTCAAAAAGACGGGCACGACGTATTGCTTCGGAAAGGTCAAAGCCCTGGTTGGCATCGGTCATGATTTCAAAGTCATGGCCCACCGCCTCGCGCACGGCCTGCAGGCGTGCTACATCCTCGGCCGCGCGGGGTTTGCCAACCTTGATTTTTGCCCCACCAAAACCCTGCTGTTTCATGGCAAGGGCATCATCAACCAGTTGCGATGTTTCAAGCTGCAACCAGCCGCCTTCGGTGGTGTAAAGCGGGATTTTACCCTTCGCCCCACCGGCAAGCTGATAAAGCGGAATGCCGGTTTTACGTGATTGCAAATCCCAAAGGGCGGTATCAATCGCGGCCAGCGCCAGCGAGGTTATCGCCCCCACCGCCGTTGCATGGGTTGAAAACAGCAGATCACGCCAGATCGCCTCGATATCATGGGCATCCCGGCCAATAAGCTGCGGTGCCAGATGGTCACGCAGCAGCGCAACCACCGATGATCCGCCCGTTCCGATGGTGTAGCTATAGCCCGTGCCACACACGCCATCGGCATCAAAAATGCGGATAATCGGCGTTTCCTGGCTGACAAAGGACTGGATGGCATCCTGTCGCACCACTTTGGGCTTCAGGTCCACCATCCGGATATCGACATGGGTAATAATCGCCATGATAAACCCTTACAGCCGCTTTTCGCTGGTTTTGTCAAACAGGTGAACACTTTCCATGTTCAGATGCAGGGTAATGGTTTCACCCGGCGCAATATCGCGCGGATTAAACATGCGTGTTACCCATTCAGCCCCGCCATGTTCGAAAAACACCAGGCTTTCATTGCCCAGCGGCTCGGTCAAATTCACCTGCGCCTTTACGGTGCTGATATGGTTGCCAATGCGGCCATGGCCCTCGATCGCCATGTCTTCGGCGCGAATACCCAGGGTAACGGCTGTGCCCTCGGCCACGCGTGCCGCCATATCGGGGGCCAGTTGCAACACATCCCCGCTGGCAAGGGTCAGGCTGCCATTGCTACCCACAATGCCCTCGGCAAGGTTCATTGGCGGGCTGCCGATGAATTGCGCGACAAACAGGTTGGCCGGGTTATGGAAAATATCCATCGGCGATCCGACCTGTTCGATATGCCCGCCCCGCATGATGACAATGCGATCGGCAAGGGTCATGGCCTCAATCTGGTCGTGGGTCACGTAAATAACGGTGGTTTGCACCTTCTGGTGCAATTTCTTGATTTCGGTGCGCATCTGGGTGCGCAATTTTGCATCCAGGTTTGATAGCGGTTCATCAAACAAAAACACATCCGGGTGGCGCACAATCGCCCGGCCCATTGCAACACGCTGGCGCTGCCCGCCCGAAAGCTGGCCAGGCAAACGATCCATCATATCGCCCAGGCCCAAAATGGTGGCGGCCTCGGTGACGCGTTCGTCTATTTCGGCCTGGCTGCGCTTGGCAATTTTCAGGCTGAAACCCAGATTTTCCGCCACCGTCATATGCGGATAAAGGGCGTAATTCTGAAACACCATCGATACATTGCGATCCCGCGGCGGCAGGTCATTCACCACGCGGTCGCCAATTTTTACCGCACCATCGGAAATTTCCTCAAGCCCGGCAATCATGCGCAGCGTGGTGGATTTACCACAGCCCGAAGGCCCGACCAGCACGACAAATTCGCCATGTTCGATTTCAAGGTCGATGCCATGAACAACATCAATCGGCCCATACCGCTTGACGACTTTTTCAAGATTAACAGTTGCCATTTCTCTTTTCCCGTCGTTCCGATCAGCCTTTGACGCCGCCAAAGGTCAGGCCGGCCACAAGGTGTTTTTGCACGATGAAGGTCAGAAGCAGCGCGGGTACAATCATGATCACCGCCAGCGCGCACATTCCGCCCCAATTGATGGTAAATTCCGATGTGAAATCCAGAAGCCCGACCGGCAGCGTTTTTGACCCCGTTGACCGGGTAAGCTGGCTTGCCAGGGCAAATTCGTTCCAGCTTGTCAAAAAGGCAAAAATACCGGCCGATGCGATGCCCGATTTTGCCAGCGGAAATTCCACCAGCCAGAAGGCCTGCCACGGGGTGCAGCCATCAATCTGGGCGGCCTGGCTCATTTCCTGGGGCACCTGGCGGAAAAACCCGTCAATCAGCCAGATGGTAAAAGGCAGGTTCATCGCCACATAAATCAGGATCATGCCAAAATCGGTATCGATAATGCCAAGGCGCGCATAAACCATGAATAACGGCAAAGACAGCGCAATGCCCGGCACCGTACGCGACAGCATGAAGCCCAGAAACATCGTATCCTTGCCCTTGAAGCTATAGCGCGCAAAGGCGTAACCGCCAGCCATACCAATCAGAAGGGCAATCAGGGTGCTGGTGGTGGCAATGATCAGCGAATTCTGGAAATAGCTCCAGACCGGCACGGCACCCTGCCCCGGATCGGAGCTGAAGATGGCGGCGTAATGATCAAAATTAAGGTCCTGCGGAATCCAGATTGCCGGTTTTGCCAGAATTTCCACATTGGGCCGGAAAGACGACAGCACAATCCAAAGCCCCGGAATGCAAATGACCGACATTGCCAGAAACGTTCCGATCCAGCGCGCCCATTTCAGGTAAACCTTGCGCGTTGCGTGCGAAACCATCATTGCGCACCCCCCATATAGCGACGTGCCGCCATTAGTTTGCGGAAGAAATAAAAGGTGAAGAAAATCGACAGCAGGATCGAAATATAGGCCATGGCATTGGCCAGCCCCATATTGGCATCGACATATCCCGAGCGCGAAATCATCGTCCATAGAAGCTCGGTCCGGCGTGCCGGGCCACCGGCTGTCATGATCTGAACAATGTCATAGGCACGCGCGATATCGAGCGAACGAATGGTCATGGCAATGAACATGAACGGCATCAGATATGGCAGGGTGATATGGCGAAATGTCTGCCAGGCCGTGCAGCCATCCACCTTGGCAGCTTCCAGCGGGTCGCGCGGGATCGCCATCAGGCCTGCCAAAATCAGAATGGCAAAAACCGAAGTCGAAGACCAGATTTCCGCACTCAGGATCGAAAACAGGGCCAGATGTTCGTCCACCAGCCACGGGATCACCCGTTCCATGCCCATGCTTTGCAGGGCATTATTGACAAGACCAACCGTGTCATTGAACAGAAATTTAAACTGAAAACCGACCAGAATGGGCGAAAACATCATGGGAAACATCATGATGGTCCGCAGGGCGCGCTGGCCCATGGTGGCCTTGTTCACCAGCAGCGCCAGGCCAAGACCCAGCAGCATTTCCAGGTTCAGCGCAATGGTCAGCACAACAAAGGTGCGCAAAAACGCTGCCCAGAAATAGTAATCTTCAAACAGGCGGGCATAGTTGCGCACCCCGATCCAGCGATACAGCGTATCGGGACGCGTCAGCTTGAAAGGCGTAAAGCTGGTATAAAGCGATAGAAGCAGCGGAACCAGAACCACGGCCGCGATAATGATGATCGCAGGCAATAGCAGCAAAACTGGCGGGCTGAGAAATTTGCGTTTCATGCGCTCGGCAACCGCGAAAATGAAATGAAAAGGAAAAAAGGGCGGTTGAGGTGTGGATCAACCGCCCAAATCCCGGCGGGTAGGTTATGGCGCACCACCGGGAGGGAGCTTTGATGCCAGGATGGATCAGTATCCGTAATCAGCCATCATGTCGCCGACACGCTGGGCTGCTTCATCCAGGGCCTGTTTCGCGGTTTTGTCGCCCACGATTGCCGCCTGCAATTCAGGATAAATCAGGTTGGTGCTTTCCACCCATTCCGGGAATTTCGGCACGGCAAACGCGTGTTTGGATGCTTCCTGAAATGCCGAAAGCACTTCGGCGCGGTAGCCATCACCACTTTCCTTGACCTGGGCAATCAGGTCATCCCAAACCTGGGTGCGGGTCGGAAGCGGGCCTTTGGAGGCTTCAAAAAGCTGGCTGTCATGGTTGGTCAAAAACCAGATCAACGATGCCGCGGCTTCTTTCTGGTCACAATCCTTGGTCATGGAAAAACCATGCATGCCCGACCAGCCGGTACGTTTGCCGCTGCTGCCTTTGGGCTGTACGACGACGCCAACATCACCGGCAATTTTCGACTGTTTCGGATCGTTGAAATAACCCGCCCAGCCCGGCCAATCCAGGTCAAGCGCCACCGAACCACTGGCAAACCCGCTGCCCAGATCATCCCAGACATAGGAAAGCACGCCGGGCGGTACGGCCTTGGCTTTATAAAGGTCAACAAACCATTGCAGGGCCTGCTGTCCCGCCTCGGAATTGAAGGTCGGCTTCCAGTCTTCGTCAAACATCTGCCCGCCATTGGCGACCAGCAATTCGTAAAACCGGCCAACAACCGCTTCTTCCTTGCCCGCATATTGCGTGCCATAAAAATTGGGCGGATCGGCAAAGAAAATCGCCTGGTCCTTGAACTGGTCAAAGGTTTCCGGCGGGGTCAGATCATAACCGTACTTTTCCTTGAATGCCTTTTGTTTGGCGGGGTCGGCATACAGGCTTTTGCGATAATAAAGCGCGCTGACATCAAACTGCGCGCGCGGCAGCATCTGCAATTCGCCGTTAATGGTGGCCGCATCAATCAGGGCTGGCGAAAATTTATCAAGGGTATCTTGCGGGATATAAGGCTTAAGGTCGGTATAAAGGCTGGTATATTGCGGGGCAAAACTGACATGGTTATAGCCCACGCACCAGTCGGTCGAACCCGCCGCGATATCGGATTTGATTTCCTTGTCGATTTCAAAATGGCTTTTCTTGGAAATGATTTCCACTTTGCCACCGGTCGCTTTTTCCCAGTCCGTGATGCGGGAATAAAGCGGTTCATACTGGTTTCCGCCAATAAATTTGGCCTTCAGGGTCACCCCTGAAAAATCCCCCATTACTTCATCCTTGGCCTGTGCGGCGGTGCCTGCACCAAACAGGATGACAGCGCTCATGGCGGTTCCTAACAGAAACGCCCTGCTTTCTGACTTCATGAACGTAACCTCCGTGATGTGCCGGTTTTTCCCAGCTCAAATTACAATCGGTAAAATTGCGTTGCCGTTTTTCCGGCAATCTTTTCAATATCCTTGGGGGCAAAAGTCCCCAGCCATTGCCGGGTCATTTTCACCCAGTCGGCATAGTCGGCTGCCAGTCCCAGGACCGGCCAGTCACTGCCCCACATCAGGCGATCCGGCCCGAAAACGCGCGGCAAATGGTCAAGATAGGGTTTCAGATCATGCAAACCGGCATGGGGTGCAGCCTCGGTCAGCAGGCCCGACACCTTGCAATAAACATTTTTAAGCGGGGTGAATTCGCCCATCATACGTGCCCATTCGACATAGGCATCGGGGCCATGAATACCATTGCGAATTTTGGGTTTCGCCGCATGGTCGATCACGATACGCAAATGGGGAAAACGCCGGGCCAGAATATGCAAATTCGCCAGATGACGTGGTAAAACCAGCGCATCAAACGCCAGATTGCGCGCAATCAGTGCTTCAAAAACCGGCAAAAATTCCGCACGCAGCATCCAGTCCGCATCTTCGATATCCTGCATCATCGGCCGCACGCCAACAAATTTGTCGTTGCGCGCCCAGCGAGCAATATCGGCAATGGCGGCATCGGGTTTTTCAAAATCAACCCAGCCCACCACACCGGCAATAAAGTCATGCGCATCGGCCAGCGACAGCATAAAATCGGTTTCCGCCGTGCTGGGGGCGGCTTGCACCAGCACCGTTCGCGTAATCCCCTGCCCTGCCAGGATCGGTTTCAGGTCATCGGGCAAAAAATCGCGATACAGCACCGACAGGTCTGGCGTGATCCAGCCATAATCGCCACGGTCGATTTTCCAGAAATGCTGATGCGCATCAATCAGCGATATATCGCGCGACATCAGGATGCATCCCCACCGGCCAGCAAATCTTCGCCGGGCACGGGCACATCGGGCCGCAACAGGCCCTGATCACGCAAATCGCTCCACAGGGCGGATGGAATGTTCATTTCCGCCCATTCCACCGCCTGGGTCACATGGCGCGGCGAACTGGCACCGGGAATAACCGACACCACCGCCGGATGGGTCAAGGGGAATTGGATGGCCGCTGCTGGCAGCGGAACGCCATGATCGGTACAAATCCGTTCAATCTTCTGCGCGCGTTCCAGAATATGTTGCGGGGCATTTTCGTAATCATATTTGGCACCCGGTTTTGGCCCGGTCACCAGAATGCCGGAATTAAATGCACCCCCAACCACGACCGATGCATTACGCCGCAAACATTCCGGCAGGAAACTTTCCTGTGCTTCCTGCTCCAGCAACGTATAACGCCCGGCCAGCAAGAACACATCCATATCGGTTGATTTCAGGGCTTCAAGGCAGACTTCCCATTCATTGACACCCAAACCATAAGCGCCAATCAATCCGGCCTTTTTAAGCTCGTCAAGCGCGCGTGCGCCGCCTTCCATGGCATCGCGCATCAGGCGCGGATGGGCATCAACGCCGTGGGTCAGGCTGCCAATATCGTGGATATAGGCAATATCAATGCGCCGCAGGCCAAGGCGCTGCCAGCTATCCTCGACCGAGCGCATCACCGCGTCATAGCTGTAATCGTAAACTTCAACAAATGGCAGGGCATCAACAAAGGGCCGGTCGGCGGGGATGTCACCCTCAATCCGGTGCAGCAGGCGGCCAACTTTGGTCGACAGGATATAGGGCTCGTCTTGCGCACGCAGGAAATCACCGGTGCGCCGTTCGCTCAGGCCATAACCATATCGCGGGGCCGTGTCAAAATAGCGAAATCCAGCATCCCAGGCGACCTGCAAGGTTTCGCGGGCCTGCGCATCGTCCAGCGGGCGATACATATTGCCCAGCGGCGCACCCCCAAAACCAAGAACACTCACCTCTAAACCGGTATTACCAATTTGGCGCTTCTGACGGGCCATAATTCATATCCTCCCAAACTCGCATTCTTGCGACGGGTGGATCGTTTCATATTTAAACCGTCATTTCAATTATATTTTGCGACAAATCGTCTCCTGCGGGCAAAGACCCGGGCAAAAATCCCGTAAAAGCGGTTATTTGTCGGGCCTACAGCCCCCCATGCGAACCGGTCAGGCGGGTTATTTCCTGTGCAGTCTCAACAATAAAGGGCACCGTATCGGCCACTTTATAGGGTGTGCTTGGCCCTCCCAGATAAGGAATGGTCAGGCTGGCCAAAATCTCGCCACCCTCGCCCTGCAACACAGGCGCACCCACGTCGATAATGCCGACAGTCGCGGTACTTTGCACCTCGACATATCCCCGCGCCCGAATGGCTTTTAATTCATATTCCCAAACTTCGGCATTAAAGGACGCCCCCAGCCGTTCGGCAAAATATTCCATCAATGGTGCACGTCGTTCGGGCGACATCCAGGCCAGTAAAACCTTGCCCGAACCGGAATCCGCAAGGCTGCGCCGATACCCCACACGCACCGAAAAACCAATGGCTTCGGGGCTTTCAACGCGGGCAATCACCACCATCTGATCACGCGATGGCACCGCAAGGTGGCAGGACTGCCCCACCCGTGCCGCCAGGCGCCGCATTTGCGGCAAGGCTGCTTCCAGCAAGGTTGAAACCGGCGAAACCTGCATGCCCAGTTCAAACAGATGGTTGGTAATATGAAACAGTTCCGACCCGTCCCGCCGTTCCAGATAGCCCTTTTGCTCCAGCACCGAAAGCATGCGGAATATCTCGCTTTTGGAACGGCCAAGGGCGCTGGCAATCGCCCCCATGCTCATGGGGCGGCGTTCCGCTGCCAGAATTTCCAAAATCTCCAGGCCCTTCTCAAGTGCGGGGGCCTTATATGTGCGTTTGGTTTCGTCGGTCATTTTTAACCCTTATTCGTCAAGTGCCACAGCTTTTCGCAAAAAACGGGTCTTGCCAAGCACCAAAATACACCATATTTAAAACGTTATTCCATTTATAAAATAAAGAGGCATCAGGGATGAGTCCGGTTATCACAGGGATCAAGGCAATCGATATCCGTTTTCCGACATCGCGTCAGCTTGACGGGTCGGATGCAATGAACAAGGACCCGGATTATTCTGCTGCCTATGTCATTATTGAAACCGACCAGCCCGGTCTTTCCGGCCACGGCCTGACATTTACCATCGGCCGGGGCAATGATGTGTGTGTTGCCGCCATCAATGCCATGTCGCATCTGTTAGTCGGCAAATCGCTTGGTGTTTTAACCGCCAATATGGGGCAAACCTGGCGCGATCTGACGGGCGATAGCCAGTTACGCTGGCTTGGCCCGGATAAGGGTGTGATGCATCTGGCAACCGGTGCGGTTGTTAATGCGATTTGGGATATGTGGGGCAAGGCCGCGGGCAAACCCGTTTGGCAGCTTGTCGCCGAAATGACGCCGGAACAGTTCGTGGAATGTGTTGATTTCCGCTATCTGACCAACGCACTGACCCGTGATGAAGCCCTTGAAATTTTACGTGCTGCCGAACCGGGCAAACAGGCCCGCATCGATGAAATGCGCAATCAGGGTTACCCCGCCTACACCACATCGGCAGGCTGGCTGGGTTATAGTGATGAAAAACTGCGCCGCCTGTGCCAGGAAGCCATTGATGCCGGATGGACCCATATCAAACTGAAAGTCGGCCTTGATGTGGAAGATGACCGCCGCCGCCTTGCCATTGCACGCGATGTAATTGGCCCGGACCGCAAATTGATGGTCGATGCCAACCAGAACTGGGAAGTCTCCCAGGCCATTTCATGGATGAAGCAACTGGCCGAATTTGCCCCCTGGTTCATCGAAGAACCCACCAGCCCTGATGATATTCTGGGTCACAAGCAAATCCGCGAGGGGATTTCCCCCATTCGTGTCGCCACGGGCGAGCATTGCCAGAACCGCATCATCTTCAAACAGTTCCTGCAGGCCGATGCGATTGACGTGGTGCAGATCGACAGTTGCCGTGTGGGCGGCGTAAACGAAATCATGGCGATTTTGCTGATGGCCAAAAAATTCAACAAACCCGTCTGCCCCCATGCCGGCGGCGTTGGCCTGTGCGAATATGTCCAGCACCTTTCCATGATCGACTATATCTGTGTGTCTGCCACGCTCGAAGACCGTGTGCTGGAATATGTGGATCATCTGCACGAACATTTTGAAACCCCGTGCATCATCCGCAATGGCCGCTATATCGCGCCGACCGCACCGGGTTTCTCGATCACCATGAAGCCCCAAAGCATCCAGGACCACACCTTCCCTGACGGTCGTGTCTGGCAGGAAGAAACGGCGTCTTAAACCGCCGCTTCCAAACCCTGTCAAACGCTCTCTCTCCGGCCGGGGTTATTCCCGGTTTGAACCCCCGGCATCTGTCAGTGGCCGGGGGTTTTATTTTCGCCACTCACATCATATTCCCTCAGACCGGCCGGATGATTTAGCGCAAAAGAAAACCCCGCCAATCGGTTACGATCAGCGGGGTTCGCATCAATGCAAATTAACGCCTGCCTATTTCACATCAGGTGCGTTTTCGCCAATATCCCAGAAAACACCGGCCATAATCTGCAGGGCTTCGCGGCTAAGGCCCTTCAGGATATGTTCGTTTGGTGCATGCTGCGAACAGGCGGCATAGGAATGCGGGATCCACACGGTTGGCATGCCCAGAATATAGGCAAAGGTTTCATTAGGTAGCGATCCGCCAAGGTTGGGCAAAATGGCGGGGGATTTGCCCGTGGTCCGCATGATTGATTCCCGCGTCCACGATACCCACGGATGATCCGGATCCAGGCGGGTGGCCTGGAAGAAGCCCTTTTCCGCCGGAATAATTTCAATATCGGTAAAGCCATGTTTATCAAGATGGCGGCGCAATGCAGGCAAAATATCATCCGGGTCGGTACCCACAACATAGCGCAGCTGGCAATGCGCAATCGCCCACGGGGCAATGGCATTTACCGGCTTCTCCGGGTTACCGCTTTTCATTGCCAGAATGGCAAAGCTGTTCCAGCCAAAAACCTTTTCAGCCAGGCTCAGGCTTTCTTCGCCCCAATCCGGGTCTATTTTCGGGCCGGTCGGGTTTTCAGTAATCGCACAATCTTCAAGGGCTTTGCGGACCGGTGCGGTCAGGCTGTCTGGCCGCCATTCCGGGATCTGGATTTGGCCGCGCACATCGGTAATTGTTGTTAAGGCATGGGATAAAACCATGCCGGGGTCTTTTAACAGCCCCCCCCAATTGCCCGAATGATGGCCGCCTTCACGATACTTCAGCGACAGCGAAAAATTGATAGCCCCGCGCGACCCCATAAACATGGTCGGGCGATCCGCACTCAGGCGCGGGCCATCGGATGCAATCAAAACATCGGCGGAAAACAGCTCTTTATTCTGCTCGAAAATTTCGGCTAGGCCGGGGGACCCGGTTTCTTCACCGGTTTCAATAATCACTTTGCAGTTAAAACCAAGCCGCCCGCGTTCCGCGATAACAGCACGCAATGCCGCAAGATTGATGCAATGCTGGCCCTTGTTATCGGCCGTGCCACGGCCATAAATACGATCCCCTTCAACCGTGATTTTGAACGGTGCCAGGCCTTCGCGCCATTCGCCTTCCTGCCCCAAAATCACATCACCATGGCCATAGGTCAGGATGGTGGGTAGATCGTCGCCTTCGTGGCGTTCAGCAAACAGAAACGGGCCAAATCCGGCTTTGGGGTTTTCAAGAACGCGGGTGGTAAATTCCATCGCGCCCAGCATCGGAATCATCTGTTCATCAATATAGCGCTGCAACTCAGCAGCACGGGCGGGGTTCTGGCTTTCGCTGGGAATTTCGACCAAGGCTGTCAATTCCCGCAGGAAATCACCGTCATCGAAATAGCGGGTTATGCGCTCTATGGCCTGTTCACGGGTGGTCATTGTTCTTGCTTCCTTTGCTTCGTCATGCATTTTCCGCCACCGCATCACCCCAGGGCGACATGATTTCGGTCGCGCCGTAATTCACATTCCCGGCCCGCTCCACTCCCGCAGGGCAGGCAAAGGCATAGGGGAACATGGTGCGTCGCGTTGTTACGGTTGGGTAATTCTGTTTAAGCTGAGCCAGAACATCATCTGGCAGGCTTTGATCGGCAATTACGGTATCGCCACCACTGCTATCCACCCGTTGCTGATGGATTGCCTCTTCCAGGGTCATGCCGAAATCGGCCATGAAGGAAGTCAGCTGTAAAATGGCCGGTAAAATCTTGCGCCCGCCAGATGCCCCAATGGCAAAGCGACGGCCGCCAATTTCACCCAGCGCCGGGCACACATTCATCAAACAGCGTTTTGCCGGTGCCAGCGAATTGGGTTTGCCCGGTTCGGTATCAAACCACAAAATGCCGTTATTCATCAAAAGGCCGCTTTGCGGCAGCACCACCTTGGACCCGAAAATGGACAGCAGGGTCTGGGTGACCGCCACCATATTGCCATGGCGGTCCACTACGCTGAAATGGGTGGTACAGGTTGGCGCAGCATCGTCATTGATATCGCCCATTTCGCGCAGGCGGCGATGGTATGTTTTGCGCAGGGCATCCACATAGGCCAGATAGGCCTGCGCGCCCGGCCGATCACCAGTAAAATTCTGTTTGCCCAGCATCCCAAGGCATTCGGCCAGGTTTTCACCAGCCGTGAAATGTGCGGGGGCAAAAACTTTACCGCCACGATAATCAACAGCAAGCGGGGTTTGAATTTCTGCCCGGTAATCGCGCAAATCCTGTGCGCTCAGGCATCCGCCGGCATCCTGCACATCGGCAGCAATTTCATGGGCAAGGTCACCTTCGTAAAATTCGCGCGCACCTTTATCGGCCATGCGGCGCAAGGTTTGCGCCATGACCGACATATCAATGCGTTTGTCCGAAAGGGCGGTCCAACCCGCGATGGTGGGCCACTGGCCATCCTCGAGATAGGTTTTTGCCGCGGTCGGGTTTTTTGCCAGTTCACGGGTGCTCGCCGCAATGACAAGGGCAGCGTACCAGTCCACATGCAGCCCTTCATCGGCAAGCTTTACTGCCGGGTTTAAAAGGTCGCCCCACGCCAGTTTGCCAAATTTATCATGGGCGGTTTCCATCCCGGCCACGGTCCCGGGCACGGCAATGGCGGTTGCGCCCACCTGGTTGCGGTCTTCCACCACATGCGACCAGGGAAATAAATCACCCGCGCGGCCCTGCCCCGATAGCGGATAATCCGCCGGATTCAAACCGGCAGGTGATCGCATGCCGAAATAAACCGTATAGGCGCGGTCTTCATCGGCACGATAAATCATCATCGCCCCGCCACCGGCAGGCCCGCTCATCCAGGGTTCCAGCACCCCCATGGCAAAGGATGTGGCAACCGCCGCATCCACCGCATCGCCCCCATCGGCCAGGATGGCGGCACCGGCCTGCGCACCACGTTTATGCTGGGCGGCAACAATGCCGCCATTGGCACTTCTGGTAGCTGGTTTGCGAATGATTTGTGAATTGGAAAAACTGTCCATTATCTATGCTTTTTGTTGGGCATGATCACATCGGAACGACAAAGACGCGCCTATCCTGCGCCGTAAAGGTGGCATTCGACACGGCGATGGTCCTCGCGCAGGCAGGGCGGGGCCACACTTGAACAAACATCCATCGCCTTTGCACAACGTGGATGGAAATGGCACCCGCTGGGCGGATCAATCGGGTTGGGGTAAACCGCGCCCAAATGGGTATCAGGCACGCCCATAAACGGATCAGGCGTTAAAACAGATTCCAAAAGGGCCGAACTATAGGGATGGCGCGGTTCGGCAAAAAGCGGGGCCGCAGCTGATTCCTCAACCACCCGGCCCAGATACATCACCGCAACCCGCGTTGCCAGATGTTCGATCACCGCCAGATTATGGCTGATAAACAGATAGGTCAGGCCCAGTTCATTGCGCAGATCCACCAGCAGATTAAGGATCTGCGATTGCACCGATACATCAAGTGCCGATGTTGGTTCGTCGCAAATGACGATTTCGGGTTTCATGATCAAGGCACGCGCAATGGCAACACGCTGGCGCTGCCCACCGGAAAGCTGATTGGGGAAGCTGCGCAAAACACGTTTGGGCAAACCGACAAAATCAAGAATATCGGTTGTTTTCTTGTCCCATTCGCGGGCATCACCCACCTTATGCACCCGCAATGGCAGGGAAATAATATCGGCAATGCTTTTGCGCGGGTTCAGTGATGAATACGGGTCCTGAAAAATCGGCTGAATGCGCCGCGCCAGATAGGAACGGTCCTGCGTGCCGATATCTTCACCATCAACCAGAACCTGGCCGCTGGTTGGTTTTTCAAGGCCCAGCAAAATACGCGCAAGCGTACTTTTCCCGCAGCCAGATTCACCGACCAGCCCCAAAACTTCACCCTTGTTCAAGCGCAAATCAACTTCGTTAACCGCCTTAAGGGGCTTGCGTTTGCCAAACATGCCCTGCTTGATCGAAAAGGTTTTGGAAACGTTTTTAAGTTCCAGAACAGGTGTTTTTTGATCAGCGCTCATGGCCGGCCCTCGCTTTGGCTGGTGGCAGTCGGGCTTTCGCCCGGTGCCTGGAACGGTATTTCGCTGTTATCATGCACGCAGCGGTAAACATGCCCGTCAACGCCCTGGCGTTCGGGAATGTCGTGTGCGCAGGCATCAACCGCCACATCGCAACGGCCACGAAACGCACATCCCTGTGTTTTGCCAATCAGGGATGGCACAATACCGGGGATGGACCCCAAATGTTCACCGGGTCTGGTTTTGCCCGGCACCGGGATACAGCGCAGCAAACCACGGGTATAGGGGTGTTTCGGGGCGGTAAACACATCCTTTGAATTGCCCGATTCAATCACTTCGCCCGCATACATGATCGCGACCTTGTCGGCAACGCGCGCCACCACGCCCAGATCATGGGTGATCAAAATCATCGCCATGTTCATTTCGCGCTGTAAATCCACCAGCAACCGCAAAATTTGCGCCTGAATTGTTACATCAAGGGCGGTTGTCGGTTCATCGGCAATGATCAGGTCGGGTTCCGCCATCAGGGCCATTGCAATCATCACACGCTGGCGCAGCCCGCCCGATAATTGATGCGGATATTGCCCCAACCGGCTGGCCGCAGCAGTAATGCCCACTTTTTCCAGCAACTCGATGGCGCGGGCCTCTGCCGCCTTGCGTCCGACCTTGCGATGAAGAAGCAACGCTTCGGTCAACTGGTCGCCAATGGTGTAAGCGGGGTTTAGCGACGTCATCGGTTCCTGGAAAATCATCGAAATCCGGTCACCACGCAAACTGCGCATTTTGCGGTTATTCGCCGTTGCCAGATCAACCCCGGAAAATTCCAGTTTTTGCGCCTGCCGTTTGGCAAGTTTGGGCAGCAACCCCATAATCGCAAGCGACGTCAAGGATTTGCCACTGCCGGATTCCCCTACGATGCACAGGGTTTCGCCGCGTGCCAGGTCAAAATCCAGCCCGCGCACGGCATGCAGAGTGCCACCAGCCAGCGGAATATCCACCCGAAGATCCCGTACAGAGAGAATATTTTCCATTGCTTCTCTCCTTTCCTTAATTGCGGTTTTCAGGGGCGGTGACATCGCGCAAACCATCGCCAAGCAGGTTGATCACCAGCACCAGCACAAACAGCGCGACACCGGGAATGGCAATCAGCCACGGTTCAAACAGCAGCATCTTTTTGCCCTCGGCCACCATCAAACCCCAAGACGGCGTTGGCGGCTGCACACCCAGCCCCAAAAAGGACAGGGCTGCTTCCAGCAGGATGGCATGTGCCATTTCCAGCGTCACAACCACAATCAGGCTGTTGACGATGTTGGGCATGATTTCGCTAAACACGATGCGCGAGGTTGAACAGCCAATGGCACGTGCCGCATTGACATATTCCATCGATCGCAATTGCTGGGTCGAAGACCGCATGACAACGGCAAAGCGGTCCCACAACAGCAAGCCCAGAACCAGGATAACCACCTGAAGCGAACCACCAAAAACCGCAACCACCGCCAGTGCTACCAGTACCACCGGCATGGCCAGGCGGACATTGATGATAAATGTCACCACCGTATCGACCTTGCCGCCAAAATACCCGGCAGCAACACCCATCATGGTGCCAATCAGGCCGGAAATCAGGGCTGCTACCCCACCAATCAACAGTGAAATACGCGCGCCATAAATCAGACGGGATAAATAATCACGGCCCAAATGGTCCGTCCCCAGGGGGTGATCCCACGTGCCCTTGGCAAACCAGACAGGCGGCTGCATGCGTGCCAGCAGGTTTTGCGCATAGGGATCATGCGGGGCCAATACCGGGGCCAGCACGGCAACAATGCAAATTGCCGCCAGAACCACGCCACCAAACATCAACCCGCGATGGCCGAAAATGCGCCCGCGCAATACCTGGCCCGGTGTCGGGCCACTCAGGGCGGCTTCGACGGATTCAATTGTTTTTGCCATGTCAGCCCACCCTCATGCGCGGATCAAGCCACGCATTCAACAAATCGGAAAGGAAGGTAAAAACGATATAGAACAGCGCAAAAATCAGGATAAGCGCCTGCACTGTTGGCAAATCGTTCCGGCCAATGGATTCCCACGCCAGATATCCTGCCCCATGCAGGGCAAAGATGGATTCAACCACAATCGATCCACCCAGCATGAACCCCATCTGAACAGCCGAAAGGCTGACAACCGGGATGATGGCATTGCGAAGCGCGTGTTTGAACATCACACGGACTTCGCTGGCACCTTTGGCGCGCGCAGTACGCACATAATCGGCACTTAAAACATCAAGCATCCCGGCGCGCGTCAGGCGCATGATGGCAGGCATCGCGTAATAGCCCAGCACAATGGTTGGCATCACGAAATTCTGCCAGCCATCCGTGCCCGACGGTGGCAATAGCCGGAATTTGATACTGAAAATCACCACCAGAACCAGGCCAAACCAGAAACTGGGCATGGCCTGCCCCATGACCGAAATGAACAGGGCCATCCGGTCAATCATGCTGTTGGGGCGGACGGCTGCTGCAACGCCCAAAGGCACCGCCGTCAGAATGGCAAAGGAAATGCCACAAATGCCAAGTGTCATCGTGATCGACAGCCGGTCGCCGATCAGTTGGGCAACGGGCAGCTGAAAGTAATAACTTTCACCAAAATCACCCCGAAGCGCACTGAACAGCCAATCGGCATATTGCACGATCAATGGCCGGTCGAACCCGTAAAAGGCGCGAATGGCCGCGATATCTGAATCCGTTGCGGATTCCCCGGCAATCGCCGATGCCGGGTCCCCCGAAAGATGCAGCAAGGTAAAACTCAGCATCGAGACGGCAAGGGCAACCAATAAGGCCAGCCCCAGCCTTTTGAGTGTGTAAATCAACACCGTCCGTACCCCGTTTTCTGGTTACCGGAAGATTATTTCCAGCTCATCTGGAAGAAGCGCGGAATAGCATCCGTGGTAGGCGTGTAATCCAGATCGTTGGTGAAGACGTAGTTGGCGTTATAGGAAAATAACGGCACCCAATAAGCCTGATCGGCGATCTTTTTGAAGGCCTTGGCGTAATATTCCTTACGCTTTTCAGGATCGATGGAGCTATCAGCCACATCCAGCCATCCCTTGATTTCCTCGTCACGTGCGGTGTCGAGTGATCCAAGCTTGAAGAACTGGCTGACAATTGCCGATGCATCATTGATCGAATAGGAACCCCATGTCTGGAATGACATCGGCGTACCCTGCTTCATGCGCAATTCACGCAATGCGGAATATTGCAGCAGCTTGAAATTGGTCTTGATGCCCACTGCATTCAGGTAATTGGCAAGGGCTTCAGCATATTCGCGGTCACGATAGGCATAGAAATCGATGGTGAAACCGTCAGGATAACCGGCCTCCGCCAGCAGTTCCTTTGCCTTTTCCGGGTCGTAATCGTATTTGGTAACATCCTGGGTGCAGCCAAACTGGGTCGGAAAACAGGCGGCATCGACAACCTTGGACTTGCCTTTTAACAACCCGTCAACAATGGCCTGGCGATCAATCGCATGGGCAACGGCCTGGCGAACCCGCACATCGGTCATCGGGTTTTTCTCGCCGGTGCGGCCTGCGGCGTCCATGTCGATATAACCAATGCGCATCGTGCTTTCATTGGCAACCGTGAACTGGTCCATTTCCTTGAATTTTTCGGCCTGGTCGGCGGGCACCTGCCAGATCCAATCCAGACCGCCGCTAAACAGTTCGGCAGCTTCGGTATTGATATCGGGGATGGTGCGAATATCAAGATGGCCGATTTTCGGCTGCCCCTTGGGGCTGTCCTTGAAATACCCATCGAATTTTTCCAGCACAAAATGCTTGCCCGGTTCGACCGACACAACCTTGTAAGGGCCGGTGCCAACCGGGTTCTGGCCCATGCCGCTGGGGCCAACCTTGGCATAATATTCATGCGGATAAATCGGAACCGGGCCGGAAAGATATTCAAATGCAGCCGGGAACGGAGCCTTCAGGTGCAGGCGGACTTTGTAATCATCCAGCTTTTCCGCACTTTTCATCCAGTTGACATTGCGCTGGGTTTTCACCCCATGCGCCGGGTCAACCACCCAGTTTACGGTGTAAACAACGTCGTCAGCCGTGAAATCAGCCCCGTTATGGAACTTCACGCCCTTGCGCAGGTCCAAATCCAGGGTGACGTCATCAACCCATTTCCAGTCCGTTGCCAGGTTCCCCTTGTATTCACCCGTTTCCGGGTCGCGATACAACAGGCTGTCCCAAACGGTGCGCTGCATGATCACCCCTTCGCGGGATGAGTTGAAGTAACCGTCGACGTTTTCAAGTTCTTTGGTGAACGAGATGTTAAGCGTGTCGTCTGCTTTACCGGCAAGGGCAGAACCCGAGGCGGCCAGCATCGTGAGGGCGAACAGGCTCGCCCCCTTAAGAACCGTCTTCATGATGCCTCCGTGACATATATGTTTTTTGGTGACGGCGTTGTTCGCCGAAACATTTTGTATTATATTGTAATACAGATTACTGTATACCAATCAACGATAAGAAGCCTTGATTAATGAGTCAAGCATCCTGATCTATTTGTTCGGAACGAAATGGGGGAAAGTCCGGGATGAAAGATCGCGAAAAGCCGCGACAGGACACGCTGTATGTCGCTTCGCTGGAAAAGGGTTTACGCATTCTTGAAGTCTTTTCGGAAGACAAGCTTGAGCTCAGCCTTTCCGAAATTGCCCGCGAAACAGGGCTTGATAAAAGTGCGGCCCAACGGTTTGTTAACACGCTGCACCAGTTGGGTTATCTTAACAAAAATGCGGAAACGCGGCGTTATCGGCCATCTCTGAAATATCTGGATATGGCCTATGCCTATCTCTGGTCGGATAACCTTGTGCAACTGGCCATGCCCCGCCTGATCGAGCTAAGCCGCCAGCTTCAGCAAACGATTAATATGGCCCGCCCGATTGATCAGGAAATCATGTATGTCGTGCGCATTCCCGGCTATCGGACCAGCTATGGCGCATCGGTAATTGGCCGACGGGTGCCCGCACTTACGGCATCGTCGGGCCGCGTTATTCTAAGCCGCCAGGACGAAGCCACCATTCGCAAATGCGTCAATGAATGGCCGCTAAAACAATATACCCCCTGGACAACGCTGGATCGCGGCAAAATCCTTGAAGATATCCTGACCGCGCGGGACAAGGGATATTGCATGAGCCTGCGTCAGGTCCTGCCCGATGAAATAAATATTGCCGCCCCCATCTGCACCCTGGATGGCACACCGGTTGCCGCCATTCACTGCTCGCTTCCCGTGATCCGCTGGACGCTGGAACAGGCCGAAGCCGAAATCGTCCCCCACATCGTCGAAACCGCCCGCTCCATTTCCCCGCCGCGATAGGGCTGGCAAAAGCTGGCAATTTTTAGCGCTGCTGACGCAAACAGCTATCCGCGTAAATTATGGGGCGGGTTCCAACCCGCTTTGCTGAACATTGCGCAACAGCCGGATGCGCAGTCTTTGTGCGTTGCGGATGTGCAGGCGTGCGGCGGCATCGGCGCCATCGCCATTACCGGCACGGATATTTTCAACAATATCGCGATGTTCGTCATAGGCGCTTTGTGGCCGCCCGTCATACTGCAGGGTTGTCCCCCCCAAAAGCGCCATCGCGTTCGATAACGAATTTAACGCATCAATCAGGTAACGGTTGTTGCCCATGCGATACAGGGCCTGGTGAAACAGCCGGTTAATTTCGGCCACTTTGATCTGATCGTTGCCGTTTTTCAGCATCAGTTCGTTCAAATCTTCCAGTTCGGCAATTTCAAGTTCCGATGCATGGCGCGCGGCATAACGCGCTGCCGTGCCCTCCAGCACTTCGCGAATCTCGTAAAGTTCAATCACCTCGCGGTGGTCCAGTTCCTTGATCACGGCCCCCTGCCGCGGCACATGGATCAGTAGGCCATCGCTTTCCAGCCGGCGGATCGCATCGCGCACCGGGGTACGACTGATATCGAATTTTTCGGCAACTTCCACTTCGCGAATGCGGGTTCCAGGCTTGAGTTCTCCATGCTGGATCGCCGCCAAAAGCTTTCGATACGCCACTTCGCCGCGCGGCTGTTGATCATCCGAATCAGAACTCATGAACAGATACCTTGAGTGTTTTTATTGAATTTGAACTTGACACATTCCGCATCGAGTTACAACCTTGCGCACGATTGTATACAAAAGTATCCAACAGAATTCCATAAAGGTGAGATCCTTGTGAAAACGCTTCATGACCATTACGACGTCCTTGTCGCGGGCGGCGGGCAGGCCGGGTTGATCGCCGCCATCGTCGCGGCGGAAAAAGGCGCGAAGGTTTGCCTGCTTGAAGGGGCCCCGCGCACCTATCGCGGCGGCAATACCCGCCATACCCGCAATTTGCGCCCCCTGCATATCGGCCCCCTTTCCGTTCTAAGCGGCACCTATGACGAAGCCGAATATTGGGAAGACCTGCTGCGCGTTACCAAAGGCAAAACCAACGAAAAACTTGCCCGCATGACGCTGCGCAAATCGGCCGAGGCTGTAAGCTGGCTGGAACAACGGGGTGTGCAGTTTCAACCACCCCTTGGCGGCACCCTGCATCTGGGCCGCACCAACGCGTTTTTCATGGGCGGCGGCAAACAGCTTTTAAATGCGCTGTATCGCCATGCCGAAAAGCTGGGCATTGAAGTTCATTACGATGCAATGGTGACTGCCATTGAAATTGAAAATGGCACCTTCAAACGTCTGCATGTGGGCGACCATGTCATTTCGGCCAATGCCTTTGTTGCTGCCGCTGGCGGGTTTGAAGCCAATGTCGAATGGCTGAAAGAAGCCTGGGGCGATATCGCCGAAAACTTCCTGATCCGTGGCACCCCCTATAACCGGGGCGGGCTATTGCGCCTGTTGCTGGATCATGGCGCCCAGCAAATTGGCGAACCCAACCAGTGCCACGCCGTGGCAATCGACGGGCGCGCCCCCAAATTTGATGGCGGTATCTGCACCCGGGTCGATTGCGTATCGTTAGGTGTCGTCGTCAATGAAAATGCCGAACGTTTCTATGACGAGGGCGAGGATTTCTGGCCCAAACGATATGCCATCTGGGGTCGGCTGGTGGCCGACCAGCCCAACCAGGTCGCCCATGTCATTATCGACCAGAAATCAAAGGGCGGTTTCATGCCGCCGGTTTTCCCTGCCACCACCGCCAACAGCATTGACGAACTGGCACGAAAAATCGGCCTGGATGCCGATATTTTGCAAAAAACAATCGCCGATTTTAACGCCGCCGTTCAGCCGGGCGCGTTTGACCACACAACACTTGATGGCCTGTGCACCAATGGCCTTGCTGTTAACAAAACCAACTGGGCACGCCCCATCGACCAGCCCCCCTACAGTGCCTATTCCCTGCGGCCAGGCATTACCTTCACCTATCTGGGCGTCGAGGTCACCGAAAAGGCCGCGATGAAAATGGCGGATGGCAGCCTAAGCCCCAACATCTTTGCCGCAGGCGAAATCATGGCGGGCAATGTGCTGGGTCAGGGTTATCTTGCCGGGATCGGCATGACCATTGGCAATGTATTTGGACGAATTGCAGGAAGCGAGGCCGCCGATTATGCGCTCAACCGATAAAACAACCGAAGCCGCGCGGGTCATGTCGATCTGCAATGCCTGCCGTTATTGCGAAGGCCATTGTGCCGTGTTTCAGGCAATGGAACTGCGCCTTGAGTTCAATGCCGATACCGTCGATTACCTTGCCAATCTGTGTCACAATTGCGGGGCGTGCTACCATAATTGCCAGTATGCCCCACCCCATGAATTCGCGCTGAATGTCCCCGCCGCCATGGCCGAATTGCGCCAGGAAAATTACGGCGTTTATGCCTGGCCGGGCTTTATGGGCAAACTGTTTGTCAATAACGGCCTGTGGGTCAGCTTGCTGTCCATCATTGTGATAACGCTGTTTGCCATCACAACCGCCCAGCTTACCGGCAATGACTTTTTCAGCGCCCATGCCAATGCCTTTTACGGCGTCATTCCCCATAATGTATTGGCAGGTCTGTTTGGTGCAGTGGGCCTGTTTGTGCTGCTAGCATTAACCCTGTCCTGCATTAAATTCTGGCGGGCCATGCAGTTGCCAAACCCTTTGCGCCTGAATTATCGCCAGGTTGGCCAAGGCATCAAAAACGCGCTGACCCTTAAATATCTTGATGGCGGCAATGGGCAGGGCTGTTCCTACCCCGATGAAACGCCATCCATGGCGCGACGCTGGTTTCACCAGTTCACATTTTGGGGCTTTATGCTGTGTTTTGCGGCAACCTCGACAGGAACAATCCTGCATTACGGGTTTGACCTACCCGCCCCTTATGGCTTTGTCAGCCTGCCCAAACTGTTTGGTATTCTCGGTGGTCTTGGGCTGATCATTGGCCCGCTGGGCTTGCTTGCCCTTAAAATAAAGGCCGACCCCACCCCCAAAGGCAAAACCAACAAGGGCATGGATGTAAGCTTTCTGGTGTTGCTGATGTTAAGTGCTGCAACCGGGCTGGGTTTGATGCTGCTGCGTGATACCTCATTGGTGGGCATTACGCTGTGTATTCATCTTGGTGTGGTGCTGACCCTGTTTTTATCCATGCCTTACGGTAAATTCGTGCATGGTTTTTACCGGCTGATCGCCCTTGTGGTTTTTGCCGTGGAAACGCAGGACCACAAAGCCATCGTTGGCACACCCAAAACCGATACCCAAACCAAAATCAAAGCCGCCTGATCAATTCGGGGCAACACAAATCCTGTGCGGGTTCAATTTGCATGGGTCCATTCCATCACCGAAAGGCAATACGAACCCGCAATCCTTTGCCATCTACCCCGTCTTCCAAGCTTAAAACCGCATCATGGGCATCGGCCACTTCCTTGACAATCGCAAGGCCCAGCCCGCATCCCTGCTTGTTAGCATTTTCCAGGCGCACAAACCGGCCCAGCACCCGTTCGCGATCCTCCGGTGCAATGCCCGGCCCGTTATCTTCCACCTCGATAATCGGCCCGGTGACGGCACCGCTGCCAATCACACGCACCGTAATGGTGGACCCTGCCGGGCTGTAGATCATGGCATTATCAATCAGGTTGCACAGGGCTTCGCGCAGCAACACTTCGTTGCCGGTTTCAATTTCGCAATTCAGCCCGTCGCTTTGATCATCAAACCCCAGATCAATTTCATAATTAAGGGCGGCCCGCACTTTTTCCGCCGTTACCCGGGCCGCAAAGCTCAGCAGATTAACCTTGGATAACGTTCCCGCCTTGCGCCCTTCGGGTGAAACACGCGCCAAATTCAAAAGCTGCGAAGTCAGACGGGCAGTTTCGCGGGTTTGCTCAACAATCCGTTCCAGCGCCTGGCGGTCCTCGTCACTGTGAATATTGCGAAGTGCCCATTCCGCCTCGGCCTGCACAGCGGCAAGCGGGGTGCGCAACTGGTGCGAGGCATCGGCAATAAATCGCTGATTGGCGGTGATCGAACTTTCAAGCCGTGCCAGAAGCGCATTTAAAGAACTGACAACTTCGGTCACTTCCTTGGGCATGGCATGGCGAATGGGGCGCAGATCATCGGTTGAGCGGCGGCGAATGGCCTGTTGCAGGCGCTGCAAGGGTGCCAGACCATGTGAAACACCAATCCAGGCAAAAATGCCGCTTAGAAACATCAACACCAGATAATCCGTGGTCGACCCCATCAATTCATCATAGATCAGGCTGTCACGCTGGCGCCGTGTCTGGTTCACATCGATGCTGACCCAGCCATGCACATTCGATGACGGGTCGGAAACCAGATATTTCATGGTTACCGCACGCACATCTTCGTTGCGGTAATGGGCATTGTAAAAATAAGGAACGCCGGGCTGCAAAACCACATCCTGCGGCGGGCGCGGCAGCCCGAAATCACCGGTGACAAATGCCCCGTCCGGGCCCTGAACGCGGTAATAGGTGTTATCGCGGGTAAACTGTTCCAGCAGCAATTCAATATCGCGCGATAACAAATCCCCACTGGATTTGATCGCATGTTCAGAAATCGTCACCGCCAGCGCGACCAGCAACCGGTCCTGGATGCGGTTGGCAACCTCGCTGACCGAAAGGTAGTTTTTGGCAAGCAGGCCGGTCGCCATGATCATGCCCGGTAACAGCAGCCACATCAGCAATCGTGCGCGCAGCGAAGTGGTTTTAAGGTTTTCCGTCATTCGTCAATCATATAGCCTAGGCCGCGAATTGTTCGGACTTCGACACTGCTTTTCGCGATCTTTTTACGCAGCCTGCTGATGTAAAGTTCAATCGATTTGACACTGGCTTCATCATCAAAACCAAACAGATGCAGGGCAATGCGTTCCTTGCTGATCACCTGACTGATATTGAGCAACAACACTTCCAGTACCCCGCGTTCACGCGGCGTCAGCAATACCGGCTCGCCCGAAATCGTCACAGACCGGTCAATGGAATTAAAAACCAGTTCGCCTACCGATATATCAGGGTTTCGCACCCCGACATTTCGCCGCAAAAGCGCACGGGCGCGTGCTTCCAGCTCGCAAAGCTCAAACGGCTTGACCATATAATCATCTGCACCGGCATCAAGGCCGGCAACCCGTTCATCAAGGTTGCCGCGCGCCGTTAAAATCATCACGGGCAGATTGATTTTGCGGATGCGCACGGTCTTTAAAATGTCCAAACCGTCCACACCTGGCAATGACAGGTCCAGAATCAAAAGGTCGAAAGTTTCCTGCAATACCAGCCGCAGCGCATCTTCGCCGTCATGAACCACATCGACAGCATGTTCCATCTGCCGCATCGCTGCGGCAATTTTGTCAGCTAAAACAAGGTTATCTTCTACGATGAGTATGCGCATCTGACTTCATTAACATCGAAATTCAATCCAAGGATTAAAAATTACAACATAGACAGCAAACTGACAGCATTTATCGACTAGATTGCTTTTCACAGGGGAACGGCATCCCGGCAATGACCGGAACAACAATAACAGCCGAATGCCTGATCGGGAGGAAATCGTTTGTTTGTACATCATCCATATCATGTGCAGTTCGCATCCTTCCGATGGAGAGACAACAACATTATCGGAGGGAATACCAGATGTCGTGGGGACGATCTTTCAACCATTCAGTAAAAGCGGTTTGCGCTGCAGCCGCCCTTGCCTGCGGCCTGACCGGTACCGCAATGGCCCAGGATGCGGATTTTTCAGGTGACCGCGTCGAACTTATCATTCCGTTTGGCGAAGGCGGCGGTACAGATACGTGGGGACGTTTCTGGGCACCCTATTTCAGCGTTTTTCTGCCGGGCAAACCGACCGTCGTTGTCAAAAACATTCCCGGTGGCGGTTCGACCTCGGGTGCGAACCAGTTTGAAGCCCGCGCCAAGGCCGATGGCCTGACAGCCATTGGCACCTCGGGTTCAACCCAGTTCCCGTATCTGCTGCGTGACAAACGCGTGCAGTACGAAATGCGCGACTGGCGCGTTATTCTGGCATCGCCCACTGGCGGCGTTGTCTATGTCAATTCGGACCTGGGCGTTAAATCCGCGGCCGATTTGAACACCCTTAAAGACATCCACCTGCGCTATGGCAGCCAGGGTGCCACCTCGCTTGATCTGGTGCCGCTGCTGGCATTTGAACTGCTGGGTCTTGATGTTGATGCCGTATTTGGCATGAAGGGCCGTGGTGCGGGCCGCCTTGCCTTTGAACGTGGTGAAGTCAATATCGACTATCAGACCTCGTCGGCCTTTATCAATAACGTCACCCCGCTGATCGATATCGGCACGGCTGTTCCGCTGTTTTCATGGGGTGCGATGGATGATGACGGCAACATCATTCGCGATCCGTCCTTCCCGGATCTGCCCAGCTTCCCCGAAGCCTATGAAATGATGAAGGGCGAAAAGCCGTCCGGCCCGGCATGGGAAGCATACAAGGCGTTCTTTATTGCCGGTTTCCCGGCCCAGAAAATGGTTTTCCTGCCCAAAGACACGCCGGAAAACATTGTTGAGGCCTACCGTGCGGCTGCCGTTGCGGCAACCGAAGACAAAAGCTTCCTTGCTGATCGCGAGGCAACCCTTGGCGAATACAAACAGATCGTTGGTGAACCGGCCGAACGTATCTTCCGCCAGGCGACAAATGTTCCGGAAGAAGCCCGTAGCTGGGTTCAAAAATGGCTGACCGACAAATATTCGGTCCAGTTCTGATCCTGAAAACCTGAACCTTTCCCTTTTCTAATCCGGGGTGGCCTTGTCCACCCCCTCTTTTTCTCACCCTCCGACCTTGTGGTCGTTTGCAGGGAACGGGCGAACTTTGCCTTTTGCCGGAGTTTTTTCTAAATGCTTGATGCAATGATGACAGCTTTGTCTCATTTCACGCAGCCCCAACATCTGATGTATCTGATGCTCGGCGTGGGAATGGGAATGATTGTCGGTATCCTGCCGGGGCTGGGCGGCATTGTGGGGCTGTCCCTGCTTTTGCCCTTCATCTATGGCATGGACCAGATTTCTGCACTGGCGATGCTGATTGGTCTTGTGGCCGTAATCCCCACATCGGACACCTTTACATCGGTGCTGATGGGTATTCCCGGCTCCAGCGCCTCGCAGGCCACCGTGCTTGATGGCTTCCCGCTGGCCAAAAAAGGCCACGGCGCACGCGCACTGGGTGCGGCGTTTTCGGCATCGCTGTTTGGCGGGCTGGTTGGTGCCATCATCCTGACCGGCTTTGTCGTTATTGCCCGCCCGCTTATTCTGGCATTCGGTTCAGCCGAACTGTTCATGCTGGCCGTTCTGGGCCTGTCAATGGTCGGGGTTCTGGCAGGTAAAAGCCTGCCCAAGGGTATTATTGCATCCGGCCTTGGTCTTCTGCTCGGTGCGCTTGGCGCGGCGCCTGCGACCGGCGAACTTCGCATGAGCTTTGATTCCATCTATCTGATGGATGGCCTGCCGCTGGTGATTGTCGGCCTTGGCATGTTTGCCTTCCCCGAAATTATCGATCTTTGCCGTCAGAACCGGTCCATTTCCGATAACGGCACCCTTGGTTCGGGCTGGAAAGACGGTGTCCGCGACATGATCCGCCATAAATGGCTGTGCCTGCGCTGTGCAGGTCTTGGCAGCATCGTTGGTGCCCTGCCCGGCCTTGGCGGCAGTGTCGTTGACTGGATCGCCTATGGCCACGTTGTGCAGACCGCCAAGGATAAATCCCAATTTGGCAAAGGCGATATTCGCGGGGTTCTGGCCCCGGAAAGTGCCAATAACGCCAAGGAAGGCGGCGGCCTTGTTCCGACCCTTCTGTTTGGTATCCCCGGTTCGGGCAGCATGGCGGTTTTTCTGGGCGGCATGGTCCTGATCGGCCTTGAAGCTGGCCCGGCCATGGTTGGTCGTGACCTTGACATCACCTACACCATCATCTGGTCGCTGGCGATTGCCAACGTGGTCGGTGCGGGTGGTGCGCTGCTGCTGTCGCCTTTTGTTTCAAAGCTGACGACCATCAAATACGGCTATCTTGCGCCGTTCATGATTACCATCATCTGCTTTGCCGCCTTCCAGGCAACCCGTTCCCTTTCCGACATGATCGCCCTTCTTGCCCTTGGCGTTCTGGGCGTTCTGATGAAACGGTTTGGCTGGCCGCGTCCGGCTTTCCTGATTGGTTTTGTACTGGCTTCCAACACCGAAACCTACCTTTATCAGGCGCTACAATTCTATGACTGGGGCTTCCTGCTGCGTCCGGGTGTCATGATCATTCTGGCACTGACGATCATTTCCATCGTCATGGGCATGCGCAAACAGCCGGTAAACCCGGTCGAGGAAGAAGAACGCAGCCATTCCCATTCGCCCAACCGCCTGCCGCAAATTCTGTTTGCCGGTTTGATCCTTGCGATCTTTGCGCTTGGCATCTGGGATGCGACCCAGCATTCGTTCCTGGGCAGCGTTTTCACCGGTGCGGTTTCGGTGGTCATGTTTGTGGTAACGGCGGTTCTGCTCTGGCAGCTCGTGGTCAGCCCACCGTCGCATGGTGCCAATTTCGACCATGAATTTGACCTTGCCCACCAAGATGAAAAACCCACCGCCGGTCTTTGGCATTATGTCTTCTGGGTTGGCGGGCTTGTCGCGGGAACAGCACTGTTTGGTTTCCTGATCGCGATTACCGGCTTTTTCATCGCCTTCCTGCGTCTTAAGGCCGAAGCCTCCTGGACCCGCACCATCCTTCTCACAGTACTGGCAATGGGCGGCATGTCCTTCCTGGCCTGGTCGCTTGTGCTCGATTTCCCGGGTGGCCTGCTTCAGGACCTGGTCGATCTTCCCTGGCCGTTGGGATAATCATCATGACCCAGACCCAACCTCAAACCCAAATCCTTAATGATCAACATGCCGTTCCCTGCGTCATGATGCGCGGCGGAACATCCAAGGGGCCAATCTTTCTGGCAGCCGATCTTCCCGAGGATGTCACCCTGCGCGATCGCATCCTGCTTGCTGCCATGGGGTCCCCCGACAAACGCCAGATCGATGGCATTGGCGGGGCCGATACCCTGACCAGCAAAAGCTGCATTGTCGGGCCGTCAAACCGCCCCGACGCCGATGTGGAATTTTTGTTTGCCCAGGTGGCAATCGACCGGCCGGAAGTGGACGTTAACCCCAATTGCGGCAACATGACTGCTGCTGTCGCCCCGTTTGCCATCGAGGCGGGCCTGGTCCCCATCACCGGTGATCAGACCCTGGTACGGATTTATAACCGCAATGTTGGTGCGCTGGTTGATGCCGTCGTCCCCACACCGGACGGGCGCGTTATCTATACCGGTGATGCCGCCATTGATGGCGTACCGGGAACCGCCGCACCGCTTATTTTACGGTTCAAGGAAATCATGGGCAGCAAAACCGGCCGGTTGCTGCCCACCGGCAAACCCATCAATTATATCGATGGCCTTGAAGTCACCTGTATTGATGTGGCGGTGCCAATGGTCATGTTTCGTGCCCGCGATCTTGGCCTTACCGGCCGCGAAAGCAAGGCCGAACTCGACGCCGACAAGGACCTTCTTTCAAGGATGGAGGCCGTGCGCCAAAAGGCATCCGTGCTGATGGGTCTTGGCGATTGTACCGGCAAGGTGGTGCCCAAAATGGCCATTCTTTCCGAACCGGCACAGGGCGGGCACATTACATCGCGTTATTTTGTGCCCCATAACTGCCACGCCACCCATGCGGTAACCGGCGCCATTTGTGTTGCCAGTTGTGCATCCCTTTCGGGCAGCATTACGGATGGCATGATCGACCTTAAGGTCGTGCCACAACAATGGATCAAAATCGAACATCCCAGCGGCAGCATCGATGTTGAACTGACAATCGATGGTTCCGGCCCCAATCTTTCCGTTATTTCGGGCGGGGTCATCCGCACTGCAAGGCGGTTGTTTGAAGGGCGGGTTCTGGTGCCCGAAACCCTGCTGGCAGGAGATGCCCGCTAATGGATGTACTGTTTTTACCGGGTGATGGCATCGGCCCTGAAATTACCGCCGTCTCCCGCACGGTTCTTGAAAAACTCAACCGGCTTTTTGATCTGCACCTTAACTTTGCCGAGGATGATGTCGGTTTTTCCTCGCTGGAAAAGCACGACATCACCATTACGAACGCGCTGATCGAACGTGTTCGCAATACCGATATGACCATCCTTGGCCCGGTTGATACCGCCCATTATCCCCCCGCCGATCAGGGCGGGGTCAACCCTTCGGCGGCATTGCGCATCAAGCTGGATCTTTACGCCAATATCCGTCCCTCACGCGCCATACCGGGACTTCCGGCAGTTGCCCCGGATATGGACCTGATCATTGTGCGCGAAAATACCGAAGGCTTTTATGCCGACCGCACCATGTTTGCCGGCAGCGGCGAATGCATGCCAACACCCGATCTTGCCCTGGCCACCCGCAAAATCACCCGCAATGGCAGTTTTCGCATTGCGCGGGTTGCGGCCCAACTGGCCGCCCTTCGGCGCAAACATCTGACCATCGTTCATAAGGCCAATGTCCTGAAACTCAGCGACGGCCTGTTCCTGTCCGAGGCCCAAAAGGCCGCCAGCCAGCAGGGCGACCTTGTGATTGACGATGAACATATTGACGCAATGGCATCCCTTCTTATCCGCCATCCTGCGGCTTATGATGTCATTGTCACCACCAACATGTTTGGCGATATCCTTTCAAACGAGGCCGCCGAACTTGCCGGGGGGCTGGGTCTTTCCGGGTCGCTTAATGCCGGGGATGACATTGCCATTGCCCAGGCATCCCATGGTTCCGCCCCCGATATTGCCGGGAAAAATCTGGCAAATCCGGCATCGCTGCTCTTTTCAACGGTCCTTCTGATGGACTGGAAAGGCAAACAGGCAAAGCGATCCGATCTGCAAACTGCCGCACACGCACTTGATTCCGCCATCATCAAAACCCTGCAAACCCCGCAAAGCCGAACCCGCGACCTTGGCGGCACGGCAAGCTGCAGCGAATTTGGCCGCGCAGTAATTAAAAACCTTGAATAACCAGCACGGATACGCTGGCAATAAACACGGGCCATGCTGCCCCGGCGTCACACCAAAACATATGGGGAAGTCCCTTCCGGTCCCGGAAAAGGGCTTCCCCTGTTATATCTCCATACCCCGTCTAACCACGCCATTTGATGCGCCATAACGGGCGAGCTAGGCCCGCTTTATCCTGCCACCTCTGACGCAACCATTAATTGCATTAGATGTGCCTGCGCATTCATTCGCGTCATCATAACCACCAGTTATGTTCATATTTGAATTTTACGGTTTTCAATTGAACAATTTGTGTGGCAAGCTTTTGACCTGCCCGGCAAGGTGGCGCAACTTTGTGTAACAATTGTTCCGTTGCTGATTGCCCAGGACGACATGAAACACCTGATCCGTCAGGAATCGTTTTTTGAGCGTTTAAAATTTTCATTCCCGCACAGCGCGATTTATTTTGATGTCAAAGCATCCTTTGACGCTATTCCCACGATTCTTCTTCCTATAATTATTAATAAATAACAGTTACTTACATAAAATCTAAGGATTAACCCTCACCCCTTGGGTTGTCAGGAGCCTTCCTGTCGTGCAACCATAACAATCGGTCACCGAATGTGGTGTAAACTTTGTACGAATGTTGAAGGGGAACAATTCGCAAAGCCGGGCGTTGATCGCCTTGCCTTAAATACGCGAAGCACCGTTTTCCCGGACGCATGCGCACAGGTTTCAAGGGTAACACACAGGTCATTCAGGGGGGAATTCAGCGACACAACCATTGCGGTTTCTAACGGCCCTTTCCGTGTCCGCCGGCTGGCGGGTCGGGCCGAATAATGACCATACCCAAAAGGTTTGCCCAAACAATCAACAACAAGGGCCAACCCAACCGGATCAGTAATTATTTAAACACAAAAAAGGAAAATCGGGGATGACTGACCCACTTAAACATTTGACAGACCGCGTGAAATCACATGGCCTGAACCGCCGCGAATTTATCGCAAGCTCGATGGCGGCAGGCATGACGCTGGCCGCTGCCAGCAGCCTTTATTCCAAGGCTGCCAAAGCCGCCGAAGGCGAACCCAAACGCGGTGGTCACCTCAAACTCGGTCTTCAGGGTGGTTCGGCAACCGACATTATCGACCCGGCCAAATCCCAGTCCCAGTTCACCTTTGTCATGGGCCGCAACTGGGGTGATACCCTGGTCGAAAGCCACCCGCATGATGGTACGGCCGTGCCTGCACTGGCTGAATCCTGGGAATCCTCGGCCGATGCATCGACCTGGACCTTCAAAATCCGCAAAGGCGTGCAGTTCCACAATGGCAAGGAACTGACCATCGATGACGTGGTAAAAACCCTGCATCGTCACACGGATGAAAAATCTGAATCCGGCGCGCTGGGTATTTTGAAATCCATCACCGAAATCAAGGCTGATGGCGACAAGCTTGTCGTGTCACTGACCGAAGGCAATGCCGACCTGCCGCTGCTTTTGACCGACTATCACCTTGTCATTCAGCCGAGTGGTGGTGTGGACGAGCCGAATTCGGCCATCGGCACCGGCCCTTACAAGCTGAAAACCTATGATGCCGGTGTGCGCGCCACATTCGAGAAAAACGAAAATGACTGGCGTTCGGACCGCGGTTATGTCGATAGCATCGAAATGATCGTGATGAACGACGCAACCGCCCGCGTTGCCGCCCTGTCATCGGGCCAGGTTCATTACATCAACCGCGTTGATCCCAAAACCGTCAGCCTGCTCAAACGCGCCCCGACCGTTGATATCCTGCAAACATCCGGTCGTGGTCACTATGTTTTCATTATGCATTGTGACACCGCCCCGTTTGACAATAACGACCTGCGCCTTGCCCTGAAATACGCCATGGACCGTGAAACCATGGTTCAGAAAATTCTGGGTGGTTACGGCAAAGTCGGTAACGATTTCCCGATCAACGAAACCTATGCCCTGTTCCCCGAAGGCATCGAACAGCGCACCTATGACCCCGACAAGGCCAAATTCCACTATAAAAAGTCCGGCCATGACGGGTCTGTTCTGCTGCGCACATCCGATGTTGCCTTCCCGGGTGCCGTTGACGCCGCCGTGCTTTATCAGGAAAGCGCGAAAAAGGCCGGTATCAATATCGAAGTAAAACGTGAACCGGGTGATGGCTACTGGTCCAATGTCTGGAACGTTCAGCCGTTCTCGACCTCCTATTGGGGCGGTCGCCCGACCCAGGACCAGATGTATTCCACCGCCTATCTTTCCACCGCAGACTGGAACGACACCCGCTTCAAGCGCGAAGATTTCGACAAACTTCTGCTGAGCGCGCGTGCCGAACTTGACCAGGCAAAGCGCAAGGAAATGTATCGCGACATGGCAATGATGGTCCGCGATGAAGGCGGCCTGATCCTGCCGATGTTCAACGATTTCGTGAATGCCTCGAACAAAAAGCTCAAAGGCTATGTTCACGATATCGGTAACGACATGTCGAATGGCTATGTCGCCACCCGCGTCTGGCTTGAAGGGTAACACCTTGTGGGGCCATCCCGTCAGCCCCGCCCACATGCCCGGAACTGCCAGCCCATACTGGCAGTTCCCCCAAACTGATTTCGCCTGATCGGAAATATGCAGCCCCCTTGCCCGCCAGCGCGGCTGGCAGGCGGGCCTGCATCATGTGCCAGAACGTTACGCGCCACACCCGTATGCAGCCGGGCCCACAACCGGCCAGCCAAACCAAAGGTGCATGCAGCCCCGTTTCCGGTTCAGGCATTCATCAAGGAGAAATCGCCCCATGGATACTGCCATGGAAGACGGCCAACCGCGCCGTCGCCGTTTGAAACAGCGTTACCCGCTGACAGTCCTGATCCTGCAAAGGCTGGGGCTTAGTGCCGGTTTATTGCTGGCTGTCTCGATCCTGATATTTGGTGGTGTGGAAGCCTTGCCGGGTGATTTTGCCCAAACCTATCTCGGGCAGTCCGCAACCCCACAGGCCATTGCCAATATCCGTTCGCAGCTTGGCCTCGAACGCCCTGTAACGACCCGCTATTTTGAATGGCTGGGCAATGCCGTGCAGGGTGATTTCGGCAAAAGCTGGGCCAGCGGAAATTCGGTTTCCGAGCAAATCGGCAAACGTCTGGGGAATTCGCTGTTTCTTGCATTCTGTGCGGCCATCATATCCGTGCCACTGGCTGTGGGCCTTGGCATGCTGGCCGTTCATTTTCGCAACCGGGTGCCTGACCGCATCATCAACATCATTTCGCTGGCAGCCATTTCCCTGCCCGAATTTTTTATTGGCTATCTGCTGATCCTGTTTTTCGCCGTCAAGTTCGGCGTCGCCAGTTTCCCGGCCACGGTCTATGACGGTATGTCCTTTGCCGACCGCCTTTCTGCCATTGCCCTGCCAACCGCAACGCTGGTTTTTGTGGTTCTGGCCCATATGATGCGCATGACACGCGCCGCCATTATCAGCGTCATGTCATCGGCCTATATGGAAACCGCAGAACTTAAGGGCCTTGGTGCCTTTAAAACCATCATCAAACACGCGGCCCCCAACGCCATTGCGCCAATTGTCAATGTCGTGGCCCTGAACCTTGCCTATCTGGTGGTGGGTGTAGTCGTCGTCGAGGTGGTTTTTGTCTATCCCGGCATGGGCCAGTATATGGTCGATGCCGTTACCGTGCGCGACATGCCCGTTGTACAGGCCTGTGGCCTTATTTTTGCGGCCGTTTACATCCTGCTGAACATGGTTGCCGATCTGATCGCCATTGTTGCCAACCCGAAACTGAGGCACCCGCGATGAGATTACGTGAAATTCCCATCACTGCCTGGATCGGCCTGATTGGCATTTTCCTGGCATTTGGCTGCGCCATTTTTGCGCCCCTGCTGGCTCCTTATGGCGAACGTGAAATTGTTGGCGATATCTGGCTTGCCGCCGATGCCCAGCATCTTCTTGGCACCGACAATCTGGGCCGTGACCTGCTTTCGCGCCTTATCTTTGGCGCCCGCACCACCCTGTTTGTCGCCCTTGCCGCGTCGATCCTTTCCTTTTCGATCGGCATTTTCCTCAGCTTCACTGCTGCCGTTTCGCGCGGCATCATTGATCAGGGCCTCTCGCGCTTTAACGACCTGATGATGTCGATCCCAACCCTGATCTTTGCTTTGGTGGTGCTGGCGGTTCTCCCGCAAAGCCTCTGGATCCTGATTGCCGTGATGGCGGTTCTGGATTCCACGCGCGTTTACCGGCTGGGCCGTGCCGTTGCCCTTGATGTGGCGGTCATGGAATTTGTCGAAGCCGCCAAACTGCGCGGTGAAGGCAAAATGTGGATCATTTTCCGCGAAATCCTGCCCAATACCCTAAGCCCGCTTCTGGCCGAATTTGGTTTGCGCTTTGCCTTTTCCATCCTGTTCCTCTCCACCCTGTCCTTTCTGGGGCTGGGCATTCAACCGCCTGCGGCCGACTGGGGCGGCATGGTCAAGGATAACAAGGATGGCATCATCTTTGGCATTTCCGCGGCCCTTATTCCCGGTGGCGCAATTGCCGCCCTGGCAATTTGCGTGAATATGGTTGTGGACTGGCTTCTGAAACGAACTTCCAGCCTGAAGGGGGGCCGTGGTGATGGCTAATATGTTATCTGTACGCAATCTGCGCATCGGTGCCACGGTTTACCCCCCGGGCGAAGACCCCAAGGATATCGAAATCGTCCATGGCGTTTCCTTCGATCTTGAACGGGGCAAGGTCCTTGGCCTGATCGGGGAATCCGGTGCAGGCAAATCCACCATCGGCCTTTCAGCACTGGCCTATGGCCGGGGTGGGGTGCGCATTACCGGCGGCGAAGTCCTGCTGGACGGCGAAGATATCCTCAAGGCCGATAAAAAAGGCATTCGCAAAATTCGCGGGGCGCGTGTCTGTTATGTTGCCCAATCGGCAGCAGCCGCCTTTAACCCGGCACACAAGCTGGGCGATCAGGTTATCGAGGCAACCCTTGAACATGGCCTGATGACCCGTGATGAAGCCCGCGCCCGCGCGCTTTATCTGTTCCAGATTTTAGGCCTGCCCGACCCGGAAAACTTTGGCGACCGTTACCCCCACCAGGTTTCAGGCGGGCAGTTGCAACGTGCCATGACGGCAATGGCGCTGTGCTCCAACCCCGAACTGATCGTTTTTGACGAACCCACAACCGCGCTGGATGTTACCACCCAGATCGATGTTCTGGCCGCCATCAAAAACGCCATCGAGGAAACCGGCACTGCGGCCCTTTACATCACCCACGATCTGGCCGTTGTCGCCCAGATTTCCGATGACATCATGGTGCTGCGCCACGGCAACACCGTGGAATATGGTACCGTCCAGCAGATTATCGAGGCCCCCCAGGAAGAATACACCCAGGCCCTGATATCTGTTCGCCAGACCAAACAGCGCGAAGCCAAGGACCAGTCCAAGGCGCTGCTATCGGTCAATAATGTTTCGGCATCCTATGGCAATGGCTTCAAGGTGCTGCACGATGTATCGCTGCATGTGCCGCGCGGTCAAACCCTGGCCGTGGTGGGTGAATCCGGCTCGGGAAAATCCACCCTCGCCCGTGTAATTACCGGCCTTTTGCCTCCCAGCGAAGGGTCCATCACCTTTGCCGATACCGACCTTCCCCCGCAGCACAAACAGCGCAGCCGCGACCAGTTGCGCCGTATCCAGCTGATCTATCAAATGGCCGATACCGCGATGAACCCGCGCCAGACGGTGGGGCAAATCATTGGCCGGCCGCTCACCTTTTATTTCGGCCTGCGCGGCCGCAAGAAAAAGGAACGGGTGCAGGAACTACTTGATGAAATCGAAATGGGTTCAGGCTTTTACGACCGTTACCCCGCCGAACTTTCCGGCGGGCAAAAACAGCGTGTCGCCATTGCCCGCGCCCTTGCCGCCGAACCGGAACTGATCCTGTGCGATGAACCAACATCCGCACTGGACCCGCTGGTGGCCGAAGGCATCCTTGATCTGCTGATGCGCCTGCAAAAGGAAACCCAGGTTTCCTATCTGTTCATCACCCACGATATCGCAATTGTGCGCGCAATTGCCGATTCAGTAGCCGTGATGCTGCAGGGTAAACTGGTGGATTTCGGCCCGCGTTCCAGCGTGCTGTCGCCACCGTTCGACGATTACACCGATCTGTTGCTTAAATCGGTGCCGGAAATGGAACTGGGCTGGCTGGAAAAAGTTCTGGCCACCCGCCGTATGGAAAGCGCCGGTAACTGATTTTACGCGCCTGCCCACACCGCCCGGACCATGTTCGGGCGGTGTTTTATTTATTCCCAACACGTTACCCTAATACTGCCGCAAACTGGTTTCAGGCTTTGATCCGTTTGCCATCCCCGCCCACAAGGATTGTATGAAGAATGCCCAATAGCACCTATTCCGTCATAGAAAACAAGTGGATCACCTTAAAGGATGGCACCCGCCTTGCCGCGCGGATCTGGATGCCCAACAGTGCCGATATTACCCCCGTCCCCGCCGTGCTGGAATTTCTGCCCTATCGCAAACGCGATGGCACCAGCCCGCGTGATGAATCCACCTATCCTGTTTTTGCCGCTGCCGGCATTGCCGGGATACGGGTCGATATTCGCGGATCAGGGGAATCTGACGGGGTCATTGACGGCGAATATACCCAGCTTGAACTTGAAAATGCCTGCGAAATCATCGCCTGGATCGCCGAACAGGCATGGTCGAATTGTTCTGTCGGCATGATGGGCATTTCATGGGGCGGCTTTAACTGCCTTCAGGTCGCAGCACTACAGCCCCCTGCCCTAAAGGCGGCCATTTCCATTGCCTCAACGGTGGATCGCTATAATGACGATATCCATTATAAAAATGGCTGTCATCTTGCCGCCCAGCTTTCCTGGGCATCCACCATGCTGGCCTATCAATCCCGCTCGCCCGACCCGGAACTGGTCGGTGATCGCTGGCGCGATATGTGGATGGAACGCCTGGAAAACGAACCTTTCTTCCTTGAAGAATGGCTTGAACACCAGAAACGCGATGATTTCTGGAAACATGCCTCAATCGGCGAGGATTTTGATGCCGTCAAAATCCCCTCGATGGTCATGGCGGGCTGGGCCGATGGCTATCGCAATACCCCCATCCGCGCGATTGAGGGCATGCCGGACCGCGCCAAGGCCCTGATTGGCCCCTGGGTGCATAAATATCCGCATTTTGCCTGGCCCAAACCGCGCGCCGATTTCCATGGCGAAGCCATCCGCTGGTGGAACCGCTGGCTGCGCGACGATAAAAACGGTGCCGAAGACCTTGCGCAAATGCGCGCCTATATCCTTGATGCTGTAAAACCTGCCCCACGCCGCGACCATGATAATGGCTTCTGGATCGCCAAACAAAGCTGGCAGGCACCGGAAATGCTGCATTTCCATGTCCGTGATGACCGCCTTGTTGGTGCCAAAGACGCCGAAGCCGTGGTGCATTCGACCGATGGCCAGCACGATGTTTTTGTAAAATCGCCGCTCGATACCGGCACGGCAGCGGGTGAATATTTCACCCTGAAACCCGATGCCGAAATGGCAATAGACCAGGCCCGCGATGATGCCGGGTCGCTGTGTTTTGACACAAACATTCTTGAAAACGACCTCGACCTTTTGGGGCGTGCCGAAATAACGCTTGATGTCGGCTGTGCGGCGGACTGGGCCAATCTGTGTGTCCGGCTGGTCGATATCCACCCGGATGGTACTGCTGCCCGTATTGCCTTTGGTGTTTTAAACCTTGCCCATCGCAACCTTGATGCCAATTACAACGACCCGCAACCCATGCCTTCGGGCGAAAAAGCTGCCATCAAAGTGGTTCTTGATGCCTGCGGATATCGCATTCGCAAGGGGCACAAACTTCGGATTGCCATTTCAACATCCTATTGGCCGCTGATCCTGCCCGATCCGTTTAACGCCGGTGTTACCATCGATACCGCATCCATCGACCTTGCCCTGCCCCTTCTGGGCGATCACGAGGTTATCGAAATGCCGGAACCGGAAAACCCCGATCCGCTGCCAACCTATATCGAACATCAACCTGCAACGACGCGGCGCGAAGTTCGCCATAACCTCAGCGCCAATAAAACCGAATATTGCATCCTGGAAGATACCGGTTCGTTCGAACATCCTGATACTGGCCTGTCCACCCGGCAAATCCGCGATGAAACCTGGGCGATCTCGCCTGATGATCCAACATCACTGCGCGGTCATGCCCTTTGGACCTGCGATATGGAACGCGAAGGCTGGTTTACCCGCACTGTTTGCCGCGCCACACTTACCTGCACCCAAACCGACTGGCGCATCGAAGCCAGCGTCATCGCGGTTGAAGGTGACCACGAGGTTTATGAAAAAACCTGGAACCGCACCATTCCCCGCGATTTCATGTAAATCCGGGCGGCAACAACCAAAGAAACCAAACACGCAAACGGCCCGTGATCACGACGGGCCGTTTTCTGTTTCTGGTCGGGTTATTTTTGCAAATCTCAGTCACAAAACCCGGCAATCGCCCTGCATAAATGGTCAAATCCTGTGCGCGCGCCAACGCTCATATTTCGGGCGCGCAACCATCCATGCACCATTTGCGGTTCTTCACGATAGGTCACATTCACCCCGGCACGCGCCAGTCTGGCGGCATAATCCCGCCCGTCATCACGCAGCGGATCAAAAAATGCCGATGAAATATAGGCGGGTGGCAGCTTTCCAACGTCACCGGCCTTTAACGGATAGGCCACGGCCTCATCGTCGGGTGCCTGTAAAATATCACGGTAATATTGCACATCCTGCGTGCTCAGCCCCGGTGCCTCGGCCATTTCCACATAGGAACCTGCCGTCATATCCCCACCCAGAGCCGGATAAACCAGCACCTGCCCGGCGATACTGCCTTTCTCACCATCACCACCACCTTCCTGCATCACCCGCACCATCAGGCCTGCGGCAATATTGGCCCCGGCGCTATCGCCAATCACCACAATGCAGTGCCCACGCGCCAGCAGGTGGCGCAAAACGGCATAACCATCATCCGATGCCGCAGGCCACACATGTTCGGGTGCCAAACGGTAATCCACGGATATCAGCTCTGCCCCGCAAAATTCGGCAATTTCGGCGCAAATGGCATGGTGGCTGTCGCACGACCCCACAACAAACCCGCCCCCATGAAAATAAAGCAGGCAATTGGCGGTTTTTTGCGCGGACGGGTGAAAATACCGTACCTTCACCCCGGCAATCTCTCCATCTTCATAGGTTAAACCAGCCGGGTCTGGCGGATTAAAACTGGCGCAAAAGGCGTCATACCATTCACGTTGCTGCGCAATGCTGGCATTCACCGCATCCGGTGGATAAAACCCGTCCGCCTGCTTTTGAAAGGCAAGAATACCTTCATCCGTTGGCATTGGTGGCGCTGGCTGCCCCGATTCATCCTGCACTTCCGGCACCCCCGCCTGTTCTTGCTGCCCCATCTTCACCGCACCTTCATTTTCAAACTTGGCCGCGCCTGGCCCATTCCCGGTAACCTTACCAGCAATCCAAATGTCGGCCCCATTATCGTCGCCAACAGCAACATCCGCATCCGCATCCGCATCCGCATCCGCATCCGCCGGGCTAACTTTTGGACACCGACAACGCCAGGCGTTTTTCGCGCATTCTCTTCGCCACCACCCAGAAATGAGCGATATTTCTATATGTAAAATCTAATTTCCAATAATGACGTCACCGTCACCTGCAGGCTGTTGCGCCGTCACTCACAGTTCAACCGCCTCGATGGTTGTTTTCAGCATACTGGCACTGCGATGCAGGGCTTCGTTTTCGCCGTCATCCAGGGTCGGCATCATATCAGCACATATGCCAGCCGCACCCACAACACGCGGGATTGAAAGGGCGACATCCTCGATCCCGGCGACATGGCGTGTGACAATCGATACCGACAAAACATCCTGCTGGTCCTGGGCGATGGATTTCACAATTCGCGCCAGGCCGGCACCAATCCCATAATAGGTCGCACCTTTGCCATTAATGATTTTATAGGCCGCATTGCGCACGCCATCATCAATTTCGGCCTTTATCGCCCCGGTCAAGGGCGCGCCAAGCTGCGTTGCAAAGGATAATAACGGTTCCGACCCTGCCCTGGCATTCGACCACGCCAGAACTTCGCTATCCCCATGTTCCCCCAGCACATAGGCATGCACCGATTGCGGCGAAATTTGCAAATGGCGGCCAAGAAGGCTGCGAAACCGCGCGGTATCAAGGATCGTGCCCGACCCAATCACCCGTTCCGCGGGCAGGCCCGACAGGCGGGCGGTAATCTGGGTCATGATATCAACAGGGTTCGATGCAATCAGCAAAATGGCATCGGGGGCAACGCGCAAAACTTCGCCAACGACTTCGCGAAAAACCGCGGCGTTACGACCCAAAAGCTCAAGGCGGGTTTCACCCGGTTTCTGGCTGACACCAGCGGCCAGAATAACCACCGATGCGCCTTTCAGGTCGGCATAATCGCCCGCCTGCACAACGCAGGAGGACATGAACGGCACAGCATGCGAAATGTCTTCGGCCTGGGCACGTGCAAGATCGGCATTGCGATCCACAAAAATCACCGAACTGGCAATTCCCATCAGGGCAATGGCATATCCGGCCGAACTGCCCACCATGCCCGCCCCAACAATACCGATTTTCATAAGCCTGCCTCCGCCACGAATTTGTATCTTGATCCATCCTAGCGTAAAACAGGTTCAGTTGCATTGCACCGATGAAAAATCATTCATTTCTGCGGGGTTATCCCAGCACCCTTGCCAAAGGTGGCCCGCCTTGCGAAATGAATTTCAATCAAAAGGATATGCCATGACCCCGGCCGAACTTGCCAGCCTCTATCGCCAGTATATTGATTGCCTGAACAGCCAGGACTGGGACAATCTGGGAAATTTCGTGCATGAAGATGCCGCCCATAATGGCCGCCCGCTGGGCGTTGCCGGCTATCGCGCCATGCTTGAAAACGATTACGCCCAAATCCCCGATTTGCGCTTTAACATCGACACCCTGACCTGCGAAGCCCCCATGGTCGCCAGCCGCCTGATGTTTGACTGCACGCCAAAGGGCGAATTTCTAGGCCTGCCCATCAATGGCCGCAAAATCAAATTTGCCGAAAACGTCTTTTATGAATATCGCGACGGCAAGATCATCAATGTCCTTTCAGTCCTCGACAAAGTCGCGATCGAGGCACAATTAAGCTGATCTCACCCTATGAATAGCCCGTCAATATCACGCAACAAGCCTAGCGAAAAACAGCCCGCCGCACTCCTGCCACGGGCTGTTTCGCCAGGAAAAGCAAATGATCTTACCGACCGGCTTTTGTGCGCCAGGCTTTGAAATCTTCCAGCGTTTGCGGGTTGGTGGCCGGGTACAAGCCGACAATGGTTTTACCGCCCAGCACCTGTTCGGTGACGAAATCTTCAAAGGCAGTCATTTCAACGGCTTCGTCGGCAATTTCAACGGCAATTTCGGCGGGCACAATAATCACGCCTTCACGGTCCCCCACAACGACGTCACCGGGGAATACAGCAACATCACCGCACCCAATTGGCACATTGATATCAAGGGCCTGATGCAGGGTCAGATTGGTGGGGGCAGACGGGCGGTTGTGATAGGCCGGAATGGCCAGTTGGGCGATTTCGGGTGAATCGCGAAAGCCGCCATCGGTAACAATGCCCGCAACACCACGCACCATCAGGCGCGACACCAGAATGGAACCAGCCGATGCCGCGCGGGCATCCTTGCGGCTGTCAATCACCATTACCGCACCTTCGGGGCATTGTTCGACTGCCACGCGCTGCGGGTGTTCCGGGTTCTGAAAAACCGTGATCGGGTTCAAATCTTCGCGCGCGGGAATATAACGCAGGGTATAGGCCTCGCCCACCATATTGGGACCATCGGCCTTAAGCGGGCGCACATCCTGAATGAACTGGTTGCGAAGGCCACGTTTAAACAGGGCGGTGCACAGAGTAGCAGTGCTGACCTGCATATATTTGGCGCGGGTTTCGGCACTTAGTTTGAATGTCATATTTTTGCTCTCCGCCTGCTTAATAAATGTCGGGTTCGCCGGCCGTCGGGCCGAAACCGGTTTCAAGGAAGTCAAAATCGCAACCGTCATTGGCTTGCTTGACATGGCGTCCAAACATCCAGCCATAACCACGGGCAAAGGCGGGTTCGGGCTTTTTCCATTCGGCCCGACGTTTCGCCAGTTCCTCGTCGGAAACCAGCATTTCAATGGTGCGGTCCGGGATGCTTACCCGGATCATATCACCGGTTTTAACCAGTGATAACGGCCCGCCAATCGCGGCCTCGGGCGCGCAATGCAGCATACAGGCACCGTACGAAGTACCACTCATGCGGGCGTCGGAAAGACGCAGCATATCGCGCACCCCCTGTTTCACCAGCTTGGTCGGGATCGGCAGCATACCCCATTCCGGCATCCCCGGCCCGCCCAGCGGCCCGACATTGCGCAACACCATAATATGGTCCGCCGTCACATCGAGGTTTTCATCATCAACGGCAGCTTTCATTTCCGGGTAGCTGTCAAACACCAGGGCCGGACCAACATGTTCATAATATTTCGGATCACAGGCCGACGGTTTGATCACACAGCCATCCGGCGCAAGATTACCGCGCAAAACCGCCAGTGAGCCTTCCTTGTATACCGGGTTTGACAGCGGGCGGATGACATCTTCACTATGAACCTTCGCCCCTTCCAGCGTTTCTCCCAGGCTAAAGCCCGTTACCGTCTTGCAGCCAAGATCAAGCTTCTCGGCAAGCTGGCTCATCAGGGCGCGCAAACCACCGGCGTAATAGAAATCCTCCATCAGGTATTTATCCCCTGTCGGGCGGATATTGGCGATCACAGGGGTCGTACGGCTTAGACGATCAAAATCGGTTAGATCAAGGTTCACCCCGGCACGGCGCGCCATGGCAATAAGATGGATCACCGCATTGGTTGAACAGCCCGTTGCCATTGCGACCGTCACGGCATTTTCAACAGATTGCGCCGTGATAATCTGATCCGGGCGCAAATCTTCCCAGACCATATCGACAATGCGCCGGCCTGATGCGGTGCACATGCGAATATGGTTTGAATCCGCCGCCGGGATCGAGGTTGCACCGGGCAGGGTCAAACCCATTGCCTCGGCAATCGCCGTCATGGTGCTGGCTGTGCCCATTGTCATGCAATGGCCGTAGGAACGCGCAATACCCCCTTCGATCCCCTGCCATTCGGCATCGGAAATATTGCCTGCCCGGCGTTCATCCCAATATTTCCAGGCATCGGACCCGCTGCCCAGCACATTGCCATGCCAGTTGCCGCGCAACATGGGGCCAGCAGGCACATAAATCATTGGCAGGCCCATGCTGACCGCGCCCATTACCAGGCCCGGCGTGGTTTTATCGCACCCCCCCATCAAAACAACGCCATCAACCGGGTGAGAGCGCAAAAGCTCCTCCGTCTCCATCGCCAGCATGTTGCGATAAAGCATCGTCGTGGGTTTCACGTAACTTTCCGAAAGCGACAGTGCTGGAAGTTCCATCGGGAAACCGCCTGCTTCGGTAATGCCACGGCGAATATCATCGACCCGGAACTTGAAATGCGCGTGGCACGGATTGGCATCCGACCAGGTATTGATAATGGCGATTTGCGGTTTGCCTTCCCAGTCTTCCGGCCCCAACCCCATCTGCATGGCGCGGGAACGATGGCCAAAAGACCGCAAATCATCGGGAGCGAACCACCGTGCACTGCGCAGGTCTTCGGCCTTGATCGTTTTTTTATGTGTCATGAAATCCTCGGAACGGTGGTCGATATTCTTTTTCCGGAAAGGCAGAGCGCACTTTTATCGGGAACCATCAGGGTCACCCCAACTGATAACCCAGCAGGCCATTACACCCGCCAAACCCGATAAATATATGCGTAAAAAGACGCCTCGCCCTGAAATTGTTTTGCTTTGATGCGGATACTAAAATATTAGTATTGCGCGTGCAAGGCATATTGTAGGATAAGGCGAAGTGGCATAGGAAAGATCACGATGAGACAAAAGATTACCGGCGGCATCCCGGAAGGGAGCCTTGCAGCAACACCATTTCAAATCAGCCGGAACCGCCCGGTCGCGTTGCAGGTTTATGAAGACCTGCGCGACAGGATCGTCTCGCTTGACCTTCGGCCGGGTTACAGCCTGTCGCGTGCTGTTCTGGCCGATTTCTACGGCGTCAGTCAGACACCCGTTCGCGAAGCCTTTTTGAAACTGGAACAGGATGGCCTGGTCGAAGTTTTCCCGCAATCCAAGACCCTGATTGCGCCAATCAGCATTCACAAGGTGAAATCCACCCATTTCCTGCGCACATCGCTGGAGCTGGAAGTCGCCCATAATCTGGCATTATCGCTCGATAAATCCAAAATCGCCCCGGCTGAAAAAATGCTGGCAGAGCAACGCCATAGCAGCATGGAACCGGGTGCCTTTTCCAAGCTCGACAGTGCCTTTCACCGATCGCTGTTTATTGCGGCGGGATACGAGGATTTATGGGAAGTCGTGCGCGAACATAGCGGCCATCTTGACCGGGTGCGCTGCCTGCAATTGCCCACACCGGGCAAGATTGAGCGGGTCATTTTCCAGCACGGAAAAATCCTCGATGCCATTCGTGCATCGGACCTGCAAACCGCCGAATCCCACGTCCGCGACCATCTTTCCGGTTCGCTGATGGAACTTGATACCATCATCCAGAACAATCGGGAGATGTTTGGCGCCTAAGCAAAGCCACACCAAACCGCCCCCACTTCAGCCGGTTTAAGGCCCCAGGATTGGCAATAGACTCACGCGCCCCGCAACCGGCCCAAGAATAGCGCTTGGCACCGGCACCAACGCAAACACCATTCGTCAGCAAAAACTTTCCAGTGTCAGCCGTTCTGGGCACCAAATTTAATCAGCAAAATGATGCACATCTGCCTGCCGAACGCTGATGGCAGGTATCGCGATTCTGCCACCGCAGCCGCGCACAACGTCATAATTCCGCCCACCAGGCGACCGTCACACATTGCTAACCGGCCACAATAAACGACGCCGAAAAACACCCCCACCAACATCACCCCGCCCGCAGCAATAGGATTGCACATCGCCAAATCCGGTTTTCCATTGCTGCGAATTGACACTAATATATTAGTATGCTATTTCACCAAAATAAGGCTGGCGACCATAGCCAGCATCTTCAGGGAGGAAAGAATGAAGATTTCACGTTTGGCCACCATCGTCGCATCTGGCGTTGCAGGCATGACCATGGCTTTTGCGGCCCATGCCGCTGACTACACCCTTAGCGTCAATACTGCCCTTGCCACCAGCGACCCGCTTTACAAGGGCCTCGAAGCCTTTGTTAAAAACGTTGATGAACGCACCAAAGGGCAAATCAAGGTTACCCTGTTTCCCAATTCCCAGCTTGGCCCGGATGAAGATGTTCTGGAACAGGCGCGCGCTGGCGCACCGGTTGCAGTCATCGTTGATGGCGGTCGCCTTGCCGTTTTTGAAAAAGAATTCGGCATTCTTGGCGCCCCGTATCTGGCACAGGGTTATGATGGCATTCGCAAGGTCGTGACATCCGACCTGTTTGAAACCTGGGTTCAAAAACTGCGCAAGGCATCTGGCCATCAGGTTCTGTCGTTTAACTGGTGGCAGGGTGAACGTCACCTTCTGACGAAAAAACCGATCACGAAACCGGCTGACCTCAATGGTCTGGTCCTGCGGACCCCGGGAGCACCTGTCTGGACCGAAACCGTCAAGGCCATGGGCGGCACGCCAACCCCGATGCCGTTTTCCGATGTTTACAGCGCCCTGCAGCTTGGCACCATTGATGGCACCGAGGCACAGCTTCCCGCCGTTGTTGGTGCGAACCTTCAGGAAGTCATCACCCACATCACCAAAACCGGCCATATCAACCTGATTACCGGCCTGGTCACCAGTGCCGCCTGGTTTGACAGCCTGCCGGAAGATTTGCAGAAAATCCTGCGCGAAGAATCGCTTAAAGCAGGTGACATTGCATCCTATGGCACCCGCGATGCCCTCGCATCGATTGAACAGAAACTGAAAGACGGTGGCGTTGAAGTAACCGATATCGACACCACCCCGTTCAAGGAAGCCACCAAGGTTGTTTATGACAAGCTGGGTTATGGCGACCTGCACAAGCAGGTTGACGAACTTCTGAACAAATAAGCCCGTTATCCCGTGGCGGACGAGGAACCAGACGACCGGTTCTTCGTCCGTTTCACCTATCTGTTCCGGCTTATATATCCCGGCAGGTTAGAACCCCTGCCCCATAACAAAAACACGACCCGTCAGGCGGCCCCATTGATCGTGCCATTGGCACCCTTTCACAAGCCTGCCAAACTGCCCCATCCTGTTATGTCATTTTGGTTCGCAACCGGGCGCATATGCCCGCCTGATGAACAGAGATAATATTTTCCAGTTTCCCATCACCATCACCCGTTACCGTGACCCGGCGCCGCAAAGCGCCCCAACAAAGGGAGGAAAACCGGGCATGAAAAAACGTCTGGCCCAGGCCGAGTTTGCGCTGGTTTCCGCAATCTTCATCGCCATCGTCCTGCTGGTTTTTGTCGCCTCCATCCTGCGTACTTTTGGCCATCCGCTGATGTGGTCGGTCGATATGGCGCAGTTGCTGTTTATCTGGCTGTGCTTTTTCGGGGCCATTCGTGCCATGCGCCAGCGCGGCCATCTTGGTGTTGACCTGTTTGTGCGCCTGGCACCACACCGCTACCGGCTGGTGATTGAAACGGGGGTCAGCCTGGTTTTTGTCGCCATGCTCGCTGTTCTGGCGGTCGAGGGATATGACCTGACGATCCTAAACAAGCAGCGCCAGTTTGGGGATTCCGGCATTTCCTATGCCTTTGTCACCATTGCCGTGCCGGTTGGGTCGGTCATTTTGGGTGGCACCATTCTTTCCAATATCATCGAAGCCTGGCGCAACAGACGGGCCGAACAGGTGCTGGTCTATTCCCTGCCCGAAGAAGGCGTTGATGCCATCCCGCCTGTCAATACTCCCCCAACGACGACCCAGGAAATCTGACCATGCTTCTGATCGGTTCCATCTTTCTGTTTTTCCTGATCATTGGTGCCCCGGTGGCCTTTGCCATTGGCCTGTCAGGTTTTGCATTTTTCGCCACATCCGACATCATGCCGCTGTCGATTGGCGTGCAAAAAATTGCTGCGGTTTCGCAAAGCTTTCCGCTGCTCGCCGTGCCGTTTTTTGTACTGGCCGGGCATTTAATGAATGAAAGCGGCATTACCGACCGGCTGTTTCGCTTTTCCAACATTGCCGTATCCTGGATGGCGGGGGGCCTTGCACAGGTTTCGATCATTCTTTCAACCCTGATGGGTGGCATTTCCGGCTCTGCCGTTGCCGATGCAGCGATGGAAGCCCGCGTTATCGGCCCGAAAATGATCGAAAATGGCTATTCCAAGGGGTTCTCGGCAGCCGTCATCGCGCTTAGCTCGCTGATCACGGCGACCATCCCGCCCTCAATCGGGCTGATCCTGTATGGCTATGTTGGCAATGTGTCGATCGGGCGGCTGTTTCTGGCGGGTATTATTCCCGGCGTCTTGATGATGATCGTGCTGATGGTCACGGCCTATATCATTGCCAAAAAACGCAATTACGTTGCCAAGGATGCCCGCAAACCTACCTTTCGCGAACTTGCCGTTGCCTTCTGGGATGCAAAATGGGCGCTGCTGTTTCCGGTTCTGCTGATCATCACCATCCGCGGGGGCCTTTTCACCCCGTCCGAGGTAGGCTCCTTCGCCGTCGTTTATGCGGTTCTGGTCGGGATGTTCAGCCACCGCGAACTGGATTTTGCCGATATCAAACGTGCATTGGCCGATGCCATTTCCGATCTTGGCATGATCATGCTGATCATTCTGATGTCGGGCATGGTGGGCTTTGCCATTACCTTCCTGCAAATTCCGCAATCGGTTTCGGGTGCGCTTCTGGCCGGGCTTAGCAACCCGACAGCAATTGTTGCCACCATTCTGGTTATTCTGTTTGTGGCTGGCCTGTTTGTGGAAAGCACGGTGCTGGTTTTGCTGCTAACCCCGATTTTCGTGCCCATTATCAAACAGCTTGGTGTTGACCCGGTCCATTTCGGTATCCTGATGATGACCCTTGTCACCCTGGGTTCCATGACCCCGCCTGTTGGCGTTGCCATGTATACGGTTTGCGCCATCATGAATGTGCGGGTCGAACATTACGTCAAGGAAAGCCTGCCTTTCCTTGCAGCCATCCTCGCCCTTGTCTTTGCCCTGCTGATGCTGCCGGATCTTGTCCTGTTTTTACCAAGGCTGGCATTCTGATCATCAGATTGTTTCTGCCCTCAATACCAAACCCCTGCTGGATGACCCGGCAGGGGTTTATGTTTGATAGATGTTTTATCTTTCTGCCAGCAACTTGCGCAATGCATCGGAAAACAGGCGAATGGCATTGCGGTTCCCCGTTGATGGCAAACTTACCGCCCAGATATCAAACCGGATATCAGCAGCAAGGTCGATGCAAACAATGCCGGTTTGCTGTAGGGACCGGGCGGTAAATTCATCAACAATGGCACAACGTTTCAAGGTCTGTGCCATGGGGGGCACAGCCTCCAGCGAATTGCAGGTTACCGCCCCTGCCATGCTAAGCCCCCGCAGGCGAAGGGCTTCTTCCAGCACGTTGCCAATCGGACCGCGTGCCGTGGTATCGACCATTGGATAAACAAAAACCTGTTCAAGCGTCACCTGCCGCTTTTGCGCAAGCGGGTTATCACGCGGCACCACCGCCATTAATTTTCCACGCCCCAGCAGCGTAAATTCCTCGTCCCGAACAGGGACACGACCCGCCATAATCCCCAGATCAATCAACCCTGCATGAAGCAATTCCAACTGATGGGCTGACTTGCTGATATCCACGATCAGACGCAGTTGCGGCATTTTCTGCATCAGGCTGGCACAGGCCTGCGGCACAAAATGGTTCATCAACAGGCCAATCGACATGACCGATAGCTTGCCACCCACACCTTTTTTAAGGGCGTCAATCCGCCCTTCAAGCTGGCCGATACCATCCTGCAGAAACCGGCTTTCGCTATAAATCGCATCGGCATCTGCTGTTTGCAGGATACGGCCCCGTTCAAGGACAAATAATGTCAGGCCGGATGCGGCTTCAAAGTCGCGCAAATGCTTGCTGACCGTTGGCTGGGATAGGCCAAGCGCACGGGCTGCGGCACTAATCGAATTCCGCTCGTAAACCTCGCAAAACACCTGCAATCGCTGAAGCGTTATTCCACGCATGAAGCCCCTCACCGCTATTATGTCTTCCTTTCATCCATAGCATATTACTATGGATGAAATAAAAGTTTTCTATTTCCCTGCCTGTGCAATCGGCTCACTCTTGCTGATAATAAAAAACACACAGGGGAATTAGGATGCAGGCGGTATTTCTGTTTATCCTGATCGGAGCGGGGCTTTTATCTGGCGCGGCGATTGCGTATGTCATCGGTGCCGCTTCCATCTTGACTTTCATTCTGGGCGACCAGGCAAACTTCATGGCGGCCCTGCCGCAACGTCTGTTCAGCCAGCTTGACGTATTTGCCTTTCTGGCGATGCCGTTATTCATTTTTGCTGGCGATTTGATGAACCGAGGTGGCATTGCATCGGCATTGATCGATTTTTCCATGTCGCTGTTAGGGCGCCTGCGCGGCGGGCTGGGACATGTCAATATTCTGACCAGTGTATTCTTTGCCGGGGTGTCAGGATCGGCCGTTTCCGATGCGGCAGCCCTTGGCAATTCGCTGGTGCCGGAAATGCAAAGGCGCGGCTATTCGCTTGATTATGCCGTTGCCATTACCGGCGCATCATCAATTATCGGGCCGATCATCCCACCCTCAAGCATCCTTATTTTTTATGGCGCACTGATGAATACATCGGTTGCAGCGCTGTTTGCAGCCGGTGTTGTCCCTGGTCTTTTGCTGGCCGCCATGCTGATGGTGATGAATGCCTTTTATGCTTGGCGCGACGATCATCCCGGCGGCGCGGGAAGCCAGGCTGATATCCCGCCCATTGGCAAATCATTCATGCGCGCCCTGCCTGCCATGACCCTGCCGGTCATTATTCTGGGCGGCACCCTGTTTGGCGTAATGACCCCGGCAGAAGCTGCGGCCGTTGCCGTTGCTGCCGCACTGGTTATCGGCCTGGCCTATCGCGAACTGGACCGCGAAGCCATTCGCCAAAGCGCGATCCGCACGGCAGTAATGTTAGGTGCGCTTTTCATTATTTTATGTGCGATTTCAACGTTTTCCTACATCGCCGCACTTGACCGCCTGCCCCAGGCAATTGCCGCACAAATCACGGCCTTGGGCCTTGGCCCCTTACAATATCTGATGCTGGTCAATGTCGTATTTTTGATCGCGGGTATGGCCATGGATGTTAAGGCCGCCGTTGCCCTGTTTGCACCCATCTTTGTGCCCGTGGCGCTGGCAATGGGGATTGATCCCGTTCATCTGGGCATCGTCATCTGCTTCAACATTTCAACCGGGCTTTTATCACCCCCGATTGGTGGTGTCCTGCTGATCCTGGCAACGACCTGTAACATCAATTACTGGCGCCTGATCCGGGCAACACTGCCGTTCTTCTTTGCCGAGGTCGCACTTCTCATTGTGCTGACATTCTTCCCGGCCATCTCACTGGCTTTGCCGCACGCCCTGGGGCTTAGCTGATAACAAACAAAAAGGGCACCACAGAGGAGTTCACGTAACATGACGCTATCGAAGTCGGGCAGAAAACTTGCCTCCCTTGCCATTCTGTTATCCACATCCGTTATCACGCCGGCCTTTGCCACCGAGGTCAAAATCGCCATGAACGGCACCGATGACCCGGTCACCAATGCCGAAGCCGCCTTTGTTCACGGCTTTGCCGATGCGCTTGAAGGCACCGATTTCAAGGCGGTTGTGTTCCCGTCCGATACGCTGGGCAGCGAAAAGGAACGGTTTGATACCACAGCACAGGGCCTGATTGAAATTGACCTTGCAACCGTTTCAACCGGCGTCGGTATGAGCCCGCTTTTGAAAGGTGTTTTGTTACCGTTCCTGTTTAAAGACAGCGACGAATTCGACGCCGTTATTGCTAAAAGCGACCTGCTTGAACAAATGAACAAGCCACTGCTTGAAAATGGCGTTCGCCTTGCGGGATTCAACTATATTGGCGTTGGCATTGGCATTCATAACAGCCAGCATGCCGTTACCAAGATGGCCGACTTAAAAGGATTGCGCCTGCGTGCGCTTAACCCGGAACAGCTTGAATATGAAGAGGCCCTTGGCGCCAGCGGCACCATTATCGCCTGGTCGGAAGTTGCCAATGCAATACAGGTCGGCATTGCCGATGGGTACCTTAACCCGCCAAATTCATCGCTGCGCACCGGGCACACGGCGTTTCTGGTGCATTTCACCCCTGCCAATATTTCACCTTCAACCCGTGCCGTTTTTGTTGCCAACGACTGGTATGAAACCCTATCGGCCGATGAAAAAGCCCAGATTGACAAGGCACTGGATGCGGGCATTGCCGCCAACCGTGCCTGGCTGACCGACTGGAGCACCAAGGTCATGGCCCGCATGAAAGAGGCTGGCGTCACCATTTCCCAGCTGGAACCCGGTGAACGCGAAAAGATGGTCGAAGCCACCGCGCCGACATGGAAAACCATCATGGCACCAGATGCTTTGCAAAAATATCTCGACGCACTCAAGACCGTAAAAAACTAGGCAGGAGACGGCGACGGTGAACACGATCCGAAAAACAGCCCTGAATATCAGCCATGGTCTGGACCGGATGGCGGGCTTTATTGCCATCATCGCGCTTGCGGTGCTGGTAGGGGCCGTTCTGTTGCAGGTTGTTGCGCGTTATCTGTTTGCCTCGCCGCCATCCTGGACAGAAGAACTGGCCCGTTATGCCATGATCTGGGCCGGGTTGATTGGCGCCACCATGAGCTTCAAGCGACGCTTTGACCCGGCCCTTTTCGCCAGTGATGGCAGCAGCAACAAAATGATGGCCGTCCTTACGGGCACCATCCAGTCTGCTGTCGTCATCATCTATCTGACACCGATTTTATGGTTCTGCTTTTTTGGGCCGGGCAACAACCCGGCACGCGGTTTTTTGCTGCGCCATAGCCGAACCATGACCGACACCCTTGGTTTTTCAACAATCTGGGTCGCCATTGCCGTGCCGATCATGATCGTGATTATCCTGATCCACGTTCTTGCGCGATGGGCAGGTGATGACAATGAAACAGCAAGATCTGTGACACCTGCGTCACCCGACAGCGCTGACACTTAAACCTGCGCCGAACAAACTGGCATCCCATGGGATCTGCCCATTGCGGGCACCTGAAGGCATGCCTGAACAACAATAAAAACCACAAGACTTCTGGAGTTTCCACCGATGCAAGCTGACGTTATTTTTCGCAATGCCAATATAATCGATGGCACCGGCAGCCCGGCCTTTACGGGTGATGTTGCCATTCTGGATGACCGGATTACCGGCATTGGTGATTTGGGCACCGACCATGGCGGTCGCGAGATTGACTGCCACGGCCATACGCTTGCACCCGGTTTTATTGACCCCCATGTCCATCACGACGAGGCCCTGTTAACCGACCCCGGCATGGATTGTATGCTGAGCCAGGGTGTCACAACGATCATTGCGGGGAATTGCGGTTTTTCCATCGCCCCGCTTACCGCAACGATGAAAGATCTGCCCCAACCACTGGGCATGATCCTGACATCCAGCCGCCCGCGATTTGCCCGCTTTGCCGATTACCGCAATCAATTGCGCCAAACCCCAGCTGCGGTAAATTCTGCCTGCCTGATCGGGCATGGCACCTTGCGGATCAACGAAGTTGCCGATCTTGGCCGCCCGGCAGACGCAAGCGAGCTTAAGGCAATGCAAACTTCGCTGGATCAGGCCCTTGATGAAGGCGGCATCGGGGTTTCCACGGGCCTGTTTTACCCGCCCGCGCGCGCTGCCACCACCGAAGAAGCCATTGCAATGGCCCGCATTGCCAAATCGCATGGCAAACTTTACGTCACCCATATGCGTGATGAAGGCGACCACGGCATTGATGCCTTAAAGGAAACCTTTGAAATCGGGCAGGAATCCTGTTGTGGCGTCCATGTCAGCCATCATAAATGTGCGGGCCTTGCCAATCATGGGCAGTCGGAAATAACGCTTTCGATGTTTCGCGATGCAATGCGCCAGCATGATGTCAGCCTTGACACAACACCCTGGACGGCATCCTCGACCATGCTGAATTCCGGCCGCCATCGCCAGGCCACGCGGGTAATTGTTGCTGATTCCATACCATATCCCCAAATGGCCGGCCGGGACCTGGCCGATATCGCCCGGGAATGGAATACCGACCTTGATACGGCGATGGAACGTTTGCTGCCCGCAACCGGCATTTTCTTTATCATGGATGAAAGTGACGTCAGGCGCATTCTGTCGTTTGAACATACCATCATCTGTTCGGATGGCATTGCGCGCGGCGATCATTCCCATCCGCGTGTCTGGGGGACTTTCCCCCGGGTTTTGGGCCATTATGTGCGCGATGTCGGGTTATTTTCGCTGGAAGAAGCCATCAAACGCATGACATCGATGCCCGCGCAACGATTTGGCCTTAAGGATCGCGGGCTTATCCGCAAAGGGGCCTTTGCCGATCTGGTCCTGTTTGACCCGGCAACAATTCAATCTGGTGCAACCTATGAAAAACCCAAAACACCTGCCTATGGCATCAAAAGTGTTTGGGTAAATGGCCGCGAAAGCTGGGCTGATGGCAAAAATGTCGGCAACCGTGCTGGTATGTTGCTGGACCGCGATGTTAGTTGATTTGCATTAAATAAGGCCCCTGCCTTGGATGATGACAGGGGCCAAAGCATTCGAAAAAGCAGGAAGAATAAGCCGCTTATCCGTTATATTTTTCAACCGTCTGGTCGATGGTGCCAAAGATGGAATTGCCGCTGGCATCGCACATTTCAATTTTGACGCGATCGCCAAAGCGCATGAAAGGTGTGGTAGGTTTGCCATCGCGGATGGTTTCAATCATGCGGATTTCGGCAATGCAGGAATAACCCGCCCCGCCATCGGCCACCGGTTTGCCCGGTTCACCGTCCAGTTTATTTGAAACCGTGCCCGAACCCACAATGCTGCCCGCACTTAACGGGCGGGTTTTGGCCGCATGGGCAACAAGCTGGCCGAAATCAAACGTCATATCGATGCCCGCATTGGCCCGGCCAAAGGGTTTGCCATTCAAATCCACATTCAGGGGCAAATGCACCTTGCCACCGTCCCAGGCATCGCCCAGTTCATCGGGCGTGATGGCAACCGGCGAAAAGGCCGATGACGGCTTGGACTGGAAAAAACCAAATCCCTTTGCCAGTTCCGCCGGGATCAAACCACGCAGGGACACATCATTGACCAGCATGATCAGGCGGATGGCCTTGCGGGCTTCTTCAGGGGTGGCACCCATGGCGACATCATCGGTAATCACCGCGACCTCGCCTTCCATATCAATCCCCCAGGCTTCATCGCCCAGCACAATCGGGTCCTGCGGGGCAAGGAAGCTGTCTGATCCGCCCTGATACATCAGGGGATCAGTCCAGAAACTTTCTGGGATTTCCGCCCCACGCGCCTTGCGCACCAGTTCGACATGATTAACGTATGCCGAACCATCCGCCCATTGAAAGGCACGCGGCAGCGGCGAATGGGCTTTTGCCTGGTCAAACGCATCGCCAAAGGATGCATCAGCTTCCAGCTTTGCGGTCACATCTGCCAGTTTGCCTTGCATCGATGCCCAGTTATCAAGGGCATATTGCAGGGTTGGCACCCCATCAATTGGGGCGCAGCGGCCAAGGTCGCGTGATACCACGACCAGTTTTCCATCACGGCTGCCGTCTTTCAGGGTGGCGAGTTTCATGGGTCCTGTCTCCTTGCCGGGTATGTCCGGTCTTTATTTGAAATCATATTTCCAATAGTAAAATTTGGCCTAGTCCTGGCGGCCTTCAGGCGTGCCATCAAAGCGGCGTTCAAGGCCCTGCCAGCAATCCTGGTAATCATCCTGCAAGCCAGGCAGTTCGGCGGCAAATCGGGTCAGTTGCTGTGGCAGGCGGGTTTCAAACATGAACGCCATCGTGCCCTCCAGCTTGACCGGTTTAAGCTCGCTTTCCGATGCCTTGGTGAAGCCTTCGGTATCGGGGCCATGCGCCAGCATCATGTTATGCAGGCTCATGCCGCCTGGCACAAAGCCCTGTTCCTTGGCGTCATACTGGCCTTCGATCAGGCCCATAAACTCGCTCATGATGTTGCGATGATACCAAGGCGGACGGAAGGTATTTTCCGCCACCATCCAGCGCGGCGGGAAAATGACAAAATCGATATTCGCCGTACCGACCTCGCCCGACGGGGCCGTCAGCACCGTAAAAATCGACGGATCGGGATGATCAAACAGGATCGCGCCAACTGGCGAAAATGTGCGCAAATCATATTTGAACGGCGTGTAATTGCCGTGCCAGCCAACAACATCAAGCGGCGAATGGCCGATTTCGGTGGCGTGGAATTGCCCGCACCATTTAACCAATACCCGGCAGGGTGTTTCCTTGTCTTCATAGGCAGCAACGGGTGTTTTGAAATCACGCGGATTGGCAAGGCAGTTGGCACCAATCGGCCCGCGTTCGGGCAGGGTGAATTTGGCACCGTAATTTTCACAAACATAACCACGCGCACCGCCATCCGGCCCGGCCGAAATGATGGATACCTTAAACATCATGCCACGCGGAATAAGGGCAACTTCCAGCGGGGCGACATCCATAATGCCCAGTTCGGTAAAGATGCGCAGCGTGCCAATTTGCGGCACCACCAGCAGTTCGGCATCGGCATTAAAGAAGTAATCATCAACCATGTCGGTGTTGCAGACATAAACATGGCTGGCCATGCCCGCCTGCCCCATCGCATCACCCGCCGTGGTGATGGTGCGCATACCGGCAATAAAATCGGTCGCAGCCGATGGCATTTCAACCGGGTCCCAGCGCAACTGGCCCAGTGCCAGGCTGTGATCATCCAGGCAGGGGGCAGTTTTCCAATGAGGAAAATCGCGTTTTTCAAACTTGCCATTATGGCGCACGCTGGGGCGAATGCGATACAGCCAGGACCGTTCATTGGTGCCGCGCGGCGCGGTAAAGGGCGAGCCTGAAAGCTGTTCGGCATACAGGCCATAGCTGCATTTTTGCGGGCTGTTTTGCCCCTGTGGCAAAACGCCGGGCAGGCATTCGGTTTCGAAATCATTGCCAAAGCCCGACATATATTGCAATGCGCCCGCCTTTTCTTCCGGGTTCTTTTTTGCAGAAACAATGTGATCGGCCATTGTCTTCTCCCTAACATTATTTGATATAGTTACAGACGTAACTATAATTTTTGTAACTATCAAACAGCGATCAAACGTGATGACAGAAAAATTTGACCTGCATGGTTTCCTGCCCTTTGTGCTGCATCACACCAGCGAAAAGGTCAGTTTCGGTTTTCGCGATATTTACCGCGACAGATACCGCATGACCCGGTCGGAATGGCGGGTGCTGGCAACGCTGGGCCAGTATGGCCCGCAAACCGCAACCGACATTGGCACCCGCACCGGCCTGCATAAAACCAAGGTTTCACGCGCCGTCACCTCGATCGAGGCACGCCGCTGGCTTAAACGCCAGCAGGACGAAACCGACCGCCGTATTGCGTTGATCACGCTGACCAAACAGGGCGAAAGCGCCTTTGCATCCCTGAAAGAGGCCGGCATTACCTATAACCAGAAGGTCCGTGCCCATCTTGGCGAGCGGGATTTTGATACGCTGATTGACCTCCTTGCCAAGCTTGAAAACATGTGACGGTAAACGCCAACGAACAGTTATGACGTAGCGCGTTCGCGCCCGCCCCAATCATGGTTGAACCGGGCGATTTCGCGCAAAAACGCCTCGAATGGCGGGTAGCCCGGCTGGAAATAATTGGCCTTGGGGTTCATCAGGGTGACACAGCAGGCAACCGAACCATCGAGGTTAAAAACCGGCGCACTGATGGCTGAAAGGCCCGGCACAATGTCGCCTTCAATCACGGCGGCACCGCGGGCCTGGGTTTCGGTGATCAGCCCGGCGACCTTTTGATCATCCCAATGCAGGATTTCCTGCTCGGCGTGAATGACATGTTCAATCGCCGAACGGGGCATGGTCGCCAAAAAGGCCTGCCCGGTGGCCGAACGCAACAGCGGCATCACCGTGCCCAGCCCCATGGTTGAAATCACCGGCGGCCCGCCATGTTCGGTGCGAATAAGGACCGGGCCACGTTCGCCCCAAATGGCAAGATGCCCCGATGAACGCCATTCAAGCGCAAGTGCGCGCAAAAGCCGCCCCGCCCGCATCACCACATCATTGCGTTCAATCGCCGAAAGCCCCATGCGCAACGCCATCGGCCCCAACCCATACAACCCCGACTGGTCGTCCTGATAGGCAAGACCGATGCGCGCCAGACTGGTGAGGTAGCGGTGCACCTTGGCCGCGGACATGCCAACGGCCGCCGCCAGGTCCTTGAGCGGGACGGGATATTGAAAATCGCACAATGCCGAAATGATGCGCCCGCCCACCTCGATGGACTGAATGCCCTTGCGGGTATCGCCGGTTTCTTCGCCCGCCAGATCAATCACGGTGGGGTCATTGGGGGTGATGGGCTGCGTTGTGGTCACGATGACAAAAAGCCTGTTAAAATTTCATATTGCGTAATTCATTATATATAGCATAATTCCAATCTGAAAGAGGAAATCGCGTATCGGGATGCAAGCACACCAAATCCACCGCCTGCGCGGGTGGGGTTGCCAAATGTCGGAAATGCGATTTTCTCGTGCGGAGTGGGCGAAAAGCCAACGCAGCCAAGGCCACATTAAAAAAAGAGCCAGGGATGAAACTGAACGACCTAACCTTTTACGATTATTTCCGGTCATCGGCGTCGTATCGTGTGCGCATTGCCCTGAATTTAAAGGGATTGCAGCCCGAAACCGTCACCACGATCGACCTTCGCACCGGCGAACAGGCAGCAAGCCCCTATAAGGCGGTCGAGCCATCGGGGCTGGTGCCGTCTTTTCAGTTTGGTGGTAAAACATTTGGCCAGTCCCTGGCGCTGATTGAATGGCTGGACGTTAAATACCCCACCCCACGCCTGATCCCGCAGGATGCACTGGCAGCACTTGGGGTACGTGAAATCGCCCATACCATTGCGTGTGATATTCACCCGTTAAATAACCTGCGCATTTTAAAATATATCACCGGCACGCTGGGCGCATCGGAAGATGAAAAGCTGGACTGGTATCATCACTGGATCAAAACCGGGTTTGATACACTTGAGGCACTCATTGCACCACATCGCGATGAAGGCCCGTTCTGCCTGGGCAAACAGGCAACGCTGGCTGACGTTTGCCTGGTGCCACAGGTTTACAATGCCCGCCGGTTTGATGTGGACCTTGCCGCCTACCCGGCAATTTGCGCCGTCGATGCCCATTGCCAAAGCCTGCCTGCCTTTGGTGCCGCCGCACCGGAATAATCCAACATCAAATACCCGTCATTTGGGGAGGTTGCGAAACGGGCCACATGGCCACGCCCGCAACCACACAGAAAATCAACAGGGAGAGAACAATGAAACGTCTGAGTTTGCGTAAAACCGTGATCGGCCTTTTGGCCGGTGCAACGGCGCTGGCGGGTGCCACCTGCGCCAATGCCGCCGACATTACCCTTAAAATCAGCCATTACCTGCCGCCCAGCCATGGCTTTCAGAAGGACTTTCTGGAACCCTGGGCAAAGCAGCTGGAAGAAAAAACCAATGGCAAGGTCGAGGTCAAAATTTATGACGCGACATCAGCCTTTGGTAAAATTGACCGCCAGGCCGACCAGGTCAAAGCCGGTGTTATCGACATGGCCGTTGGCCTGAACGGTATTCCGCGTGACCGTTATCCGGCCGCTTCCATCGTTGAAATGCCGTTCTTGGTGAAATATGCCGATTCAGGGTCGGAAACCCTGTGGAACCTTTATAAGGAAGGCATGCTGGGCAGCGATTATCAGGGCTTCAAGGTTCTGGCGCTGTTTACCCACGAAGGCGGGCTGATCCATACGCTGGATAAACCGGTGCGCGCACTTGACGATTTGAAAGGCCTGCGCCTGCGCACGCCAAGCCCCGCGGTTTCAGCCATGCTGGAATCCTATGGTGCGTCGCCGGTTGGTTTGCCGCCATCGGCCATTTATGAAAACCTGCAAAAGGGCAATATCGATGGTCTGGTCACCACCTGGGACCTGGTCAATGCGGTGAAAGCCAACGAACTTTTGAAATACCATACCGATGCCGGGGCCTATGTTGCCGGTTTTTACTTCCTGATGAACCAGAAGAAATTTGATTCCCTGCCCGCCGATGTGCAAAAGGCAATTGATGAAATTTCCGGCGATCCGCTGGTCGCGAAATTTGGCGACTGGTGGGATAAATGGGAAGCCGCCGGCAAGGCCGACGCCGAAAAGCACGGCAATGAAATCATCCAGATTGATGATAAAACCCGTGCCGAATGGAAAGATGCCGTTCAGCCCATGATCAAGGATTATCTGGATGGTTTGAAATCCAAGGGGGTTAAAGACCCCGAAGCGATTTACAAACGCGCCCAGGAACTGGTCGCCAAATTTGACGCCAAATATCACGCAGATGGCAAATGAACCAGCCCCGCGACATACATGATGAACCGCAGCTTCGTGCTGCGGTTCGCCGCCTTGATGGCGCGATGACGCGCATCACCGATATTTTTGCCTTTGCTGGGATGGCCGCCCTGATTGGTGCGATTGCCGTGGTGGTGATTGATATTGTCTGGCGCCGGATTGGCGGGCAATCCTTTATCGGTGCGGTCGATTTAACGCAGTTTTGCGTGATGGCTGCGGCATCCTGGGCGATCCCCCATGCCTTTAGCACCGGGGCCCATGTGACGGTTGACCTGTTTGGCAAAAAGCATTTCCGCGCCTTTTTTACCGTTATTGATGCGTTGATCCCGCTTACAGGCGCGGCATTGATGGCGTTTCTTTTTTACCTTTCCTGGGAACGGGCGATGGAACAGCTCGCCTATGGTGATGTGTCGCAAAACCTTGCCATTCCGATGATTTTGTTCTGGGTGTTCCTGCTAAGTGGTCTGGCTCTTTCAGGGCTGGTTTGTTTTGTGAAATTTCTGAAATTTATCTTTACGGGCGAGACGATCTGATGGCGACGGAATGGGCCGGACTTATTGGTTTTGTAGTCGCCCTGGGGCTGGCATTGCTGCGGGTTCCTGTCGCGGTTGCAATGGCGCTGGTGGGCATTGGCGGCACCCTGCTGCTGATGGACTGGACATCGGCCAGCTATGTGATGGCAAGCCTGCCGTTTGAGGCGATTTTCCCCTATGGCCTGTCGGTCGTGCCCCTGTTTATTTTTATGGGGGTTTTTGCATCGCATTCGGGGTTATCGGGCAATCTGTTTCGCGGCATAACGGCCTTTGCCGGGCACCGGCGCGGGGGCCTTGCGGCATCAAGCGTTGGGGCCAGTGCCATTTTTGGCGCCATTTGCGGGTCATCCCTTGCCACCTGTGCCACCATGGGCCGGGTCGCATTGCCCGAAATGCAAAGCCGGGGCTATGCCAAAAGCCTGGCCGGGGCATCGATTGCGGCGGGTGGCACATTGGGCGTTTTGATCCCGCCATCCATTTTGCTGGTGATTTACGCGCTGATGACCGAACAGTCGATTGGCGCGTTATTTGCCGGTGCCATGATCCCAGGTGTTCTGGCAACGCTGCTTTATATCGCATCGATCCGCCTGCAGGTGATGCGCAACCCGGAACTGGCCCCGGTCAGTGACTATACCCCATGGTCGCAACGCTGGGGTGCGCTGTTGCGCATGTGGGATGCGATTGTTTTGATCCTGCTGGTGATTGGCGGCATTTATGCCGGCCTGTTTTCCCCGACCGAGGCGGCGGCCGTTGGTGCCGGTGGCGCGCTGTTATTTGCTGGTCTGCGCCGGAAATTGACATGGACGGTTTTGCGCAGCGGCATACGCGAAACCGCAGGCATGACCGGCATGATCTTTTTGATCCTGATTGGCGCGGCGCTTTTCAATTTCTTTATTGAAACCAGCGGGCTGACACAAACACTGGTCAACTGGATCACCAGCCAGGGTTTTTCACCGCTTGCGGTTCTGGTCTCGCTTCTGGTGTTTTATGTGGTTCTGGGCTGCTTCATGGATAGCCTTTCCATGATTTTGCTAACCGTTGTCCCGGCCTATAGCGTGATTACCGGAGTTGGTTATGACCCGGTCTGGTTTGGTGTTGTGCTGGTTTCGGTCGTGGAAATCGGCCTGATCACCCCGCCGATCGGCATGAACCTGTTTATCATTCAGGGTGTATCACCCGACATGAAAATCACCACCCTTTCACGCGGCATTCTGCCATTTCTGGCGGCCGATTTTATCCGCGTGATCCTTATGATCGCCATTCCCGGTCTGATCATGTGGTTGCCCCATACCCTGGGGCTGGGGGGCTGACACCCCGCATACCCCATAAAACCCGGTTGATTTACCCGCGCCACCATAAGAAATTCTGGTGGCGCAATTAACTGGAAACGCCATGATCCGCCCTGCCCGCCCCGCCGATGAACCCGCCATTCGTGCCTGTGCAATTGCCGCCTATCAGCGTTACATCGCCGTGATTGGCCGCAAACCCGCCCCCATGACCGCCGATTTCGTCGCCCAAATTACCGCCGGGCAGATTTATGTGGCGTGTGATGACAATGACCAGCCGGCAGGCTTCGTCGTTTTTTACCCCGATGATGCCATCGCCATGATGCTGAAAAACATTGCCGTGGCACCGGACCATGCCGGGCGCGGCATTGGCAAACGCCTGCTGGCCTTTTGCGAGGATACAGCCCGACAACAGGGCTTTTCCCATGTGCGGCTTTATACCAATGAAAAGATGACTGAAAATTTGGCGATTTATCCGCATCTTGGATATATCGAAACCGGCCGCCGAAACGAAGACGGCTTTAACCGCGTTTATTTTGAAAAAGCCCTGGCATGATAATCCCCAATACAATGCCACATAACAAAAGCCCGGATCGGCAATGCGACCCGGGCTTTTTGCTGCACGTTTCCCAAAATGGAATTTTTATTCGGCGGCATCGACCTTCAATACGCCACGGCGGATCTGGTCTTCTTCGATGCTTTCAAACAGTGCGCGGAAATTGCCTTCGCCAAAGCCCTCGTCACCTTTGCGCTGGATGAATTCAAAAAAGATCGGCCCGATCACGGTTTTCGAGAAAATTTGCAGCAGAATTTTCGTCATGCCGCCATTGATCACGCCTTCGCCATCGATCAGGATGCCGTGCTTTTTCATGCGTTCAATCGGTTCCTCATGGCCGTTCACACGGGCATAGGATTGCTCGTAATAAACCTCCGGCGGGCCGGGCATGAATTTAAGGTCATTAGCGGCCAGCTTGTCGGTCGCTTCGTAAATGCCATCGGTGCCAACGGCGATATGCTGGATGCCTTCGCCTTTGTACTTTTTAAGGTATTCCTCGATCTGGCTTTTATCGTCGGTGGATTCATTAAGCGGAATACGGATTTTACCACAGGGCGAGGTAATGGCCCGGCTGACAAGGCCGGTCATTTTCCCGGCGATATCAAAGAAATGGATCTGTTTGAAGTTGAACAGATTGCGGTAAAAATCCCACCATTTATCCATATTGCCGCGATAAACATTGTGGGTCAGATGGTCGAGGAAATAAAAACCAACGCCTTCCGGTTTCGGGTCGCGTTCGCCGATCCAGTCAAATTCGGCGTCATAGGCCGAACCGGTTTCACCATATTGATCGATGAAATAAATCAGCGAACCGCCAATGCCAACAATGGCCGGAACATCAAGGGTTTTATCATCGCCTTTATAAGGCTCCGCCCCGTTGGCAACGGCATGGTCAAAGGCATGTTTGGCATCGACCACACGCCATGCCATTGCCGGTGCGCACGGACCGTGCTTTTCCACAAATTTCATGCCATGTGATGCGGGTTCGGCATTAACGATATAATTGATATCACCCTGGCGCCAGACAGTGATGTTTTTGGTTTTGTGTTTGGCAACCGGCACATATCCCATGCGGTCAAAAAGCACGGCAAGCTTTTCGGGATCATCATGGGAAAATTCAACAAATTCAAAACCATCGGTGCCAGCAGGGTTATCTGCGCTGATGGTGGCGCGGGGGGCATCGTGCGGGAACGGACCCATGGGGAAGTCTCCTGATTTTGGATTTGTCTAATTATTAACTGCCCATAATCTTGCGCCCAATCGCGTACAATGTGCTTGCATTCTTGGGCCGTTTTGCCAAAATTTTACACGAAACACGCACCAATACATAAAATGGCGCACAAATGACGCATCTTGATAAAATGGACCTGAAACTGTTGGCCGAACTGCAAAAGGATGGCCGGCTGACCAATAATGAACTGTCTGAACGCATTGCGCTGTCACCCTCGCAATGTTCGCGACGGCGCACCCGGCTGGAGGCCGAAGGGTATATTTCCGGCTATCACGCCGCGATTGACCGTCAGAAACTGGGGCTGGGCCTGATGGTGGTGATTTCGGTAACGCTGGCCACGCACAACCGCGACAATGCCAAACGGTTCGGCGAATTGCTGGCCGATTTACCGGAAGTGCTAGAGGCCTATGCCCTGACCGGGGAAATGGATTACCACTTAAAAGTCGTCACCCGCGATTTGAACGACCTTTCGCGTTTTGTGAATGACGTGCTGCTACCCCATGATTCCGTCCAGCATGTAAAAACATCGATTGTGTTAAACGTGCTGAAGGATTTTGAAGGCTTGGCCGTGCAATGAATGTGCATGAAAACGCCAACGGGCGGCCATATTGACCGCCCGAAACAAAACATTCCCAAACAGGTGATCAGTCAAAATCGGCAAGTTTCACACGCCGGTCTTCGCGGGCAGATGTTGCCACCGCGTGGATGACCTTTTCAAATTCAAAGGCATCGTTGAAATTGGGATAGGCATCCTCGCCTTTGGCAAGCGCAGACAGGAAGGTGGCGCATTCAATAACCTTCAGGTCATTAAAGCCAAGCTGATGCCCCGCCGCCGGGCAGAAATTGCCATAAGGCGCGTGATGCGGGCTGGTGAGGATGGTTTTAAAGCCCTGTTCGGCCGGATTGCCGGAATTTTGGTAAAGCTGCAATTCGTTCATGCGTTCCTGGTCATAGCAGATCATGCCTTCGGTTCCGTGCACTTCCCAGGCCAGGCGGCTTTTGCGGCCCCAGGCAGAACGCGATGTTGAAATACTGCCCTGCACGCCCGATGCAAAACGGACAAGTGCGGTCGCCGTATCCTCATTTTCCACTGCGGCACTGCCCGTGCCATCGGAAAGCGGGCGGGTTTGATGCACGGTTTGCATATCCCCGACCAGATTATCAATCGGGCCAAGCAGGCCATAGGCCATGGAAACCAGATGGCAGCCCATATCACCCAGTGCGCCCAGCCCGGCATCGGCAAGGGTGCTACGCCAGGTCCAGGCAAGGTTGGGATCAGCCTGGTAATCTTCGTCCACCCAGCCCCGGAAATGAACAACCCGGCCAATCGCACCAGATTTGATGAGGCGACAAGCATGGGTAAAGGCCGGGTTATGGATATAATTATACCCAACCATGGTTTTTACCCCGGCCTTTGCCGCGGCATCGCGCATTTCGCGCGCCTGATCCAGCGTGAGGGCCAGCGGTTTTTCGCAATAAACATGCTTGCCCGCCGCAATGGCCGCCAGCGCCATTTCATGATGCAGCATATTGGGCGTGGTGATGGAAATGATATCAATCGCCGGGTCATTCAACAGGTCGCGCCAGTTATCGGTCGCGCGGGCAAAGCCGAACTGGTCGGCAAATTTTTCAGCCTTGTCAAAGGGTTGCTCGCATAACAGTTCCAGCCGCACATCGGGCACATCACCCATCACCGCCTTTGCCGAGCGATATGCCAGCGCATGCGCCTTGCCCATAAAACCGGTCCCGATCAGGCCGATGCCAATGCTGCTCATTTTCCTAGACTCCTCGCCCAAATAAAAATAGAATTTTTGTTCTATATTCTGGATGACCATGGAACATGTCATCCGTCAAGAAAAAACAAAAAAGGCACCGCATGAGCGACCAAACCGCGCCCGTATCCCTGGAAGAATTCAACCACCGCCTGCTTGATATTTCCGAATCCATGCCAAAACGGCTGCGCCAATGCGCCGATTACGTCGCACAGAATACCGACCGCATTGCCGTTTCAACGGTGGCGGAACTTTCGGCGGCAGCGGGTGTGCAGCCCTCGGCTTTCATGCGGTTTTGCCAGTTGATGGGTTTTTCCGGCTTTAGCGAAATGCAGAAAATGTTTCGCGAAACCTATGCCCTTAAATGGCCTGACTACGCCACCCGGCTGGATAACCTGAAAGCATCGGGCGCAGACAGCCCCAGCGCCCTTCTGGCGGAATTTGTCGAGGCCGGGCGTATTTCACTGGAAAATCTGGCGTCATCGATTGACCCGCAAACGCTGGAACGCGCGGTTGATATTCTCGCCCACGCGCCGATGATCCATATTATCGGCCTCAGGCGAGCGTTTCCGGTGGCGTCCTACCTGTCCTATGCGCTGGAAAAAATGGATATTCCCGCCGTCTTCCATGACGGTGTGGGCAAGCTGAACCACCGTTATGCCATTCGCAAAGGCGACGTTTTGATCGCCATTACCTTTGCCCCCTATTCCCAGGAAACCGTGGAACTGGCCCAATATGCCCACGGACTCGGCAATGAGGTGGTGGCAATAACCGACACCCTGACCAGCCCGCTACAGAAACTGCGCGCCCTGACCCTGCATGTCAGCGAGGTGGATGTGGGGGCGTTCCGTGCCCTGTCTGCCACCCTGTCACTGGCGATTTCCCTTGCTGTTGCCATTGGCGCGCGCCGCGACAAAACAACAAAATAGAAAATTTTGTTGCATTTCATTTTTTATGGAATAAAAATTCCATCCACAACATGAAGGGAAAGTTTACGGCTTTCCCTTTTTGCCAAGCGGTCCGCCGCAACAAGAAACCGTTACGCAAAATGCCGAGACAACGGCAAGGAACCATCACACCGATCCTACAACGGTGTTCCGAGAAAAAGCCGAATAGGGAGGCTAAGACCAAGATGAAGATGAAAAAGACACTGACCGCCATTGCGGCCGCCACCGTGGCATTTGCCGGGCTGGCAACGGCATCAACCTCCGCACAGGCCGAGGGCGAAAATTTTGTCCTGATCAGCCATGCACCGGATTCCGATAGCTGGTGGAACGTGATCAAGAATGCCATCAAGGTTGCTGGCGACCAGATGGATGTGAATGTTGAATATCGTAACCCGCCGACCGGCGACCTTGCCGATATGGCCCGTATCGTCCAGCAGACGGCCGCTTCCAACCCCGATGGCATCATTGTCACCATTGCCGACTTCAACGTGCTGAAAGGCCCGATCGAAGACGCGGTTGCCAAGGGTATTCCGGTTATCACCATCAATTCCGGTACGGTTGACCAGTCCCATGAACTGGGCGCGCTGATGCATGTTGGCCAGCCCGAATATGATGCCGGTTTTGGCGCGGGCAAACGCATGGCGGCACAGGGTGTCAAATCCTTCCTGTGTGTGAACCACTACATCACCAACCCGGCATCGGTTGAACGTTGCCGTGGCTTTGCCGATGCAATCGGCACCGATCTGGGCGACCAGATGATCGATACCGGCCTTGATCCGTCGGAAGTGAAAAACAAGGTTTCGGCCTATCTGAATGCCCATCAGGATGTTGGCGCGGTTCTGGCACTTGGCCCGAACTCGGCTGAACCGACCCTGGATGCCCTGCGTGAACTGGGCCTGAACGGTGCCGTTCCGTTTGGCACCTTTGACCTGTCGGCCAAAATTGCCGATGGCATCAAGAAAGGCGATATCAGCTTTGCGATTGACCAGCAGCCCTACCTGCAGGGTTACCTGCCGGTCGTGATCCTGACGAACTATGTTCGTTATGGCGTTCTGCCGTCCGGCGATATCAATTCAGGCCCTGGTTTCATCACCAAGGACAATATCAGCCTGGTTGAAAAATACGCGGGCGAATACCGCTAATCTTTCCTATCCTCCCGTCAGGGGGCTGCGTAACGCGCCCCCTGGCAACTCTCCCTTCTGAAATTCAAGAGTAATGCCATGACGGACGAGCGATTAAAGCAAGTCTCAAGCCTTCGTCGTGCCATGATCCGGCCCGAACTGGGCGCGATTTGCGGTGCAATTCTGGTTTTTGTGTTCTTTTTGATGATTGCGGGCGACAGCGGCATGTTCGCGCCCGAAGGCATAAAGAACTGGACTGTCGTTTCGGCACAGTTTGCAATTATTGCAGTGGGTGCCTGTCTTTTGATGATTGCCGGCGAATTTGACCTTTCGGTCGGTTCCATGATCGGTTTTTCCGGCGTCGTCATTGCCATTCTTTCCGTTCATATGGGCTGGCCGGTATGGGCCGCCATCATTGCAGCCTTTGTCATTGCCATGGCAATTGGCGCATTGAACGGGTTCCTGGTGATCAAGACCGGCCTTCCCAGTTTTATTGTCACCCTGGCATTTCTTTATATTCTGCGTGGCCTGACGATCTGGCTGTCAATTACCACCACCCGCCAGACCATTATTGGCGGTGTGAAAGAAGCCGCCGTAGGCGACCCGCTGGCCTTTCTGTTTGGCGGCGTAATTTTCAAGGACCTGTTCAAATGGTTTGGCGATATGGGCTGGGTGGGAACATTCACCCGTGGCACCCGTGCCGGTCAGCCGATTGTTGAAGGGATTCCGATGCTGGTGGTGTGGGCGATTGTATTGGTGATTTTTGCCCATTTCGTTCTGACACGCACCCGTTTTGGCAACTGGATTTTCGCATCAGGCGGCGATGCCAAGGCCGCACGTTATGTTGGCGTGCCCGTCGACCGTGTGAAGATCATGATGTTCATGTTTACCGCCTTTTGCGCCACCGTATTTGCTACCTGCCAGGTGATGGAATTTGGATCAGCCGCAGCAGACCGTGGCCTTCTCAAGGAATTTGAAGCCATCATCTGTGTTGTGATTGGTGGTGCCCTTCTGACCGGTGGATACGGGTCGGTTGTAGGTGCCGCCCTTGGCGCGCTGATTTTTGGTGTCGTGCAGCAGGGCCTGTTTTTCGCCGGGGCTGAAAGCTCGCTGTTCCGTGTGTTCCTGGGGACGATCCTGATCCTTGCCGTGATCATGAACACCTATATCCGCCGCATGATTACAGGAGAACGGTGATGGCCACCCCGCTGATTGAAATGGACAATATCGAAAAGCATTTTGGCCCCGTGATTGCGCTGGGGGGTGTTTCCTTCGATGTTTATGCCGGTGAATGCCACTGCCTGCTGGGCGATAATGGTGCAGGCAAATCGACCTTCATCAAAACCATGTCTGGCGTGCATAAACCAACCGGTGGCGTTATTCGCGTCAATGGCAAGGAAATCACCTTTACCACCCCGCGTGATGCCATGTCGGCCGGTATTGCCACAGTTTACCAGGATCTGGCGATGATCCCGCTGATGTCGGTAACCCGCAATTTCTGGATGGGCCGCGAACCGCGCAAGGGCTTTGGCCCGTTCAAATGGATCGATTTCAAAACCGCCAATCGCATCACCTTTGAAGAAATGCACCGCATGGGCATCAATCTGCGCGAGGCAGACCAGGCCGTTGGCACCCTTTCCGGCGGTGAACGGCAAAGTGTTGCCATTGCCCGGGCGGTTCATTTTGGCGCAAAGGTCCTGATCCTGGACGAACCGACATCGGCCCTTGGCGTGCGGCAAACATCCAACGTTCTCGCCACCATTGACCGCGTGCGCAAGGCAGGCATTGGCGTGGTGTTTATTACCCACAATGTGCGCCATGCCATGGCCGTGGGTGACCGTTTCACCGTGCTGAACCGCGGACAAACGCATGGCACCGCCAAGCGCGGCGAAATCCAACCCGAAGAATTGCAGGACCTGATGGCCGGCGGGCAGGAGCTTGCCGAACTTGAAGGATCGCTGGGAGGAACCATCTGATGACCCTGGATGTCATTACCATCGGCCGTTCATCGGTCGACCTGTACGGAGCCCAGATTGGCGGCCGCCTGGAGGACATGGCATCCTTCAACAAATATATTGGCGGGTCCCCCACCAATATGGCGTGCGGCACGGCAAGGCTTGGTCTGAAATCGGCCCTGATCACGCGGGTTGGCGACGAACATATGGGCCGTTTCATCCGTGAACAGCTTGTTGCCGAAGGGGTTGATGTGCGCGGGGTCGTTACCGACCCCGAACGCCTGACCGCCCTTGTCCTGCTGGGCATTCGCGACCAGGAACAGTTTCCGCTGATTTTTTACCGCGAAAACTGTGCCGACATGGCACTGTGCGAGGATGATATCGACCCTGATTTCATCGCGCAAAGCCGCTGTGTTACTGTAACAGGCACCCATCTTTCACATCCGCGCACCCGTGCGGCCGTTCTCAAGGCACTTGATCTGGCACGCCAGAACGGGGCCAAAACCGCCCTTGATATCGATTATCGCCCCAACCTGTGGGGGCTTTCAGGGCATGGGGATGGTGAAAACCGTTTTATTGCTTCGGAAAAGGTCACGGCGGAATTGCAGGCAACCCTGCATCTGTTTGACCTGATTGTTGGCACCGAGGAAGAATTCCATATTGCCGGGGGCACGACCGATACGCTGGCCGCCCTGCGCAATGTGCGCGCCATTTCATCAGCCACACTGGTCTGCAAACGTGGCCCGATGGGGGCGGCGGCCTTTGATGGCGACATTGGCGATAGCCTGGATGACGGCATTTCCGGCCCCGGTTTCCCGGTTGAGGTTTTTAATGTACTGGGCGCTGGCGACGGGTTTATGTCGGGCCTGCTGAAAGGCTGGTTAAGTGGTGAAAACTGGGAAACCAGCCTTAAA
>NZ_CP024200.1:0-40000 GCF_002844375.1 Thalassospira marina | reverse complement strand
GGAAACCTATGGCGATTTGCTCGCCTTGTGTGACGGCTTTACCGGCTGTAATGATGTGACCACGGCTTCGGTTGTTGGCTTGGTCAGCCGGGCCATTTCCTGCTTATCCCCTTGTCTCACCGATCTTTCCGTTCGTGTTCTTATTCTTTTGATCGAGCATGTCTATGATGTGCGGGCCTGGCGTAGTGGCCGTTTGACGGTCTGGCCGGGCAATCGGCGGTTGGCCGAACTGACCGGCCGGAATGAACGCTCAATTCGGCGGGCATTATGTTTGCTGGAGGCCAATCACTGGGTTGTCCGGCGGTATTCGGCCTCGAACCGGCGTTCGGACGGCAATGCAGGGATTGATTTACGCCCGGTCGCAGCACGTCTGCATGAGTTGCGCCAGGCGGCAGAATTTATCGAACAGAAGATAGAGTCCGCTCGTGAGCGTGCAAAGGCCGAACGGGATGACTTGGCGCGTTTGGATGCCTGTGAAGACACCTCTTCAGACTCACTTCATGAACACAAAGAGTCCGGGGAGGAGGACGTTTCTGTCCCCCTTAAATCCTACAAGTTAAATCCTGGTTCTACGAACCTTGTACAAAGCGGGGCTGCGCAGGCAACGCCCGGGCAGAGATCGTGCGCGACAATTTCCGACATCGATGTGGACAGTGAGATCCTGTTTTTGATGGTTCAGGCCTCGCCGACTTTGCAAAAACAGCTCACGGCAGCCGAACTGTGTGATTTGATGGGGCCAGAACCGTCTTCAGCCTCTGTTCAGGCGGTTGCGATGGCTGTGAAATCAACTCTTTCTCACCAAATCAAATTGCGCCCCGCTGTCTGGCGGGTGGCTTTGGCCAAACATGGCTGGGCGGCGATGGCCGCCGTTATGGTGGCCGTGGACCGTCAGGGTGTGCGCGATCCGGCGGGTTACCTTTATGCCATGCTCAAATCGGCCCGTTTGCGCGATACCGTGCGCCATAATTTACGCGCCATCGAGCAGCAGGAGAGCGGTCATGCGTGATGTCTCTCTTGTCGTTAAACATCCTTCTGACTGCCAACTTTTGTTCGCCCGCAAAGCCAGGGGCCTGGCACATTTACGACGCTGGAACGGGGCTTGTGATGTGAGCGTCGCCCAGCATTGTGTGATGGCGTGTGACAACGTTTCTCAGCGGGCCGCGCCCTATGCCTTGATCCACGACATCGAGGAAGATGAAACCGGGGACTTGCTCACACCGGTTAAGCAGAAGATGCGGGAGATTGGGATATGGGGCCGTTTTGAAGCGGAGATCGTTTTGCCGATCCGCAAGTTCTACACGGAGCTTACGGGGGTGAATTGGCCGTGGCCTGCTGATGTGGTGGAGGAAGTTGCATACATCGATCAGCGTTTGCAGGTGGCGGAATATCGTGATGCGGTTGACCGGGGCCTGGTGCGCGGCTTTGTGCCGCGCGAGGTGGCTCCTTTGCCGGAATATGTGCTGCCCTGGAGCCCGCAAAAGGCCGAGGCACAGTTTCTGGATCGGGTCGGGCGACTGTTTCCGGCAGGGGAGGGTTGAAAAATGGATTGTGCAATCCACAAATTCGCCGAAGCCCTGCCCAGTGTCGAATTTTACAGCGAGCTGCAAAAGGCTTTTAGCCATTTCAATGAAGGTTTGTTTGGGAACAAACTGCCAGCCTGCCTGATCACCTTGCAGCGTCAGAAGAATACTTACGGCTATTTTTCGCCCGAGCGGTTTGTCAGCAGCGAAACGGGCGAGTGTATCGATGAGATCGCCTTGAACCCGTCCTGGTTTGTGGTGCGAACCGTTCCGCAAACGCTCTCTACGCTGGCCCATGAAATGGTACATCTCTGGCAGTATCGCTTCGGTGATCCCGGCAGACGTGCCTATCATAACCGGGAATGGGCCGACCGTATGGAAGCGATTGGCCTGATGCCAAGCAATACAGGAGAGCCCGGCGGGCGGCGCGTGGGCGAGAAAATGACCCATTACATCCTTGAGGACGGGCCATTTGATCGGGCATGTCGGGACCTGATGACCCGGGAGTTTACGTTGTCCTGGCTGGACCGTTTTCCGCCGCAGGAGCCGGGCCAGGCGCTGGCGGCAGCCTTTACAGGAGGTTCGGCCTGTGCGGCGGCATTGGCACGGGTGACGCCGGTTCAGGCGGAAAACCGTTCCCATCGCGTCAAATATCGCTGCCTGTCCTGTGCGGCACAGGTTTGGGGAAAGCCCGGCATGAAGCTGTTATGTGGCGAGGAGGCCTGTGAGGCGGCGGGGATACTACCTATTGGTTTTTGAGACAGAAATAGCCATTGGAGAGGACAGCGGTAGTCTAAAAATAGGGAAGAATGGGAGGCTTTTGATTCTAGAGCGTATTTGCCTAGATCGGCTATCATCCCATCAATAAGATTGATGACTTGCTTCCTTGGAATATTGATTTCTGGAACTGATTGTTTCGCAGAAACTTGTATCGCAGATCAGTAAAGGTAGCCGTAATGCGAAGCCTATCGACTATCGGCTTCCAGAAATCGGTATCCAACCCCCGGCTCGTTTTCGATATAGGCCGGGTTAAGCGGATCATCGCCAAGTTTCTGGCGTAGATGACCAATATAGATACGCAGATAATGTGTTTCAGTTTCCTGTGCGGGGCCCCAGATTTCGCGCAAAATCTGTTGATGCGTGACGATGCGCCCTGCGTTTCGCGCCAGAAGAGTCAGGAGCGCAAACTCCTTTCTGGTCAGTTTAAGCTCGTTTCCACCCTTGAAAACCCTGTGTGCCGCTAGATCGATCTTCAAATCACCCGAAACAATCTCACTACTGGTCTGGTCTTCGGCTTTGCGGCCACGCAAGATAGCCCTCACTCGTGCGATCAGTTCGGCAATGCCAAACGGCTTGGTCACGTAATCGTTCGCACCGTGATCCAGAGCATTTACTTTTTCTTCCTCATTGGCACGCACAGACAATACGATAATCGGGACCTCACTCCATTCCCGGATCTTCGCCAAAACTTCCTGTCCGTCGATATCTGGTAATCCAAGATCAAGAATAACAAGATGCGGGGTCTCAAGGGCACATTTCTCAATGCCGGACTGGCCATTTTCCGCCTCAATCACTTCATACCCCTGCGCACCAAAGCTGATCCGCAGGAATTTGCGAATTTGCGGTTCGTCATCAATGATCAGCACTTTGGCCTGATTGCGCATGTCAGTTTCCTTCTGCACAGCCATCTTGCAAATCCTCGTCATCTTCTGCGACCGTCGGCACCTCAGTCATCGGCAGGGTTATGGCAATGGTTGTGCCCGATCCCTGCGGCCCGTCGAGTGCGACGATATGTCCGCCATGTGCCTCAATAAAACCCCGGCAAATCGACAATCCAAGCCCCGTACCCGCCACCTGGCTATCGCCTGCGCGAACACGATAGAAAACATCAAAAACAGCCTGCCGCGCTTCGGCCGGGATACCTGGTCCGTTATCCGATATCTCAACTATCATCCGTGTTTTATCTGCCTTTGCACTTACATTGATCCGGCCATCGTTAGTGGTGTGCTTTACTGCATTATCCAGAACATTGAACAGAACCTGTTCGATCAGAACTGGATCAAGCTGGATTAATGAAAGATCCGGCGACACTTGCACGTCAAAGGATCGCGAACCGGCATATTTACGAACATGCTTGACCGCTCGACCGATAATCTCCGCCAAATCCGACCATTCCTTTTTCGGCTGCAAGGCACCATAACCAAGCCGCGTCATATCCAGAAGGTTCTGGACAAACCGGTTCAGGCGTTCGCTTTCTTCCAGGATGGTCTGGGTCAGTTGCGTGCGATCATCGGGGCCCATTCTGTCACCATAGCTTGACAATGTTGTTGCTGACCCGATGATTGATACTAGAGGGGTGCGCAAGTCATGTGATACGGAAGACAGGAGTGCTGCGCGAAGTTGCTCGGCCTCGCTCAGCAATCGCGCCTCTTCCATATCGGTCGCCAGACGAGTGCGTTCGACCGCAACGGCCACCTGATCAACAAGCGCTTCAAGTAAACGTCTTTGGGCAGGGCCCAATGTGCGTGCATTTTCGTTAAAACGAACACCAAGAACACCTAACGGGCCTTGCTGGGTTGTCATTGGCATGAACAGCCATTCTGCTGTCGGCAGGGTTTCGGATCGCCATCCGGCTGGTTTGGAGTGTTCCCACGCCCACTCGGCGGCGCCCCAGTCTTTCAGGCCCAACTGGTCTTCTGGCGGATAGGCAGCAGTAATTTCCAGCGCCCCGTCCTTTCCGGCTTGCAGGACCATCGACTGGCAATCAAGTGTTGCTGCAACATGGTGTACAGCCGCCCATAACACATCATCAAGCGACGCCGCTGCCGCAATCTTGCGACTGAAATCATATAGATTGGCAGTGCGTTTTCCGCTGGTTTTCATGGCATCGACCTGCAAGCGCAGGCGACCAGCCAGATTGCCGACGATGACCGAAACAATCAGGAAAAATACGATGGTAATCAGCTGTTCCTGGTGGAACACTGACAGGGTATAGTAGGGTATTGTGAAGAAGAAATTATACGATATGAAAGACAGAAAACTGGTGGCAATCGACGGCCACATGCTACAACGGATGGCGGTTAACAGCACTGCCAGCAGATAAATCAGCGACAGATTGCCAAAAGGTAAATACCTGTCAGCGAACAAGGCCGCGACAGTGGCTGCTGTAACACTGCCAAAAACCCACAAAAGGCTGCGTGATCGCCAGGTTCCGGGCTCGAACGGATTGTCCGAGATCAGTGAACGTTTTTTCTCGTCCGCATCTACAGCAATAACGGTAACGTCAAAGCCCTCCGCGTTCTCAAGCAGTTTGCGTGCTACATTCTCACGTAACAATCCGGTCCAGCTTCTTCGCCTTGGTCGCCCGATCAACAGGCGTGTGACATTGCGTTTGGCCGCCAATGCGGAAATCTCGCGTGCCAAATGGACTTCTGCCTGAAGCGTGATAATTTCCGCACCAAGCTGTTCTGCCAGACGCAGGGCTTCGGCGATGTCATCCTTTTCGGCATTCGACATCCGGTCGTCGCGCGGTGTTTCCACATGCAAGGCGATCCAGGGAATACGCTGGCGTTCGGCCATTCGCTTTGCCGTGCGCACCAGCTTTTTGGCCACCGGACTTTCGTTCAGGCACACCATCAGGCGTTCCTGCGTTGGCCACGGGCCACTAACCGCATGGGTGCGCATATATTCCAGCATCTGCGCGTCAATACGCTCAGCAGCAATGCGCATTGCCAGTTCGCGAAGGGCGGTCAGATTGCCTTTGCTAAAAAAGTGCCGAAGCGCCCGCCCGACCTGATCAATGACATAGACCTTGCCATCTCGCAGTCTTTGCAGAAGATCGTCTGGCGGAAGATCGATTAGCTCGATTTCATTGGCTTTCTCAAGGAAACTGTCGGGCAAGGTTTCACGCACACGAACACGCGAAATTCGAGCGACAATATCGTTCAGACTTTCGAGATGCTGGATATTCAGTGTCGTATAGACATTGATTCCGGCATCAAGTAGTTCATCAATATCCTGATAGCGTTTTTCGTGGCGACTGCCGGGTACATTGGTATGGGCGAGTTCGTCCACAAGGGCGATTTCCGGTTTACGCCAGATGATCGCATCAATATCCATTTCCCCAAAGACACGGCCCCGATGCAAAAGCCTTTTGCGCGGCAATGCTTCAAGACCTCGCAAGAGGTTTTCGGTTTCCACGCGCCCGTGGGTTTCGACAATCCCGACAATAACGTCTCGCCCTTCCTTTCGCCGTTCCTGCGCGGCTTGAAGCATGGCATAGGTCTTTCCGACGCCAGGATAGGCGCCCAGAAAGATCTTGAGCTTACCTCTCTCATCCTTGCGGGTCTGTTCCAGCAGGGCCTCGGGGGATGGACGGTCTTCTTCATCGGTCATGTTACGTCGATCAATGCCTTTCGTATTTATCTCGTCATATCAGAACCATTGGTGGATCGCGCGGATAAATCGTCGGTAGACTGACAGCACCCTGTTACGGAGCCAGACAGCACGCAATTCCTCTGCCTGACGCATGATTGCTCTTTGTTGGGCACGGGACTGCCGTCGGACAATCCAGTGCCCAATTTCATACTGTTTCGTCATTGCCTCAGGATGATATTTCGTCCAAAGCCAGATTCAACATCAGAACATTGACCCGTGGTTCACCGATCAGGCCAAAAGTCCGTTCTTCAATATGGGCTGCAACCAGTTCTTCCAGATCATTGAGAGGCATATTTCTAGCTTTCGCCACCCTTTCCATTTGGAAGCGGGCACTTTCGGGCGAGATATCCGGGTCAAGTCCGCTGCCCGAGGCCGTCAGCAAATCTATTGGCACCGGTCGATTACCGTTTTTGGCCGAAAGATCCAAGGAACGGGCCTTGATCCCGCTGACCAGTTCCTTACTTGTCGCCCCAAGGTTGGAACCACCGGAATTATCGCCCTCATAGCCATCGCCGGCATAGGAAGGGCGCGGATGGAAATAGCGATCACTTTCAAATTTCTGACCGATCAGGCGCGAACCAACCACTACACCATCCTTTTTAATCAGACTGCCATTGGCTTCTTCCGCGAACAGTCCCTGCCCGATCCCGGTCATTGCCAGTGGATAGGCAACACCGGTTATCACCGTCATTACAGCAGCCATGCCAATGGCCGGACGTAACAAGTTCAACATGACAAATTCTCCGTTAAACCAGACCGACGGCATTGATCAGAAGGTCAATGACCTTGATGCCGACAAAGGGAACGATCAGGCCACCAAGGCCATAGATCAGAAGGTTTCGACGCAGGAGCGCCGCCGCACTGCCCGGTGTGAACCGAACCCCGCGCAACGCCAGCGGGATCAGAGCGATAATGATCAGAGCATTAAATATCACCGCCGAAAGGATCGCACTTTGCGGACTTGCGAGCCCCATGATGTTCAGCGCACCAAGCTGCGGATAGGCGGCGATGAAAAGGGCGGGCAGGATCGCGAAATACTTGGCAACATCGTTGGCAATCGAAAATGTTGTCAAAGCGCCTCGGCTGATCAGCAACTGTTTTCCGACCTGAACAATCTCGATCAGCTTGGTAGGATCGCTATCAAGATCGACAAGGTTGCCAGCCTCTCGTGCGGCTTGGGTGCCATCATTCATCGCCACCCCGACATCGGCCTGCGCCAAGGCCGGCGCATCGTTCGATCCGTCACCGCACATCGCCACCAGACGTCCGCCTTCCTGTTCCTGACGGATCAGTTCCAGTTTTTTTTCAGGTGTTGCCTCGGCCAGAAAATCATCCACTCCGGCTTCGGCAGCGATTGCCGCAGCGGTTAACGGGTTGTCCCCCGTAATCATGACGGTCCGGATGCCCATGGCACGCAGTTCGGCAAACCGTTCACGAATGCCCGGCTTGATGATGTCTTTCAGATGAATAACACCCATGATCTTATGGTTTTTGGCAACCACAAGCGGCGTACCACCGGATTTGGCAATGCCATCAACGATCCGGCCAAGTTCAGCAACCTGCGGACCGGCTTCGGCGTAAGCCCGCATAGCATCCCCTGCACCTTTACGATATTCATCCGTACCGATATCAGCCCCTGACATGCGGGTTTCGGCAGTAAAGGCAATCGCCTTGGACAATTTCGATTTATCTCCCCGGAAGTCAAACAGCTTGCCCGCCAGCTCGACAATCGATTTGCCCTCTGGCGTGTCGTCGGCAAGCGATGCAATTGCCGCAGCTTCCGCGACTTCGCGATCTGTGGCACCTTTGAGCGGTACAAATTCGTCTGCCATACGGTTGCCAAAGGTAATGGTTCCTGTTTTATCAAGCAGCAGCGTATCGACATCACCCGATGCTTCAACCGCACGCCCGGACTTGGCAATGACATTGGCCTTGACCAAACGATCCATGCCGGCAATCCCGATGGCAGACAGCAGCCCGCCAATTGTCGTCGGGATCAGGGTAACCAGTAACGCAATCAGAAATGCCATCGGGATCGAGGTGCCCGAGAACAGCGCAAATGGTTCAAGTGTGACGACGACGATCAGGAAAATGATCGACATGCCAACCAGCAGGATATTAAGCGCGATCTCGTTTGGTGTTTTCTGACGCTGCGCGCCCTCGACCATCGCAATCATGCGATCCAGGAAGCTTTCGCCCGGTTTGGCGGTAACACGGACTTTAAGCCAGTCTGACACAATCCGTGTCCCGCCGGTTACCGCCGACCGGTCCCCGCCACTTTCGCGGATGACCGGGGCAGATTCACCGGTAATTGCAGATTCATCGACTGAAGCAATCCCTTCAACAATCTCGCCATCGACCGGGATGATATCGCCCGCTTCGACCAGTACAAAATCACCGGGCGAAAGATGGCTGCTTGCGACCATTTCAACGGCGGTCTTTTCCCCGTTACGAAGCTTTTTTGCCTGGGTTTCCTTGTTGGTTGACCGCAAGCTATCGGCACGTGCCTTGCCACGACCTTCGGCGACCGCCTCGGCAAAATTGGCAAACAGGACAGTAAACCAAAGCCAGACGGTAATCTGGAACAGGGTGGAAAGATCCGCCCCGCCCGTCATTCCTGTATGGATGCTGATGACGGTCGCCATCGCCGCACCGGCCTCGACCATGAACATCACCGGATTGCGGATCATGATCCTCGGATCAAGCTTGCGAAACGCCTCGATACTAGCGGCGCGGACAAGCGCCCCGTTCAGCAGACGGGTATTTTCTGTTTTCTTCATCTTGTGAACTCCTCCGGTCAATAGACGGTTCCGGCCAGCATTGCGAAATGTTCCGCAATCGGACCGAGAGCCAGTGCCGGGAAGAAAGTGAGGCCGCCGACAATCAAAATGACGGCAATCAGAAGGGTAACGAAAAGCGGTCCGTGGGTCGGGAATGTGCCACCAGAAACCGGAACGACTTTCTTCGCCCCGAGCGACCCGGCAATCGCGAGGATCGGAATGATGAACCCATAACGCCCTAGCAGCATCGCAATGCCCTGCAAGGTGGTATGAAACGGTATTCCGGCCCCGAACCCGGCAAAGGCCGAGCCGTTATTGCCCGTCGCCGAGCTATAGGCATAAAGGATTTCCGAAAGCCCGTGCGGACCGGCATCCTGCACTGCAGTTAATGCGGTCGGAATAGTGGCCGACAGCGCCCCGAAGATCAGAATGCCGATCGGCATTGTCAGAATGGCGAGAACAGCCAGCTTCATCTCGCGGGCTTCGATCTTCTTGCCCAGATATTCCGGTGTTCGTCCAACCATAAGCCCGGCAATGAAGACAGTCAGGACAACAAATAACAGCATGCCGTAGAGACCGGCACCCACGCCGCCATAAATGATTTCACCAAGCTGCATGTTCAACATCGTTACCATACCGCCAAGCGGTGTCAGACTGTCATGCATCGCATTGACCGATCCGTTCGATGCCGCCGTCGTTGCCGTCGCCCAAAGGGTGGAATTCAGGATGCCAAACCGGGTTTCCTTGCCTTCCATATTGCCTGGATCGGCGATAATCGTGCTGTCATTGGCCAGCAGTGCATTGCCTGCCTTTTCCGCGCCATAGGTCGCAGCAAATCCGGCCACAAACAGCACAGCCATCACCGCGAAAATCGCAATGCCCTGGCGCCTGTCATTAACCATTTTACCAAACAGGAAACAAAACGCTGCTGGGATCAGCAGAATGTAAACCATCTGAAGCAGATTGCTCAGGGGTGTGGGGTTTTCGTAAGGGTGCGATGCATTGACGTTAAAGAAACCGCCACCATTGGTGCCAAGCTGTTTGATAGCAATTTGCGATGCGGCAGGCCCCTGCGCCAGAACCTGCTTTGCGCCCTCAAGCGTGGTTGCATGAACATAGGAATTCAGGTTCTGTGGAACGCCCTGCGACATCAGGAAAACTGCCGCAGTAATCGACAGTGGCAGCAGGATATAAAGAACCCCGCGCGTCATATCGACATGGAAGTTGCCAAGATCGCGGATCTTGCGCCCGGCAAATCCGCGGATCACCGCAACGGCAACTGCCATCCCCGTTGATGCACTGACAAAGTTCTGCATGGTCAGGCCGACCATCTGGCTGAAATAGGATAGTGAGGTTTCACCGCCATAGGCCTGCCAGTTGGTGTTGGTGACAAAGCTGACCGCCGTGTTGAATGCCAGGTCGGATGATATCGGCGGCAGTCCGGCCGGGTTCCATGGCAAAAGATGCTGCAAACGCAGTATGGCAAACAGCAAAACCCACCCGGCCGCGTTAAAGGCCAGAAGCGTCACCGCATAGCGCGACCAATGTTGTGATGCCTGGGCATCAATACCGCAGATGCGGTAAATGATGTTCTCGACCGGTTTGAGAACGGGGGAAAGTAAAACCCGCTGCCCGCTATAAACCCGGTACATATATCCGCCCAGCAACGGGGCGCACGCCAGCAGGATCGCGCAATAAAGCGCGAACTGACCGAGATCGGTTGTCATCGGGAACTCCGTCCTAGAATTCTTCAGCCCGGATCAGGGCGTAAAACAGATAGACAATCAGTGCGGCCGATACCGCGCCACCAAGGATGTAACTGGTCATGGAGCCTCCTAAATCCGAGCGCAGCCACGTACCGCAAGCCCGCACAGGCCAAAGGCACCCAATGCCAGAGCGGTATAGATCAGATCAAACATGGGATACTCCTGTAGTGTTAGCGTTAACCACTACAGGCTAGGGGGAGGGGCCGTAAAAATGCGATGGCAGAAATCTATCCTGACCGATGACAGGCATAAATAATGCGTAAAATTCTGCATACGCGGGCAATTTCATAGGTTGATATGTCAGCCAAATCCCGATTTTCTGAGCTGTTCTGAGACATTGTTTCCTCTTCGCTCCTAAAATCCGGTTTTTTGTTATTACCCACGGGTTAGCCGTGACCGTACGCTTACCAACATTGCAAAATGTTTGGCAGAAGGTCTGGCACTACGCTGGTATCCAGGCTGGAATGCCTGGTTGGCACGTAAGAAAGTTTGGTGTGGTGATGAATGATTTGTCGGCAATCGAAAGGCATCAGTTTCGCGCCGGAGGCGGAGTTTATTGGTTTAGCCTACTGATTTGATGAGCGTTTCATCGTGAGGCTGATTTTGCTGATAGTCCGCAGTCAGGGCTTCGCCCTCTGCCGTAAAGCAGAATCAGGGTCCCGGTTCAGGCCTTGACGGCCTGAACATCCCATATTCAGCTTGACGGCATTCACCCTTTTTTGACGACGGGAAGAAGTTGAACCGGCCAGACCGGTCCTTCGGTTGTCATTCAGGAAAGGGATACCCAAGATGCACACGGTAACAGAGTGCGACATTCACATTGCAAAACAGATTGCCCGTGAATTTGATGCCGCTATCCGGGCAAATGAGAATGATGCTGCGCAAAATGCTGCACAGGATTTCAGGGCTTTGAGCGTGTCAGCCAATGGTGACAGGGGCGAATTTGGCATCTTTGGCCCAGACGGGGCAGGAACGGTGATGATAGCAGCGCTTGCTGCTAAAGACGGCGATGTTCCGCATTGGGGGCAGAACGGATTGTTTGTGCTGGAAACGGATCATGGCCGGGTGCTGGTGGGTTTTGCCTGCCCGCTCGACATATGCAGCCGGTTTGAATTCAATGCCATTGATCTTGATCTGCCGTTTATTTCCGAAACAGGTTTTCAATCGCATTTTTATTCAGAATGGCCACCCATGAGCGTCAAAGACGCTGCCGCCATAATCTTCTGCCAATATGCTACAGTCGGGAAGATGATGAATATTAACCCGGAATATTGTCAAACCCGATTGGAGCGGATGCCGGATTTTATCCAGATTTCCAGTAGCGATTTTCAGGGAGTGCTAACTAAGACCGATAGCACGGGCCAAATCGGGTTTCAGTTTTGATTGCGTGAATTTCTCTCGAACGGATCGAAATGTTGCTTTGAAACCGGCAGAATTCTGCCGGTTTCAATTGTCATGTGCTCCCTGTACAATTTACTTTTCGCTTGCGACAATCGAGTTGAAATCAAATGTGGCTTTGCATTCTGATCGCCATGTTTTGTTGTCGTGATCCCAGAATGTGTGAATTGTCAGCTTGTCAATGACACGGCGTAGAGGCATCACGGCTTTCGGGTCCCGGGACCAAACACGTAATTTCGAGATCAGGGCATGATGTCGCAAAACGATGCGGTCGAGGCTTTTGGGCAGGGTTGTTTCGGCCAGTTCGCGTTTATGGCGCGCCAGGTCCAGCTTTGTCCGGTGGATCTGCTCTGACTTGTCGTCAAAGAAGGCACGAATATCCCGGGAGCGGGCGTCTGGCCCCAGCGCCTCGATGACTTTATTGACACTGACCCGCAAGGTTTCCAGTTCCGCCTTCAGGCGGATGATTTCCTGTTCGTGATGGGCGCGGGTTTCTGCCATTTTATCATCATCGAAATGATCGCGGATCGTGTTGTGGTCAAGATCGCTGATTGCGTCGATGACCAGGGCCATGATCTGATCATAATTCAGGCTACGGTTATGGCAGCCTTTGACCGGACAGGAATAGTGTTTGGCATAGGTTGCAGTGATTTTGTGGCCATGTTCCCCGCAATACAGCTTGCCGCCAAAAACGGCATTGGAGCGTTTTGACGTAATCGCCTGATTGCGCCGCCATTCCTTTGATCGCTTGATCGAGATTTCCCGTTTTTCTTCCTCTGTCGTCACCTTGGGGCCGAGCTTGCGCTGCATGTGTTTGTTGGAGCGCATATCGAGTGCTTTTTGAACTTCGGCAAATAACTCGGGTTCAACAATTTTCAATTCGGGAATAGGGACGGTGATCCAGTCGCTTTCGGGCCGGATGATTGACACCCGTCGGCCATTTTCGGGGTGTTTCCGGTACTGCATCTTGTTGAAGGTGACGGTGCCGTTATACAGCGTCTGGCGTAACATGCCGGTCTGGCGGACAAAGGAGCCAACAAGGCTGGAGGGTGCCCACTTCCCGCCTTTAGGGGCATCAATGCCCCGGTGGTTCAGATCATCGCAGATATGTTTGAGTTTGCGCCCGCTCGCATAATGTTCAAAAATTTCACGGATGATAGCAGCCTGTTCTGCGTTGATGGTGCGTTTGCCGCGTATCGGCTCGCCAAATTCATCCAGCGCATGAACAAGGTCGTACCCATATAGCTTGCCGCCGGGAACACCGCCGCGCAGCACAGCGGCAATTACCCCACGATGGGTCTTATCGGCCAGATCCTTCAGGTACAGTGCATTCATCGTACTTTTAAGGCCGATATATATGCAGTTCGTTGATCAAGCCTTCGCTGACAGTCTCGACTGGGACGCCCAGGAACAGCATTTTCTTGAAGAAATTGGCGGTATCGGCCTGATCGCGGCTGATGCGGCTAAGGTCCTCCGCCACCACCAGATCAAAGCGATCATTCAAGGCACCGATCAGAAGGGCGGAAATGCCGGGCCGGTTTTCGATGTGGGAGCCCGAGATGGCTTCATCGTGATAAATTTCAACAATGTCATAGCCTTTACGCTGGCAAAACTCCCGGCAGCGGCGGATTTGATCCTGGGTACTGGTTTCCTGTTTGTCTGTTGAATGACGTGCGTAGATTCCGGCTCTCAAGTCAGGCCTCGTTTCTGGGAAGGATAAAGAAAAAGGCACGAGGCCGGGAAGGGGAAGTCTTATTTCAGGCCGGATCAATGGTGCTGTCGGCGTTGCCAGGTGACCCATTCAGGCATGAGGGTGCCGATGCCCGGGGCAAGGATTTCTGCAATGGTGTCGTCGGAGAAGTCGGTTTTCTCAAAGAGCTGGCGTGCCACGCCCACGAACGTTGATGAGATCCTGCGGTCTTTAACCAATGACCGGTTTTCTTCCAGAAGTGCGATTTTGTCGCGCAGGGCTTCGATCAGTTCCTGCTGATCATTGTTTTGGGTGGATGATGGGGGCGGGGCGGGGGGATAGGCTCCGGTTTTGCGAATTGCAGGCAGGACCTCGTTCGTGACCCACTTGCGAAAACGATGCTGTAATGTATCAGGCTTCAATGCGTTCCGACTGCGCAGGATCAGGATATAGAGGCCACTTTCATTGATGATGTTCGTTTCCTGTTGCCGCCCGATGGCGTCACTTAAAGTTACGTCATCTTTTTCATCATCATCAAGCACCTGGATTGCCTTGCGGGGATTTCCAATTCCCAGCGCCTTGCAAACATCTATGGCGACAAACCACGGGTCGTCATTCCTATAGACAGTACGAATTTCAGCACCTTCAAAGCTGAACGGTATGATTTCATTCATGTTGTGATCCTTGACCAAGCCATCGCGGTTTATCCGCAGAGGTTGTAAGTGCTCTGTGACAAGAGCCGTCCGACTCTTTTGATTACGCGATGAAATGACTTATGCACAAGGGGTAAAACGTATATTTCCGGAAGAATAGGTATAGATAAAAATCAAGCAATTACAATATGTTGCCAGTGATTGCCCAAGATTGCCAGAGATTGACGGAGATTGCCAGTTTGTGCCAGAGTGTGCCCAAGATTGCACAACTTTACCCTGTCGTTGGTCTGGCTGGCAGGATAGGTTAGGTGATATCACCTAACAATATTTGCGTGATATCTTGGATTATTCGCTTCTCTCAACGGGTAAAGGTACTGAGGGATGCTTTTCTTGAATGCGATTAGGATGGGCTGTCAAAATTGGTTTTAAGGGGTGATGTTATTAAACATATTTTGACTGATACAAGAAAATATAGATATTTAATTGTAAGTGAAAAGATATAAGTCAAATTTATGGGTTTTTAAGAGTATCGTCGATTTTATCTTGTCGGGAGATGATCTTATCTAGGGTGTTGTACAGGTTTTTGCCTCAGACCTGGAAAGTGCATTTTGCATTAGTAAGTAACTGTAATTGGTTGCGTCAATTTGGTGGGGAGGGGCAAAATCAAGGTTGTCGAGAACTTTTACGCGATACGTTGAAGCGCCTGCGTTTACACACGGCGTCCGTTGTCAGTAGGCCTCAAGATAACCAGCTTCTGATGCTTAAGAGGGAAGACATTGTCGAAGTTGTTTTCCAGGGAAGAGTTTTGCGGAAACTAATGAGATGATAGCTACGCCGTTCCTGCCACTGGTCCTGCCCAAGGACTTATGGTGACATGGTTGGACGCAATGAACAGACATGTACCTCTCCATAGGCTTAGTATTTCTCCATTGTTCAAGATGGCTGTTATTGGCGGAGTAAAAGATGCGGTGACGCATCTTCTTCGGCAAGGAGCAGAGGTAAATGCAGTTGACGAAAAAGGACGACCCGCGCTTATTTTTGCTGCTGAAAAGGGTCACTTGGATATATGCCGTATATTACTTGAAGCCGATGCAGATCCAGAGATATGTGATGATGATGGTAATGACGCCCTATCATCTGCAATCGCGCATGGCTGGAAAGATATCGAAGACGTCTTGAGAGTATATCTGCCGCCTCAAACGCCTGAAAGAAGGCAAAATCCGCCTGTTATTGTGAGCCTGGATGTTCGAGAGTCAGGTTGTGAGGTTGGCGAAGGCTCATCTACTGTTTCAATTCTGGATGAGGGAGCAGAAGGCTCCTCTCTGGATTGTAACGAATTAGATCTTTCCTTATGGGAGGAGGAAGTTGAGCCTACCATCCCGGACGAAGATGCATCATGCCTCCTGGAGGCTGCGCAGGTTCAGAAGAGAATTTCTCGTCACATACCAATTGATATGGATGAGGACTGGTCTAACGTAGACATTGAGTTGCCTAGTGTTCTCATTCTTCGGCGGGGTACGGCATCCGAAGAAGACATGATATGGCAGACTGCTGCTAGGCACCTTATTTGCGACGGCTTAGACGGTGGCAGAGTAACCGCCCAACAACTACTCAGAGCAGTTCCGACAGATCCAGATAAGATAGATACCCCAGATGACAATTATCTAATGGCCCTTGAAGTCGTTTTGCAAGATCTCCGGATACAGGTGGAAGAAGCATCTGATGTTATCGGGTGCCTGCCGCTTGAGCCAGACGATTATAGAAAGCAAGCTGAAAACGGTGCCTTTGATAACTGGACTGCGTCAACTATAGATGAGGCGCTTGTTTTTCTTTCCGATCTTCTTTCTTACACAAGCGATCCGCTGAGACAGTACTATAGGGATATCGGACCATCAAAGGTTCTCTCGAGAGAAGAAGAAGTTGCGCTAGCACAAGAAATCTTCGAAGGATGTCGGGAAACTTTGAGGGCTGTTGCCCGATCCCCCGCTGCTATGGTCGAGCTTGTTGAGCAGCTCGAAAGTGTCGAGCGCGGAGATGCTCCTATTCAGTCGATAATAGGTAATCTTAGCAATTCCTATAGCTCGGAGGAATTTGCCGATGAAGACGAAAATGGCGATGAAGTTGCCATCAATGACTTTTATTTGGATGCCCTGGATATAGTTTCTGATGCAGAGATCCCTGTCGAAGTCGTTCTGAAATTTGATGCAATTCGGACACTTCACGATGCAATGGTTGGTGTGAAGTCGACTTTTGAACGAGAAGTTTTTGCCGATAGGCTTGCCGAAGAGATCCAAGGGTTGGAGCTCTCAAGTGATTTTCTCGAACTCCTGTGGAGCAAGATCAGATTAGATGGCTCAAGCCATCAAGCAATCGAGATATTGGATCGGGGACTTGGCCGAGCTCAGGCGGCGAAAAATTTATTCGTAAATTTCAATCTAAGATTGGTTCTGTGGATTGCCCGAAAATACCGCGGTTTGGATTTGATGGACCTGATACAGGAGGGCAACATTGGGCTTTTGAAGGCAATTGATCGTTTCGACCCCTCTTATGGAGCAAAATTCTCGACTTACGCTACATGGTGGATCCGCCAATCCATCACCAGAGCTATAAATGATAAGAAACGACTCATACGATTTCCAGTTTATATGGTGGAAAGCGCTAAGAAGTTAGAAAGAGCGAAGGATTCTCTCAGTGTCCAATTGGGTAAGATACCAACAATAGAACAGCTAGCTCAGGAAGTTGGTCTCCCGATGAAGCGCGTTCGAGAAATTTTGCGAGCTCCTCAGGATCCAATTTCAATAACGGCATTTCCGGGCATTGAGTGTTCCATAGACGAACGTATCGAGGGTTCATTCGCATTAAATCCAGAGGAAGTTGTCGTACTGGCTTCTCTGAAAGAAACTCTGGCAGAGGCAATGGAGTGTCTTTCTGCACGGGAATTGCAAGTGTTACGGCTGCGCTTCGGACTTGATGATCACAATGACCATACTCTCGAAGAGGTCGGACAAATGTATGGCGTCACACGGGAGCGCATTCGGCAGATAGAGGCCAAGGCGCTCGGCAAGCTGGCCCACCCCGGCCGTTCTAAGAAATTGCGAACGTTCATGGAAACTTTTGGCGGGGCAAGAGATGGTGATTAATGACGACTATTGTTAGTAAATCCAGGCACGCTCCTCCTAAGGCGGGGGCAATGATTGAGACACTAAGAGGGCTTGGTTACTCCACCGCCACCGCAATCGCTGACATCATAGACAACAGCATTGCTGCGGATGCCTGCATGGTCGACCTCCGGTTCATCTGGAAAGGACCCGACAGCGTAGTCGCGATACAGGACAATGGTTGCGGCATGGATGATACCCAGCTTGATTGCGCCATGCGGTTGGGCGAAAAGAGCCCGCTCGACAGCAGGAGTGCTTCTGACCTGGGGCGCTTTGGCATCGGTTTAAAGACGGCATCGTTCTCACAGTGCCGACGCCTGACTGTAGCAAGCCGGCAACAAGACGGTGAAGTCTGCTGCCTTCGTTGGGATCTTGATGTCCTTGCCGCAAGCCCTGACGACGGCTGGCACCTGTTGGAGGGCCCCGAGGAATCCTCTGGCGATCTTCTCGTCCCCTTGCAAGCAGCAGAAAGGGGAACGTTGGTTCTCTGGGAGCGGCTGGACCGAATAGTGACACTAGGCTTCACGGAGCAGGACTTTCTTGAACTAGTCGACGTAGTAGAACGGCACTTGGCGATGGTGTTTCACCGATACCTCTCAGGGCCGAACCCGACCTTAAATATCCGCCTGAATGATCGGTTGGTAGTCCCCTGGGACCCCTTCCTATCCGGGCACCCTGCAACATGGACCTCACCTCTTGTCCTTCTCGAAACGGATGGAGGGAAGATAGAGATGCAGGGACACGTGCTTCCTCACAAAGACCGTCTGAGCCAGAACGAGCACGACCTAGCTGCAGGCCCGGACGGCTGGACAGCCCAACAGGGCTTCTATGTCTATCGAAACCGACGTCTCCTGGTGGCTGGCAGTTGGCTGGGACTTGGTCAGGGACGCTCCTGGACCAAGGAGGAAGCTCATCGCTTAGCACGGATCAGGTTGGACATTCCAAATTCCGCCGATACCGACTGGAAAATCGATATTCGTAAGTCTACCGCTAGACCTACCGTCCAGGTGCGCCCAATTCTGACCAAGCTTGCCGAGGATACACGTTCCCGAGCGCGGCGAGTCTTTGCACACCGCGGAAAGGCAACCCGGCTGGGAGACAGTCAGCCTGTAGCAGAGGTATGGCGTACCGAGCATTTTCAGGGGGGAACACGCTATCGGATCGATCGTGACCACCCAGCGGTAAATGCCGTCATCGAAGAGGCCGGCCCATTGACCCCTCAGATCAGAACTATGCTACGCATAATCGAGGAAACAATTCCAGTACAAAGAATTTGGCTCGACACTACCGAGGGAAGAGAAACGCCTCGCACTGGATTTGCTGACGACCCTCCAAATGAGGTCAAAGCAGTCCTTGAGACGATGTTTCGCAACATGGTTGTCAGGAAAGGGCTAAGTCCCTCCCGCGCAAAGGAACGGTTGCTTCACACGGAGCCCTTCCAAAACTATCCGGATCTGGTGGACGCGCTGCCGGACGAGATATCAGTCGATAAGGAGGCGCGGCAATGAATGGGACGAACACGGACATCGAGCAAAAGGTCATAAAGTTTGTTCAAGAGCTCCTGCTCGATGAAGGAGACAAGGCTACCATTACTCCCGTCCTCATCGCGAAGAAGATCGAATTGGTTCTGAAGATGAACCCACGGTGGGGTTCCGGCCTCAACAGGGATCATGTCACGGACGAGTTGATCCGCAGATTCAGTCTCTGGATCGGCCAGGACACATTGCTGGCGAACGATGCCGGACACGAAGCATGGCTTGTCGCATCAAGAAAGCAGGAGTGGCGCTACTGGCAGCGCTACAGAGAATGGCTTGAGCGAAAGCTTTCCTACAAGGCGGTGGACGGGCTCGACCAGTCCACGGACACAGTGCTTGGACTTCTGGAGGATCCGCTGCGCAAGGGCCGTTGGGATCGCCGGGGGCTAGTGGTGGGGCATGTCCAGTCCGGCAAGACCGGACACTACACGGGCCTCATATGTAAGGCCGCCGACGCGGGATACAAGATAGTGATCGTTCTTGCCGGACTTCATAACAACCTTCGGTCACAGACTCAGATGCGGCTCGACGAGGGCTTCCTCGGATACGAGACCAAGCCTGTTCAGGAAGACATCCAGATCATCGGAGTAGGTGAGATTGACGGGGATCCGAGCATTCGCCCCAATTTCGCGACCAACAGAACGAATAAGGGGGACTTCACGACGAGCGTGGCCAAGAACCTGGGAATTTCCCCGGAGCAACGGCCCTGGCTGTTCGTGGTCAAAAAGAATAAGACTGTTCTTGAGCGGCTACTGAGGTGGATCAGGAACCATGTCGCCGACCTTCATGATCAGGAAAGTGGTCGAAGGATTGTGACCAACTTACCTCTTCTGGTTATCGATGATGAGGCGGACCACGCTAGCGTCGATACCGGCGAGCAGGTGTTTGATTTGGACGGGCGGCCCGATGACCAACACCAGCCAACGACCATCAATCGCCTGATCCGGCGCATTCTGTTCTCCTTCGCGAGATCCGCCTATGTCGGATACACGGCTACCCCTTTTGCCAATATATTCATTCACGAAAGAGGAGCAACCCGCGAAGAGGGGCCGGATCTGTTTCCATCAGCATTTATCGTCAACCTAGCTGCCCCTTCCAATTACATAGGTCCGGTGAGGATTTTTGGACAGAACGACGAGGAATGGAGGAATGGCGGCGTCGATCTGATACGGGAAATCCACGACCACTCGACTGAAGAGGGTTTCGGAGGATGGATGCCTCAGAAACACAAGAATGGGCACATCCCGCTTTTCAATGATGAGGATGCACCACCTCCGTCTCTTATAGAAGCGATCAACGCGTTTTTGCTCGCATGTGCCGTTCGGCGGTTGCGCGGCCAGGAAAGCGAACATGCATCCATGCTGGTTCATGTGACCCGTTTCAATTCGGTCCAGCGGCACGTCCATCTCCAGGTTGAAGAACAGATTCGACACCTTCGGCAAAGACTCACTCGCGGCATCGGGCATGAGCAGGTCCTCGCCGACATGAGATCCCTGTGGCAGAGGGATTTTGTGCCAACCTCTCTCGGGATCAGCGGAAGTTACCCTGACTTGGTGCCAGAGGGTGTGCCCACTTGGGAAGAAGTGGCATCTCAACTGGCCGATGTGGTTTCGGACATTCAGGTGCGGATGATCAATGGAACAGCAAAGGATGCTCTGGACTATTCCGAACACGAGGGCGCCGGTCTGAAAGTGATCGCAATTGGTGGTGACAAACTGGCCAGAGGGCTGACCCTTGAGGGTCTTTGCGTCAGTTATTTCCTTCGAGCATCTCGCATGTATGACACGCTGATGCAGATGGGGCGCTGGTTCGGTTACAGACCAGGCTATCTCGACCTGTGCCGTCTCTACACCACATCAGAACTTTCAGAGTGGTTCGGGCACATCGCGGATGCGGCAGAGGAACTTCGCGAGGAATTTGACATCATGGCCGCCACAGGGGCGACACCCAGGGAGTACGGCTTGAAGGTCCAGTCCCATTCGGTCTTGATGGTCACCTCAAGGCTGAAGATGAGATCGGCGAAGAACCTGATGTTGTCCTTCAGCGGACAGCTTCTGGAGACGGTGGCGCTGTACAGGACGAAAGGCATTCTTGAACAGAACCTAGCAACGGCTAGGCGACTTGTTTTGTCTCTCGGATCTCCAGAAGTAGATCCCGAACGCACACGAAATGGAAGCCGGCAGAAGTGGGCTGGTAGCTTCCTCTGGACCGATGTCTCCGCCTCGGATGTCATCGATTTCCTGACGAACTACAAGACGCACCCCGACGCCCACAAGGTCAACAGCCTCCTGCTGGCAGAGTTCATCCAGTCCATGTCGCTTGAATGCGAACTTACCCACTGGACCGTTGCGGTGATCGGAGGCGGAGAAGGGGCACCTTTGGCTCTGCGTGACGATATCGTGATCGATACGATGAAACGAAAGATGAAGGGAACGCACGAAGACCGCTACTCCATTGGCAGGCTCATGTCTCCGCGTGACGAGGCCATTGACCTCGAGGAGGAAGCCTGGAAAGCGGCCCTCAAAATGACCCAGGAGGCTTGGCGTGCCGATCCCGGTAGACGCGAGGATGCGGTACAGCCAGACATCCCGAACGGCCCGGCCATCAGAAAGGTCAGAGGATTCGGGGCGACCGGGATCCAGGCTCACCCTGAGCGGGGACTACTTTTTCTATATGGCCTTGACCCTCTCAAGGCCGAGGCTGGATTTCCAGAAGATACGCCGCCCATTGTGGCTTTCGCCATAAGCTTCCCCGGCAGCAGATCTGGCACAAAGGTCGAATACAAGGTCAACAACGTTCTGTGGGAGCAGGAATATGGCTCTGCAGAGTGAATTTGACCGACTGCAAACTGCATGGCGCGCCCTGGCCAGCGACGGCGTGACGGAAGGATGGCGAACAATCCCGATCGAACTACTCGGCCCCCAAAGATTGCTTGCCGGTCGGCACTTCCCTGGAAACGAAGAGGCAGTTCTCGTCGGCTTTAACTCTGTCCGCCTACCTCTAGAGGGACAACTTCCCCAGGGGCAGGGGTTTCGGGTTGAGCGGATCAAGCACAAGATTTCCGATGTTTCTCACACCTGGATCGCACTTTCCCGGCAGCCGGTCGGCAGTTTGGACATGTTTGCACGGATGGCAGAGGATGTTGTTGGCATGCTTGAAGTCTACAGACATGTCGAAGACCAAGTGCTCTTCCAGCTCTTTCTTGGTCGGATCAAGGCGTGGCAGGAATTCATGCATCAAGCAAGAGCCGAGGTCCTTGGGCCAGAGGCTGAAACTGGTCTGGCAGGCGAACTGTGCTTTCTTAAATCGCTACTGGAAACTGGGCTGCCAGCCACGACGGTCCTAGACGGCTGGCACGGGCCGTTAAATGGACTCCATGATTTCCTTTTTGGCTTGGGAGCGATTGAGGTGAAGAGCACAGTGGCAACTCTCGGTTTTCCGGCAACCATCGGCTCTCTTGAGCAGCTTGACGCCTCTCTAGTCACCCCCCTATTTTTGGCTGGAGTTCGATTGGTATTGGATCCTGGTGGCATGACGTTGCCGGCTATCATCGACGACATCCTACGAGAGCTTGAAGATAAGCCCGAGGCGCGAGGTAAATTCGAGTCACTGGTACTCAGAACTGGCTTCCTTCGGGCGTTCTCGGATCGCTACAGGCGACGATTTGCACTCGCCGATATAAGAATCTTGTTGATTGATGGAGCTTTCCCGGCCCTGACACGGAATAATGTCAATCCCGTCATCAGGAAGGTTCGGTATGAATTGGACCTCGACCTTGTCAGCGCTTCTGATGTGGGAATGGACTGTGCATTCGAACAACTTGGGGTGTTAAACAATGGAACTCGTTGATTTTCTCAGGCAAACCCAAGCAGAGGTCCGATCAGAAATTGGTGATCGTCTTGGTGATCCCGGCAATGCCTATCCTTATCCCGAGTCGGTCTTCGCCGAGGTGGTGATGCAGCACATGTCCGAGATCGGCATGACGTTCGATCCGGTTGTATGTCACTACGCAGCAAAAGTCGGGAATGCCAATCTGCGCCTGAGCGGATATGCCGTTTCAGACGAAGCGGATCAGCTTGATCTATTTGTCAGCCTCTATGAGGGCGTTGACGATGTAAACCCTATCCCGGACGCGCAAACTAAGACGGCTGCTGAACAGTGTCTGCGCTTTCTTGCAAATTGTGCTCAGGGTCGTCTGGCGTCCACCATGGACCAATCGAATGACGCTTATGCTCTGGTTCTGACGATTCAGGGGTGTTATGCTAACCTGGACCAGATCAGAGTTTATGTCCTTACAGACCGACAGGCCAAGGCCAAGAATTTCAAGTCCAGGGAGGTTAATGGTAAGACGGTGATGCTCGAAGTAATGGACATCGAGCGTCTTCATCGCCATTGGTCGGAAGGAAAACCCCGAGACGAGCTTGTCGTAAACTTTGAAGAGGTTGCGGGCTCGCCGCTTCCCTGTGTCTACATTCCTGGAGATATGGCAGAATACGACTATGCACTGACAGTCATACCCGGTGAGGCGATGCGCTTCGTGTATGAGAAGTATGGCGCAAGGCTTCTCGAAGCAAATGTTCGCTCTTTCCTGAGCATGACCGGAAAGGTCAACCGGGGCATCAGGGATACCTTGAAGGAGGACCCAGAGCGGTTCATGGCCTATAACAACGGGATCGTCATTGTTGCAGACGAACTTAGCCTTGGACGGACAGAGGATGGCGGGCCCGGCATTCTGTGGCTGAAGGGGATGCAGATTGTAAACGGCGGTCAGACCACTGCTTCTATCTACTTTACCAAGAAGAAGAGTCCGGAAATAAACCTGAGGCGAGTCCGAATTCCAGCCAAGGTGATTGTCTTGAAATCGGAAGATCCGGTCCAGGAAGAGGTCCTTATTTCTGACATATCCAAGTTCGCCAACAGCCAGAACTCGGTTCGACAATCGGATCTATCGGCCAACAAGCCGTTTCACGTCGAGGTGGAAAAACTGGCCATGTCCACCTACTGTCCGGATGGTATCGGTCGTTGGTTCTACGAGCGAGCTGCTGGCAGTTATAAAACAATGCTTGCACGAGAAGGAACGACGCCCGCCCGATTGACAAACCTTAAACAGTCCATTCCTCCTGCACGAAAGATCACCAAGACTGACTTGGCAAAGTTCCTGAACGCCTGGGATCAGTTGCCGGACTCTGTCAGCTTCGGAGCCCAGAAGAACTTTGTGCGGTTTATGAACAGGATTGGCGGGGACGAGGTGGATGATTCCCAAGCCACTCTTCCTGATGTACCAGAGTTTAAGAGGATGATAGCCAGGGCCATTTTGTTTAAGGCTACTCAGAAACTGGTCCGTCCGATGTTTCCCGCGTTCCAGGCAAATGTGGCCACCTATACCGTTTCGCTCCTGGCGAACCGGTTGGGTGACCAGCTTGACCTTGAAAAGATCTGGCTCAGACAGGATATTTCCTCCCGGTTAAAAGAACAGGTTCAGACGTGGGCAGTTGAGGTCAACAGGGTCCTTCATGAGACTTCAGAGGGGCGAATGATCTCTGAATGGTCTAAGAAGCCAGAATGCTGGGTCATGGTTAAAAGTGCGAAGTATTCATCACCACTTAATGATATCCCTGAAATTAGGTGAGATGATTTAATGGAAAAATTTTTATTTAACGATCTGTCGGATGCTGATCTTAATATTGATGCTGTTTATAAAGGCAATAGAAATGGGAATGCAGGAGATGACCCGTTAAATCGTTTGCTCGGTGTAAGTGTTCAGGGTGGATTTCGAGTGTTGGGTTCTCGTGATAATCCACGAATGATTGTGTTGACTACGAGTATGTCGGATCCAGAGTGGCCTGATGACTTGGACCACGAAACCGGTGTATTTACTTATTTCGGTGACAACAAGAAGCCTGGGCGGGAAATTCATGAAACGCCTCGTTATGGGAATATACTTCTGAGAAATATGTTTGAAGCACTTCACTCAGGAGAGCGCCAATTGATCCCTCCTATTTTTGTTTTTTCCAAAGCAGCTGAATATCGAGATATGGTTTTCAAAGGATTAGTTGTTCCAGGAGTGGATGGTCTGTCCTCAATGGACGATTTGGTTGCAGTATGGAAAACAACAAAAAATCAACGTTTTCAGAATTACCAAGCGAAGTTCACGGTTCTCGATGTGCCGACCATAACGAGGAAATGGATAAACTCTTTGAGAGCAAACCATAATTTAGAAGCTGAAGCACCTCAAGCATGGATAGATTGGAGAAAAACTGGCTTTAGTCGTCCTTTAAAGGCTGTGCGATCACTAGAAATACGAACCAAGGAAGAGCAGCTTCCGGCAATAGAGGGTATCAGTTTAATAAACGTAATATTAGAAAAATATTCTAAGGACCCTTATGCCTTCGAAAAATGTGCGGCTGAAATTGTGCGTCTCTTTTTGGGAGAGAGTGTTGTCTCAATTGACTTGACAAGGAGTGTGCGCGATGGAGGTCGAGATGCGGTAGGGAAGTTTCTAATTGGCCGTAAAACATCTTCTGTCTTGGTAGAATTCGCAATGGAAGCCAAGTGCTATAGTTCTAAAAATTCAGTTGGAGTCAAAGAACTTTCCAGACTGATTTCAAGGCTGCGCCATAGACAATTTGGTATTTTGGTTACAACCTCTTGGGTGAACAGCCAAGCATATAAAGAAATTAAAGAAGATGGGCATCCAATAGTTATTATTTCTGGATCAGATATTGTTAGAATTTTTGTGGAAAAAGGATTTTCCTCTGCGCAAACTTTGCTCTCGTGGTTGCAAAGGCTTGACCAAAAATCAGTGTGATCTGAATTTCATCAAAGAAACCGCAATCATTCACGTAACTTATGGCGTTACTGAAGATGCTTAGTGTTGACAAAACTGGTTGTAGAGAATCACAAAACAGGTGTTTGGATCGGAATGGCTCAAGGGTGACTTTTCTTTGTTAGCACCGGATCAGGTGTTCTCTATAGATGTCGCCTCGTCAACTTGTCATGCTCATTGAAGATAAAATAATAATCCTATAAATCAAGAATGAATTAGTGGCGCCTCCATTGGGAACCTGGTAAGACACTGAATATGAAATTGCGAACCTTGGATCTTTTTTGTGGTGGTGGGGGCAGCGCCTGGGGAGCTCAGGCAGCTGGTGCTGAGATCGTGTGTGGTATTGATGCGTGGGACTTGGCCGCTCAGACATTTGAGGCCAATTTCGGCTCTGCCCGAGGTGTCAATTTGTGCTTGGACGAGAGCTCTGGATCTAAACTGGTTCCGGACTTAGGACCTATTGACCTCATCCTGGCGTCGCCGGAATGCACCAACCATACTTGCGCCAAGGGAGGTCGTCCGAGGGATGAAGGTAGCAAGATGACAGCTAGGTATGTCCTTAATTTTGCAAAGGACCTTAGCCCTCGCTGGATCGTCCTTGAGAATGTTGTACACATGCGTAGTTGGCGTGGATATGACCCTCTTATCTGTGAACTTGAGGATCTCGGTTACAACGTACTTCCTCAGGTACTGGATGCATCGAATTTCGGAGTGCCACAGAAACGTCGTCGTTTGTTCCTGCTTTGCGACAGGGATAAGAATCCGTCGCCAATAGTAACATCAGAGTACCCGGTAGGCACCGTGGAATCAGATGTAATTATCTGGGAAGGAGCCTGGAAATCAAAACCCCTCTATAATGAGCGACGCGCACAGGCAACCCTTGAAAGAGCTGAACGTGCAATTGAAATGCTCGGAAGAGGAGTTCCTTTCCTGATTGTTTACTATGGATCAGATGGAAGTGGGGGGTGGCAGCCTTTGGATCGTCCTATCAGAACTTTGACCACGCTTGACCGTTTTGGTCTTGTGACTTGGGAAGGGGATACTCCGATGCTCCGCATGCTGCAACCTCCGGAACTCCAAAAGGCAATGGGGTTTGGCGAAAACTATAAAATGCCCTTCGGATCACGTCGTGACCATATAAAAATTCTTGGAAATGGTGTCTGTCCTCCGGTGATGAACGCCATTATTCGCTCTCTAACCGGAAGTGAGCAGCTATTAAAGGCTGCTGAATAAGGCACTGTTTTTTTGATTAAGCCACTTAGTAAGGCTTATGTTCTTCATAAATAAGCGAGCTTAGGAGCAATTCGCTCTGAAACTGGACGATTGAGAGCTCTTCGTAGACAATTTATCTTTAGAGCCAGAAGGGTGAATAACGTCGAAAACTATCATGGAATTCTTTGAACATCGATATTCGATCTTATTCTCTCGAACGCCATCGGTCGATTTTCCTTGGCCACATGCGCATCCGTCGCCGCAATCACGAGTTCATGCTTGGGATTAAACTTCCGCAGGTTTTCAGCCACAGCCTTCAGGTTCTCAGCCTTTACTGCCCACACCACCGGCTTTCCGGTCAGTCGGTTAAGCTCGATGGCGCTCACCAGGTCATCGGCAATCAGGATCGGCTCTTTGGGGTTCTTTGACAGCTTGCCACCAACGACGTGATGCAGCCCGTTGTCGCTGCCTGGTCCCGTGATCATCTTGCCTGATCCATCGGTATCAATTCGGTAGAGCGCGGCCAGACGGTTGCCGCTGTCACGCAGCGGGATGAGAACCTTGCCGTCTTGATCGACACGATACTGCGCCCAGGCTTTGGCTGAGCCCAGTTCTGCTCTGGCTTTGATGGTCTGTTTGTCAGCAGGCTTCGCGGTTTGCCAGGCGTGCCAGGCATTATCGCCGACCTTTTGGGCCAGTTCAGTACGTAGAGCCGTCATGGTTGGCGTTTTGGCCGGATCATCCTTTATCTGCGTTTTCCAGACATTGCGATGTGTTTTGATGGTCCGGGTTTGGATCTGGCCGGTTTTGTCACGATATTCTTCCTCGACCTCGACTTCTTTGGTTTCCGCGACCTCCAGCGTAATCCAGTCGCCGGGCTTGGCGTCGGCCTGATCAACGCTCTGCGCAATATCAATGCCCCACAGCGTGCGCTCCACGCCGTTGGCATCCTGAAGGGTAACAAAACTGGATTCCGACTTCTCGAAATCGAACTTGTAAGGTGCTGCACCGCTGGCAATCAGGCGTGAGGCCTTGTTGCCGTCACGGGGCGCGGCATAATCTTTGAACGAAGTCGCCATCTTCGGGCGCACAATCTCCATGCCCAGTTTTGCTGCTTTTTCTGCGTCGTCTGGCTGTTCTATTGCGCCGAGTGCCACAATGATTTCAGCATTGTTGTTTTTTTCGCGCATATGGCGAGCCAGGTCCGCCCAGTCCGCCGGTCTGGCGGGGACCATCACCGGGCAGTTTGTCGCCCGATGCAGCGCCGCAGCATCGGCATAATCCCGGGCGATGATCAGTGTATCCTGATCCCCGCGTCTTTGCGGATCGATCCTGTGCATCAGGACCTGATCTGCCGGGGTGTCCTGCACCAAGCTTTGGCGACTCTGTTTGTCGATCAGCATGACATTCTCAATCCGGCCAGAGCGGTCGCGCAGCGGTACGGCAATATTGCCTTTGTCTGTGAGCTTGACGCCATAACCCCGCAGGCCGCTGACTTTGAGCCAGGCTGAATTGCCCGGCTTGGCCCAGTCGGAGCAGGTATCCCAGATCATGAAGGCTTTATCATCGGTAGCCTCGACAAAAGCGCGGCGAATGTCGGTGGCGTCATCCTGATCGGGTAGGGACACAATCGGCACATTGGGTTGGCGCGGGATGGTGGGATCGGCAATGATTGCTGTGCTGTTCGGGTATCGCCGTTGATGCTCTTTGAGCACCTGACGCATGTCATTAGGATCGGCCAGAACAATTACCGGTCGCCGTGTGGCATCATGGATTTTAACGGCATCGGCATAATCGGCGGTAAAGATCACCGGGCCTTTGTCGATCTGTTTTCGGGGATCAATGAGATGCACCAGCCCGTGTGTCCGCTTATTGCCAATATCGAGGCTTTTACCCTCCGGCGAATAGAGCCGCACGGCTTGCAAATGGCCATCGCGGTCCCTGAACGGCACGAGAAGGTTGCCGTCATCATCCATGCGACAGCCCCGACCGGTGGAGCGGGTCTCTGACAGCCATTTAAGGGATTTGGCCTTGGCCCAGTGTCCGGCCTCTTTCCAGGCCTTCAGCGCCGGGTTGGCCAGCTTTGTGACCGGTGTGGGGCGATCCTCGCCAAACACCAGATGCAGCATTTCCTGATGGGCGATCAGGAACACCGCAGCCAGTGGATCACGATAGGCCTCACTGACCAGAAACAGCTTCCAGTTTGACAGTGACCGGCTCAACAGACTGGAAGGTGGGGCCGGGGTCATTCTTTGCGTGCCGAGATATTTGCGCCACAGCGGCGGCATGGCAGGATGGCGCAGGGTCGGGCGGCGTTTATAGCGTTGTTTGGGCCGTGATGGTTTTTCCTGTGTCGCTTTCTGTTCTTCGCCAGATGGCTTGAAGGTCCCCAGTTTCTTTTCCAGAGCGGCTTTGCTTAGGGAACGATCCAGGGCTGATGCTTTCATGCCCTGGCCATCCGGTCCGAGCAGCACAAAGCCATTGCCGCGCTTTTTAAGTCTGATGTCGTAATCACCCAGAACCTGATGCAGATCCTGCCAGGTCTTCGCGTCTGCCGTTTGTTTTAAAATCTCTTTACGATGACCCAGCACATGGTTCTGGAAACTTTCCTGCCAGGTCTGGGATTCATAGTCGCGGGCGGAAGGGGAGAGTTTGGCGCTGTTATCTTTGCGTTGTGCCATGCCGTTATCGACAAACAGGCCATATTTCTTTTCAAGCTGGCGCGAGACCCGGTCGAGGATTTTAAAATCGCGATAGGGGGTGACGAGCTGGAGCGTCTCTGGATGCACCCGGTTAAAGGCGATGTGCATATGAAAATTGTCGGTATTGATATGGGTGCCGGCCACATATTGATGGCCGCTAAAACCCAGCGCCCCGGCATAGGTTTCGGCAATGTCCTTTAAGTCCTGATCCGACAGCCGGTCTTTCTCGCCCGGGCGGAACGAGATAATCATGTGATAGGACTTGTCTTTGACATCGGGTTTGAGGCGGCGCACGGCTTCAATCTCGACCAGGGCAAGATCCAGATCCTCTTTGCTGTTGCCAGCACCACAATGGGCAATCCAGAAACGGTCGAGCTTTTCGCCGGCCTCTTTGGCCGCCGCAATATAATGGGCCAGTTCTTTATAATTATCGGCGATATGGGCGTTCTTGGGGATCTTCTTGGCGATCATGACGCTTTACGATGCAGGGAACGGTCAATCTCGCGGACCAGACTTTTAAGCGCATTCTGGGTCGCCGTAATGTCGATGATCAGCTGATCAAACTTGGCCAGCAGATCGGCGCTCAGCGGTTCATCTAGGGCCAGTTTAAAGAGATTGCCGAGACGCGCCTGGTCGGCATTGACCCTGAGAAGATCAAGAATGGCCTGGGAGGCTTCAAATGTGCGCTGATCGGGCAGTTTGCTGTTCATGAGAAGACGGCGCAGAAGTTCGGAGCGGCTTAGTCGCAGTTGATCGGCCAACTGGTCGAGCCTCTGGCTCTCGGCTTCCGGCAATGTGACCAACAGACGTCGGTTATTTGTTGCCATGACTTTTCTCGTTAAAAAATCCGGTAATTTGCGCTTGTCCCGGAACCGGGCAGTTTTCCATGTGGCAGCAGGAATGGCGCGGGTGGCCGTTTATAAAATCCCGCAGCACCGATCCCTTATTGTAATGAACGATTACGCTGTTCCACCAGTCTGCGCCCAGGCTCGGTATGGCGGTTTTCTGTTCAGCGACATAGAGATATTGCAGGAGTGTCGGCATATCAAGCGACAGGGTGGTCTCACCGGATTGCAGGGCAAAAATCAGGGCCGGGCCACAGTCGTCACAGAAAACATCCTGTGCTTCGTCAAGCCGGGCACGCGCCCGGAAAATGGCCTCGGGAGAGGCTTTTGACATCATCATGATCCTTTATAAATGCTCGCTAAAGATGCCGGTGGCCCTTATAGAGAGCCACCGGCAGAGGATTAGATCGCCACTTGCTGGCGTTGCGAACGCTGCTGCTGTTTGGGCGCAGGCAGGGTCTGGGCCTTTTGCAGTTTTTGCGTCAGGCCCAGTTCTTTGATCTGCTGCTTGACGGTTTTGGCCAGGCTGTCGATGCCGCGTGCGACATGCAGATCGTTAAAGTCGGTGAGGCCCGCCTGTTTCTCCGCCGGGGAGAGGTTGGGCCGGATAACAGCAGCATCCACCAGTGCCGCTGCGCGTTCGGCCCCTTTGATACCGGGATTGATGCCCTGTCTGGCTTCAACCCCATGATCATCATCGGCGGCGATGATCAAGGGCCGGTCGGGGAAGGCTTTTTGCAGGGCTTCGGCGACCGGGGCGAGATTGCCGCTATCCATCGCAATGGCGGTCTGATAGTCGGTGGCCATATTGAGGCTTTTGCCGGTGGCATATCCTTCGACAATCAGGATCGGGCCTTTCTTTGTGCCCGGGATCATGTGCATCAGCCCGGTTTTGCGCCCATCCTTGAGGAAGCGTTTGCTGCCATCGGGCGTGATGACCTGGACATTCTCGATAAAGCCTTTGGCAGTGGTCATCGGCATCAGCAGATTGTTGTGAATGTCCTGTTTTAGCGTTTCTCCGCCCACCTGCTTGCGTTGCAGATAGACATGATCACTGCTGGCGGTATCAGCGCCCTGAACCATGGCATAGGCGCGTTTGGCCACCTGTTTGTATTGGGCTTTGAGGTTTTCTTCCATTTGCGCCTTGCGGGCGGCAGCTTCGGCCTTGCTGCGTTCAATCTCGGCCGGGTTGCGCTCGGCAGCCGAACTGACCCATTTCACCGGCTCGTTCCCGGATTTGTAATTGACGATATTGCCGGCCGGAATGCCTTCGATAAAACCACGATAGGAACCGCTCTTCTGGCCTTTGCGGTCGCTTTCCACCGAAACACGGTGCCATTTGCCATCCATGGTGGGCAGGCCTTCGATCACCAGACCATTTTCACGGCAGGCCAGAGCAAATTCCTCTTCCGGGCGCATCCGGGATTGCGGTTTTTCGAGAGTTTGTTCGTTCCAGCGGGCAAAAGGTTTGAGATCAGTGTCGTCCTGCACATACCAGGACTTCGCCCGCCGGTCCCATTTCGCGCCAAGTGCCTTGGCGTCGTTCTTCTCGCTATAGGGGACATTGAGGTAATGGCGCTTCTTCGGAGTATTTGGTTCAGTCCCCGGGGCGATATTGTTTACCACAGCTTCTTTGGGCTGGGAGGCTGGTCCGGTCGTTGCAGCAAGGTTCGTCGCCCGGCTTTCCTGGCGCGCCTGTTTTTGCTCGGCGATAAACCGGTCCGCCATTTTCTGTCCCGGATCAGCCCCAAGGCTTTTCACCAGTTCACTGGTGCGTTGTGCTTCCGGCACAAACCATTGCGGGCGCAGCGGCTTAAAATAGTCCTGATCAGGATGGGCGTCATACATGGCCGAGAGCAGTTCGGCATGTTTGGCAGAGCGGCCCGCAAGGTCGGCCATCGTCGTGAAGGTTTCCCGTTCCTGGTTAAAAGAGCGGTCTTTTTTGTCGGGATCATCAGAATATTGCCACCAGACATCGATGCGTTGGAAAGAGTTCTTTGCATCATTCAGGGCCCGGGCCTCGCCGTCGGGCAAACCATCAAGACGGGCGGCGTGTAACATCCAGTCTTCTTTGATTTTGACTGCCGTGTTTTCTGCCTGTCGCTCAAAGACCCGATCCGCAACGCCCCGGGCGGGATCCGTGCCCAGGCTTTTGGCCAGGTCATTTTCGCGCTTCTCTGCCGGAATGAACCAGTCCGGGCGAAGGGGCTTAAAATGATCCTGATCGGGATGGGCGTCATACATCACCGAGAGCAGTTCGGCATAGCTGGTGGTAAAGTTCCCCAGTTTGTCCATGCGGGCAAAGGTTTCCTGCTGGTGCCGTTTTGCACCCTCGCGAATGGCCGGATCGTCAGAACCTTGTCCAGCGATATCGATCTGATCAAAGGCGTTTTTGGCCTCGACCATCCTTTCGATATCGATATTGACCATGTTTTCAAGCCGGCCTGCATGGAGCATCCAGTTCTCCCGGACGTCCTTTTCATTCCAGCCGGGAAGGTCTTCGCGCTGTTCGGGCACAATCCTGTTCTTGCGGACCATTTTGGTGGCCTCCTGCTGCTTTTCCTGTGCCAGAACAGGCTTGAGCTGTTCACGCAGTTCCGGTTGGCTCACCCAGCTTCGGATCTGTTCGGCATCCCGGGCGGCAGTGAACAGGACGTTCCGGTCTTCCTTGATGGTGCGCATCCAGCTTCCGACATAGGCGGCATGGCGTTCCGGATAATGGCCAAGCCCCAGTTCGGTGGTCAGCATGTAGCTGGCAATCTCGGCGCGCAGTTCTACCCTGGCATAGGCCTCGGAGCCAAACGGCCCGAACTCCCGCGCCATGCGGTTTTGGTGGCCGGTGGAATGGCCCAGCTCGTGCAGAGCGGTTGCGTAATAGTCATATTGGCTGTGAAAGGCATTTTGCGGCGGCAGATGGATTTCATCACTCATCGGGCGGTAAAAGGCCCGATCCTTCTGGTCATGAAGGATGGGAACCTCGCCCTGTTTGAGCAGTTCTTCGGCCCGCTCGACCGGTGAGAAAGTCGGTTCCGGGGCAATGAAAGGGGCGAGGCCGTCGATCTGTTCGGCATTGAACACAACGGCATGAAAGACCTAGGGACGATCCAGGCGCACTTCCCGGGTTTTAACCCTGCCGTTTTCACCAAGAACCGGTTTGCCCTCCGCATCGAGCACGGATTGTTTGTCGGTCCATTTCCAATATTCGATTTTGGTGCCTTTTTCGCCCTTGCGCACCTGGGCATTCTGCGCCGTCGCCTGCCGGTAGGTCATCCAGCGCGGGTCTTCATGGCCGCGTGTTTCCAGCCACAATGCATTGATGCCGCGATAATTGGCCCCAGAACGGATTGAACGGCCCCAGCGGACTTTGCCCGGATCCCAGGGCTTTTGCCAGGGGGCGGTGCCGGCTTCGATATGGGTGAGCAATTCTTCGACCACCTGGTCGCGATAGGATTTTTTCTCGCTCATTTGCGTGTCCTTTCGGAACTGAGCCTGGTCATTTTCGGGGAAGGTTTGTTGCAGCCGGGTGCCGTTCCGAATGCCGGTGGCAACGGATTGGGCGGTTTGACGCAGTTCGGGGAGGGTGAGCGGGCTTTGGATCAGGCCCGCTGTGCGCAAGGCACGCGCAAACACCGCACGGGTTTTGTCCCACGCACGGCTGGTAAAACTGCGTTCATCTTCGGCAACGAAGGCGAACACTTCCTCGGCTTTGAAAAGTTCGGGCTGATCGGCGTAATCGCGATCAACCCGGTCCCAGAAGGGTTTTAGCGATGGTTCCTGTCGTGTTTCGAGAACACGATGGAGCAGATCGCGTTTGTCATCCCGGCGCAAAGGTATTAAGCCCGTAATGCCCGAGCAGTTCGTGGCGGATGACGGTGCGGGCTTCCTGCGCACTATGTAGATTTCGGCTGGCAAGGGTAAATAGTCCCCTTGCGGGGTGGTAACTTCCCTGTATGCCCTGGCCTTTGGCGTCTGGTCCATAAAGGTCCTCCGGGTCCTGCGCGACACGCACTGTCACGGGTATATTGCCACGATATTCCTTTAAGAAATCGTTTGCGATCTTCTCGTTTCTTCAATGGAAAGGCTCATGAGGCAGCATCCTCGCCGCTATCCTCATCAGCGGTCGGATCAAGCCCGTCAAAATGGCTGTCAAGCGCGTCCTGGTCGGACAGGGCGGTTTCACGAAACGCGCCCATATCGTCGGCCACATCGGGATCAACATGGAGCGGACCCTCTTCACCGGCACGGTTCACCCCTTCGGTTGCCAGCTTGAAATAGTCGCTTTCTGAAAGATGGGCGTTGGCGGTTTCAACAGGACGGATTTTGGGAATGTCAGACATAGGTGGTCTCCTGCGAGCTGTTGGGGGAGGGAAGGGATTGCGTCATTTTTGGCGGCCGGACCCGGCTGCGGCTGCGCAAAACCGGGTCAAGGAAATAGAGCTTCTGGCGGCCCCAGATCGGCGGGCGACCGCCGACAAAAATCAGGGTGTCGCCGGGCTTGGGTTTCTTTTTGCCGTCGGGATCCACATCGATCATGGGCAGGCGCATGATTTCATCGGCGGTCAGAAGATCGCGCGAGACTTCATGGAGGTTTTCCGATTGTGATCCCGGGGTGCCGAACTTGCCCGAGCGCGAATGCTTGCGCTGGACAATGGTCTGCTTGCCCGCCAGCTTGGAAAGCAGCTCTGCGGTCGGCAGTTTGTTGGGGGTGAAGGCAATGCGGACATGGCAGTTGGCAAAGATGGATTCATCCTTGCCGTATTTTTTATAAAGCTGCTCGATATTCTGGATGATGATGTAGGCCTTGATGCCGTAGCCAGCCATGAAGGCCAGGGCCTCTTCAAAGACTTCGAGTTTGCCAAGGGCGGGAAACTCGTCGAGCATTAGCAACAGCCGGTGTTTATAGCCCTGCTTTTGCTCGCCATCGCCAAACTCCATTTTTTCGGTGAGACGGCGGAGAAACAGGTTCATCATGATGCGGATCAGCGGGATCAACCGGTCCTTGTCCGCTGGCGAAAACACCAGATAGAGCATGGTGGGTTTTTCGCCATTCATCAGATCATTCAGGCGGAAATCACTGACAGCGGTATTTTCGGCAATGATGGGATCGGCATAGAGCGTTAACTGGGTTTTGGCATTGGAATGCACGCCCGAGCGTTCCTGCGGTGCCTTGATTGCCATGCCGTTGGCGCCGCGTTTAACCTCCTTGTTTACATGGGCATGGCCATGCTCATAGGTGGCCATTGTTTGCAGGATGGCGACAAAGTTGTCCTCGGTATCCATGTCATCGCCATTGCCGGAAGCACGCGGTGTTGGCGTTTCCTCGTCGCCTTCAATCGCCTCGTCGGGCGGGGTGACCGTGCTGATGCCTGAAAGGAAGATATTCACATCATCAAAATTGGCGATGCGGCCTTCTTCCTTCTGCACCTTGTAAATGACATGGAGCAAGACGACAGACAGCCAGCCCCAGCCTTCTTCCCGCCAGTAATTGCCGGCAATGCCCTTGCCATCGGGATCGACCACCATATTGGCGATGTTCTGGCAATCGGCGATGTCACGGCGGGTATTGATGCGGATTTCGGCGAGCGGGTTAAAGCGTACCGTTTCATCATTGTTGGGATTGCTGGGATCAAAACGCAGCACGGTTTTGCCCTGATCGCGGTTCCAGCCAGCGGTTTTGGCGTAATTCTCGCCCTTGATGTCGAGCACAAGGCCGCTTTCCGGCCAGGAGAGCAGGGTTGGTAAAATGATGCTGACCCCTTTACCACTGCGGGTCGGGGCAAAGGCCATCACATGTTCGGGGCCGTGATGGCGCAATTCGCGTACTTTGCCAAAGGCCCGGGGAAAGCCGCCAATCACCACCCCTTTGCGGGTGAGCAGGCGGGACTTTTTGATATCCCGCCAATTGGCCCAGCGGGCTGAGCCATGCAGTTCCCTGCCTTTGCGATTGCCCGAAACCGTATCGTTGCGCGCCCGGGCCGAGAAGATGGCCAGTACAATCAAAACCAGCATCCCGGAGCCGAGAATGACCAGGGCGGGATATTGCATGTTATCGGGCAGCCCGGCGGGGTGAATGGCAGCGGCATACAGCCATTGCCACCATTCAAGGCTGCGCGGATCAAACCCGACACTGAAATGCCAGTCGGCGATCACGCCGGCCAACATGCCCAAGGTGATGAGGAACATGGCAAAATGATAAAGCCGGGCCGTCATGCCGCCCTCCCGTCTTTGAGGATGTAATGGTCATTGGCGGGCTGCCAGAGATCGGTAATCCGGCGAAAGCCGTCCGGCCCGCGTTTGATCTGCACGACAAGATCGATCATCTCGGTCAAAAACTCCGGGATGCGGTCCATCTTCATGCCTGCCCAGGCAATGTTCTGGTCGAACTTGCGATGAATGGCCTGTTTGGGGCTGGTGGCATGGATGGTGAAGGTGACACCGGTTGTGCCGGCATTAAGGGTGCCAAGGGCGGCAAAGGCGTTTTTGGTGGAAATCTCGCCAAACAGCACCCGGTCAGGCGTGATGCGATTGACGTGATCAAACAGAACCCGCCAATCGACCATGCCGGTGGTGACAGAGCTTTCGCGCGCCGCCAGCAAGCCATTGCCATCCCAGAAGGGATCCAGGGCCAGCTCCATAGTGTCTTCCAGAGCAATGACGCGAATGTCATCGGCGAGTGTTGAGAGCAGAAGATTGAGCAGGGTGGTTTTGCCGGTATTGGTCCCGCCCGAGATCATGATGTTTTTGGCCCCCAGCATGGCCTCGGTCAGCACATCGCGGATCTCGCTTTCACAGGCGATGCGATGCAGGGGCAGGGTTTCTTCAAGCGGGGTGCCGGCATTCTTGCTGGCCGGCGGGACAATCTGGTCCCAGCCCGGGGTGAAGGGATGTTTGCAGCGAATGGCAAGGCTCAGCCCGGTGCGGACCGAGGGTCCGACCAGGCATTCAAAGCGATGGCCTTCTTCAAGGGCCGTCGAGAGAATGGGATGGGTATCGCCATCAAAGGGCAGCCCGCGCTGGTTGCCAAGACTGCGACAGATCCGTTCGATCCGGGCGAGGCTGAGATCGGCATCGACAATGCGCATTTTGCCCTCGCCGCGCCGGTCTACAATAATCTCGCCCGGGCGGTTAAGCCGCACTTCGACGGTTTTGGGATCGTCGTAATAGCGTGCCAGCGGGGCCATGATATTTTTATAAAGCGGGTTGATGGCGTTCATAGTGGCCACCCCCAATTGACAATGCACTGGCTGCGGATGGCTGTCGTCAGGACAGGATAGGCTGGACCAAAGGACCTAAACTGTATTGCCTGACCCCCGTTTTGGGTGCGGTAGTTCTGGATTGAAGGTGCTGAGGCTGTGGCGCGGCAGCTCTTGCTGACCGGTTCGCCAATCACTTCGCCATCTTCGCGAACGATGCTTTTCGTACCAATTGCATCAGTAAACGCGCAATGATTGGCGGTGCTCTTAGTGCCGCTGAAATCATTGTCGCCTGATGAATAATTGTAGCTCAGGCTAGTTGTGCCGCAGACATTTCCAGCCGTACTGTAGTTGGAGCTGTTCAGGGCATATGTTGCGTAGGTGTCCAGTCCCCAGGTGATCTGTACCGAGCAGACATCGCCGACACTGATCGGATCAGCTTCACCAGCCACCAGACTGTATTTGGTGCCATCCGGGCGGGTATAGTTTTTGACCAGATTCTGGCCCTGGAATTTGGTGCAGTCTTCATAGCTGATGTCGTTGGTCGGAGCCGTACTTTCCCCATCATAGCTATAGGGCGTCTGGGCCGTTCCGGGCAGAACTTCGCTGGTCTTGATGTTGTAGCGCCCTTGCGGCGTACCATCGATATAGACGGTGGACAGGGCATAGGCGAAAAGCTGGTCATCATGGGGCTGCCAGCCGGTAATCTCGATCTGGTGGGTATAAACCTGATCGCTTTTCTGACAATCGGTGATGAATTCCTGCTTGTCGTCATAGAAGTAGTAATAGCGCTCGCTGCCATAACTCTGGCCGGCACTGAGGCTGTGTGTCCAATAGGCCGGATCCTCGCAGCCTTCGGTGGTGGCGATAACGTCCATGCTGGTGGTGTCGGGCGTGCAGGCGGTGCGGAACTGTTCGAGACCATTGACCAGAATGCGCACCCGGCTTTGCAGGGTGACGGATTTGTCCTTGCTGTTGATCAGCGGCGTGCAGACATAATCGCCACCATCGGTTTTATAGACGGTTTCATGGGCAAATTCGGTACCGCTATCGGTGCAGGCGGTGCTGTAGGAAACGCCGTTCAGTTCATAGACATATTTGTGACGCTGATAGGAAACACCGGCGTCAAAATCATCGCGAATGTCGCAGCCCTCAGACGTTGCCGTCATCGGCGCCGGGGCGATTTCTTCGGACGGGCTGCAATCACGGACTTCGACCTTGCGGCCGCTCTGGTTGGAATAAACCAGTTTGGCATTGGTGATGACGTCACCGGCATCGTAATCGAGCGTGACGCGGCAGGCTTCGCTGTCTTCAACAATGTCAAAGCGGGCTTCGGGATCGGGCTGACACTCGCCATGTTCGACGCGATTGCCCGAGCCATCGGTGTAATAATAGATGAAGGAAGCTGTGGCCGTGCGAGCGTCCATATCCTCGATATAGGAACAGGCACTATAGCTTTTATTGATTTTGTAGCGTTCTTCGCCATCGGCACAGGTGCCGTAAGAGGTTTCGCCGTCCGTTGTGGTGGCCATACGGGTTTGCTGGATCGCCTGGAGCTGATCGAGATCGATCCGCATCTTGCAGCCTTCCGCCGTGATGCGGGTGGAGGTTTGCGGCGTATCATCAAGTTCCAGCGCACCGGGGGTGGTGTAAGATCCGGCATCCGGGTTGCTCGCCGCATTCGAGGCGACTGCGCCATCCGAGGCACCCACCCCAGCTTCCTCGACTTCCTTTTTACTTGCCGTTTCCTCATCCCCGGCCACAGCCAGGCGCTTGAGGGCTGCAATCAGTTCGCTCTGATCGCCCTCAATCGTGATGGGTGCGGCTGGATCGAGTTTGGGGTCATTTTCGAGCGCGAACTGGGCGACAAAATCATCGGAATTCAGCGCTTCGGCCCGGCCATCCTTTTCGACACCGGAAAGCACAAGCTGGCCAACTTTCTGTTCTTCGACCTTCACATAACGGGCATAGGCTTTGGCCGTGACCCCTTCGGTCAGCTTGCTATCGGCCCCGGGCACATCGACCAGCCCCAGATCAAGGGCAATCGGGGTGTTTTCAGGAAGCTCGGTAGTGCTTTTGCTCCGCGTGATGATTTTGACCTTTTTGACCATGTCGGCCATGTTGGGATCATCACTCGATACATTCCCGTTTGACCCTGATGGGGTTTGCGTCACGGCAGCGCGGGCCGTTGCAAGATCTTCATCGGGGCTTTGGGCGGAAGCGGGCAGGCTGGTTACGGCCAGCCCGGCGCAAATGAATAACAGAACAGGCAAAATGGGTTTCAT
>NZ_CP024199.1:2705000-2822500 GCF_002844375.1 Thalassospira marina | reverse complement strand
AGTTGATGGCAGCAATCCGGCCTGTTGCAGAGCGCAAGGGGTTGCAGATCGGCGGTGTGACATGCTTGAACTGATCGCCCCCACTCAAAACATTCCCCCGTCTCTCGAAGAACGCCTTGAGATTTTCAGGCATCAAGCGGCAGGTCTGGCGTGTATCCGGCGCTGGAACGGGGCCTGCGAGGTTACGGTGGCACAGCATTGTGTGCAGGCTTGTGATCTGGTCTCATCGCAGGCTACAGGATATGCGCTGTTGCATGATATCGAGGAATTTGACACTGGCGGCATTATCTCGCCGGTCAAAAATACCCTGCGTCGGCTCGGCGTCTGGCAGCGTTTTGAAACTGAAATCGTTCTGCCGATCCAGCGGCATTTTACCCTTTTGGCCGGCCTTGAATGGCCGTGGCCTCATGCCGTGCTGCACGAAGTCCATGAGATCGACCAGCGGTTGAGAGCGACGGAATATCGCGATTGTGTGGATCCGTCTCTGGTGCGGTTGAGCGCGGGCGATCTGGCGAAACCGTTTGACGACTACATGCTGCCCTGGAGTGCGATCAAGGCCGAACGGGTTTTTATGGAGCGGGTGCGGTGCGTTCTGCCAGCATTGGGAGGTTGTGATGCTGGATGATGACATCACAGCCTATGCAAAAGTAGCAATTGAAATCCTCGAAGCTGAGAAAAAGGCGTTGCAAACGCAGCTTGGCGAGCTGGACCGGATGCACACCCGGCAAGCGGATGTCCAGGTCTGCGGCGGTGACCCCTTTGCGTCTTTGGAACCGGCACAACGGGTAAGTGCCATGGAAGCCCTTTACGAACGGGAATATCAGAATGCGCGCCGATCCGGGATGCGCCTGAGGCTGGCTTGTGTTGAAGTCGAGATTGCACACTGGTGCAGCCGGCAGGATTTTGCCGGTTGAGTTCGGTCTTTTGGGCAGATTTCCGCTTAAGTTGGCGAAAATCCGCCTGAAGCAAGGTTGCGGTATATATTTTGACTTTTGAATTTTGTTTTCAAAATCAATCAACTAACAGAGTTTCTCTCATCATACGCATTTATCGATTTGCCTGGGACTCTGCTCAAAGAGTTTTGGCATGCTCTAACCTGCCACACAAAAATGTCTGGCAGGTTTAACTGTGTGAGGAATGTGCCTGATGGGGACTGTGAGATGACAGCACCAGAGTTGGAGCCCTGGCTGGGGCACTGTCATTTTGTGCGCGATCTTTCAGGCGATACCGATACAGAAGACGGTTTTGGTGCTGATACGGCAACCGTGACAGAGACCCTGACCGGCGTGGCCGCTGTGTGGGTCGATGGTCGTGATGCCTATGAAACTGTGTTGCGCGCGCATCTTACCGCTATAGGTGGTGATCTTTCACCTCTTCGCCTGCTCTGGGCGGAAGATGTGATGCCAGCCACCGAATGGATGGTGCGCCATGCCCGGGAAAAACAGGCACTGGATCTGGCCCGAAACGTTTATGCCCAACATCCGGTCGAATTGGGGCTGCTCGCCAGCGATGCTACGACCACAGCGGAACCGGTTGCGTGGCTCGATATTAAAGAGATACCCGGTATTGAACCGCTTGATGGCCAGTTCGGTGTGTATCCGCGCAAAACAGTGCCCGATGGTCTGCTTGAGCCGCTGTTCGGAGAGGTGGAACCAACAGCAGCAGAGATTTCTTTCTATGACGGCCTTGAGAATGTGCCGCCGCTTAAAACCTATGCCGTGATTGATGCCGGCAAGCTGACAGGCGGGGCCAGTGCCATTGAAACCTGCGGCATGCCCTGGCGCTGCATGTTCAAGGGCAAGGCCGCCGTCGAACTTGGCGATGTTGCGCCTTATCTGATCGAGCTGGATCGGGGGGCGAATTTTACCCGCATTCTGTTTACCCATGACCCCAATGCAAACGCTCAAGCGACTACCCGGCATCTCTGGCACCGCGAACCGGCGATTTATATTCGCTCTCGTGCCGATATTGACGATTTGTGGAAACATTTTCGGCGGTTTACCCGTATTCAAGACGAGATGGGGAAATGGTATTATTTACGGTTCTGGGAACCGGAACACCTGACAAAACGCCTTGAGAATGTTGATTTCGCAAGGAAATTTCTGTCCTTTGATGGGAACGGGGTTCTGGTGTGTCCTACCACAAAGGCAACCTATCTGATCCGAAAGACGGAAACCGATATGTCCGGATTTTCGGGGCCGGTGACAATTGATATCAATGTTATCGAAAACGATCTGCGGCGGAACTGGTTTGAACGGGTTGCCGGGAACATTGTCGCATCTTTTCCTGAACATGCACTTGATCTCCCAAAGGTTCGCGCTCTTACAGAGATCTCAGTTAACCGGATGCAGAGTTATGGCTTCATTTCCGAAAACCACCTGACGATCCTCGCGTCGTGGGAGGTTTTCTATGGCGAAAGATACGAGAGCAAAGATCCGGACGGTTTACTCGAAACGATATGCCGCTCCGGCGCGCCGGCAATCAGGAAGTTCAATGCCTTTCGAAAAAGAATGGAAAGCCTGTCCCCAGATGTCATGGAAGCGGAATAGATCATGAATGAAATCCTTGATCCTGCGACGATTGCCCAGGCAGTGGATGATCCGCAAAATACGGCGGTTGCTGACAACTTTTGTAAGACATGCCCAAACTGGGTCGAGTTTCAGTTTGAGTCCCGTATACCGGAGAACATGCCCGACTATATGAGAATTGCGGGTTTGACAGCGAGGGATGTTCAGGCTGACGAAGCGGGCATGTCCTTTGTCGTGACCGACGTAGAAAAGGAACGTGTCGAATATCGCGGTATAATCGGTCCTGGCGGCTTTGCCCGCGTCGAATTGCCCGGCGGTATCGAAGACGTGCAATTCGCCCTTCAAAGCGAGCGCCCGAATGAAACTTTGGGTGTTCCGGAAGGTGAGGAGAGAGGTGAAGGTGATTCTGAGGAATGGTGGCTGGAAGGCCTCGGTCGGGGCGCTCTGTCCGGGGCAGAGAAAGGCATCAATAACGTCATGCGCTCGGTCGACGAGTTTGGCTTCTGGGTGGGCTGGAATCCCGGCTGGGTCAATGTCAACGGCGACATGGTCTGGATGAGCACCGAAGAGAGGTTGGCACATATAAAACGATACGGGTATCAGGATTTCATCGATCTTGGCGTAGATCCACCAAAGGGAACTGTTGGCCAGGTGATGGAGGGTGTGACGCAGTTTTTGATTGCGTTCATTCCGGCGGTACGGGTTGTTCGGTTGGTCAAGGCAGCTTCCGTTCTTGGATCAACGGGGGAGTTCATTATTGCCGGGGTTATTGCCGATACAACCGCATTTGATCCACATGAACGACGGCTTTCAAATCTGATTCAAGAGTTTCCTCAACTGAGGAACCCGGTCACGGAATACCTTGCTTCTGCCCCAGGAGACAGTTCTGCCGAAGGGCGTTTGAAGAACGCCCTGGAAGGGATTATTTTCGGGGCCGTGCTGGACGGTTTTGTTCGGGCGCTTCGTGTCATGAAATATGGCATGAGCCGGATGGTGATTACGGTTAAGGCACAGTACCGCTATAGATTTAAAAGTGAATCTCTGGAAGCGGTTGTTAAGGTTCTGCTGGAAGCCGCCCGTGCAGTAGAGCCGCCTATTACGGCGACACTGCAATCAATTGCCGGTAAATTCGGCGGTTATATGGAAGGTTTGCAGTTTCGCTTCAAATCCGAGGAATCGCTTGCACGCAAAATTAGCGGCCAGGCGGTAGAAGAAGGAAAATTGTATTCCGAGGTAGCAGGGCAGATGAAGGATGTTCTGCGCTATACCATTATCTTTCCTGACAATGCCTATGCCGCAGGTGTCAGGGATGCAGCACAGGAACTCGTGTCAAAGGGCAATCGTCAGATCAAGTTCAAGAATACATGGGCGGGGCCCGGATATCGTGGCATCAATGCGGTGTATGAAACACCACAGGGATTTAAGTTCGAGGTGCAGTTTCATACCAAAGCCAGTCATCATACGAAGGAAGTTGAGACACATAAGCTGTATGAGCAACAAAGGTTGTTGCCGCGTACCTCAGAGGCTTGGGAAGCTTTGGATGAACAGCAAAAAGCGCTTTTCGACCAGGTTCCTGTACCATCCGGAGCATTGGGATTGGAGTGAGAATAATGACGAATGAGCAAAAGGCTGAGGAACGCATATCTGTGCTGTCGCCATTTTTGGATGACGAGGATAAAGACAATATTGCCATCTTTCTTGTTAGAGAGAGGATAAAGCCGGGCCTTTATAGGATTCAAGGTGGAGCAGTTCAGGCGCGTGCCAGAACAGGATGGCGTTTGGATCCTGGTGAATGGTTGGATCGTAGACAGGAATATGGCGATGTCGGCGATCATTCCCTGCTGACCGATGAGGAAGCACAGGAATATCTTGACGCGATGGGATTGCGTCTTGAAGACGGGAAGAAGATGTTGATAGAGGAATTCCGACGCGTTAACGGTTATGATCCGGTTTTGCTTCCGGTCGATCCCAAATTCAAAGAACGCCGGGATGCAGCTCGTCAACGGTTAAGACTACCACCCAAAGCATGACGATATTCAAAACTCTTTCAATGCCTTTATGGACACGATAATTGAGCAAGCTGAAGAACGGGCAGTTCGTTCCATGCCGGACAGGTCGATCTTCAGCTTTTGATAGGACAGGTTGCGGGGGCGAAAAACTCAAAAATATAAATAGGGTCTGTTTTTTGGATGCCTACACTAATAAGGCGTCGATCATGGACAAAGACGTAGCCAGATGTCTCGTCAACAGCTCTGATGACAACGCAATTGCCACGACGTACTGATCGGCTAAAACGAGTTCCAATTCGGGAACGCATTATATCAAGTAAATATTACCATCTTGGCATCTAACCTGAGGATCAGCCAAAGGAAGGGCTGCGCCCTCTGCCGTAAAGCAGAATCAGTGTCCCGGTTCACGCCTTAACGGTCGTGAACATCCCATATTCAGCTTGACGGCATTCACCCCTTTTTGACGACGGGAAGAAGTTGAACCGGCCACATCGGCCATCCTGTTGTCATTAAGGGAACCAGAAAAATGCGCAAGGTAACAGAATGCGATATCCAGACGGCCAATCATATTGCCCGTGAATTTGATGCTGCTATCAGGGCGAATGATGGAGCGGCAGCACAGAAGGCTGCACAGGATTTTAATGCCCTGATTGTCGCGGCCAATGGCGAAAAGGGCAGCTTTGGCAGTTTTGCCGCAGACGGGGCCGGAACAGCCATCACGGCGGTCCTTGCCGCCAAAGAAGGTCAGGTTCCGCATTGGGGGCAAAACGGTTTGTTTGTTCTGGAAACCAAACATGGCCGGGCATTGGTCGATTTCACCTGCCCACTCGATACATGCAGCAGCTTTGGCTTTATTGCCATCGACCTTGGTTTGCCGTTCATTTCCGAGACCGGCTTTCGTTCGCATTTTTATGCCGAATGGCCGCCGGTAAGTGTTCAGGAAGCCGCTGCCTCAATTTTCTGCAAATATGCTGAGACTGAGGCGATGATGAACATCGAATTCGAATATCGGCAGAGGTGGGCAACCTCATTGCCTGACTTTGTGCAAGCGTCCTGCACCAGCTTTCAGGGCGTTCTTACAGAGACGAACGACAAAGGGCAAATCGGATTTCAGTTCTGATTGGCATTGATGAAGGAACCGGCAAAATTGTGCCGGTTTCATTCCTTCTGACCCGGAATGCGCAGCGCTGCGCTCTGTTGAAAACCAGATAGTGAACCGGCAGGATTCTGCCGGTTGTCATGGTCTGTCAGTTCAGGGCGTGTTTTATTTCTCGCTTGTGATCAGGGCGTTAAAATCAAATATCGCCTTGCATTCCTGCCGCCATGTTTTGGTGGTTTGGTCCCAGAAGGTATGAATTGTCAGCTTTTCGATGACGCGCCGTAACGGAACAACAGCTTCCGGATCCCGAGACCAGACACGCAGTCTCGCCACCAGATTGGTATGGCGCTGGATAATGCGATCCAGACTTTTTGGGAGCATTGTTTCGGCCAGTTCGCGCTGATGGCGAGAGATATCGAGTTTGGTCCGGTGGATCAGTTCCGACTTGTCGTCAAAAAAGGCACGAATGTCTTGCGAGCGTGCATCCGGGCCGAGAGCCTCGATGACTTTATTGACACTGGCTCGTAAGGCTTCCAGTTCTGCCTTCAGGCGGATGATCTCCTGTTCGTGATGGGCGCGGGTTTCTGCCATTTTATCATCATCGAAATGATCGCGGATCGTGTTGTGGTCAAGATCGCTGATTGCGTCGATGACCAGGGCCATGATCTGATCATAATTCAGGCTACGGTTATGGCAGCCTTTGATCGGGCAGGAATAGTGTTTGGCATAGGTCGCGGTGATTTTGTGGCCATGTTCCCCGCAATATAGCTTGCCGCCAAAAACGGCATTGGAGCGTTTTGACGTAATCGCCTGATTGCGCCGCCATTCCTTTGATCGTTTGATCGAGATTTCCCGTTTTTCTTCCTCTGTCGTCACCTTGGGGCCGAGCTTGCGCTGCATGTGTTTGTTGGAGCGCATATCGAGTGCTTTTTGAACTTCGGCAAATAACTCGGGTTCAACAATTTTCAATTCGGGAATAGGGACGGTGATCCAGTCGCTTTCGGGCCGGATGATTGACACCCGTCGGCCATTTTCGGGGTGTTTCCGGTACTGCATCTTGTTGAAGGTGACGGTGCCGTTATACAGCGTCTGGCGTAACATGCCGGTCTGGCGGACAAAGGAGCCAACAAGGCTGGAGGGTGCCCACTTCCCGCCTTTAGGGGCATCAATGCCCCGGTGGTTCAGATCATCGCAGATATGTTTGAGTTTGCGCCCGCTCGCATAATGTTCAAAAATTTCACGGATGATAGCAGCCTGTTCTGCGTTGATGGTGCGTTTGCCGCGTATCGGCTCGCCAAATTCATCCAGCGCATGAACAAGGTCGTACCCATATAGCTTGCCGCCGGGAACACCGCCGCGCAGCACAGCGGCAATTACCCCACGATGGGTCTTATCGGCCAGATCCTTCAGGTACAGTGCATTCATCGTACTTTTAAGGCCGATATATATGCAGTTCGTTGATCAAGCCTTCGCTGACAGTCTCGACTGGGACGCCCAGGAACAGCATTTTCTTGAAGAAATTGGCGGTATCGGCCTGATCGCGGCTGATGCGGCTAAGGTCCTCCGCCACCACCAGATCAAAGCGATCATTCAAGGCACCGATCAGAAGGGCGGAAATGCCGGGCCGGTTTTCGATGTGGGAGCCCGAGATGGCTTCATCGTGATAAATTTCAACAATGTCATAGCCTTTACGCTGGCAAAACTCCCGGCAGCGGCGGATTTGATCCTGGGTACTGGTTTCCTGTTTGTCTGTTGAATGACGTGCGTAGATTCCGGCTCTCAAGTCAGGCCTCGTTTCTGGGAAGGATAAAGAAAAAGGCACGAGGCCGGGAAGGGGAAGTCTTATTTCAGGCCGGATCAATGGTGCTGTCGGCGTTGCCAGGTGACCCATTCAGGCATGAGGGTGCCGATGCCCGGGGCAAGGATTTCTGCAATGGTGTCGTCGGAGAAGTCGGTTTTCTCAAAGAGCTGGCGTGCCACGCCCACGAACGTTGATGAGATCCTGCGGTCTTTAACCAATGACCGGTTTTCTTCCAGAAGTGCGATTTTGTCGCGCAGGGCTTCGATCAGTTCCTGCTGATCATTGTTTTGGGTGGATGATGGGGGCGGGGCGGGGGGATAGGCTCCGGTTTTGCGAATTGCAGGCAGGACCTCGTTCGTGACCCACTTGCGAAAACGATGCTGTAATGTATCAGGCTTCAATGCGTTCCGACTGCGCAGGATCAGGATATAGAGGCCACTTTCATTGATGATGTTCGTTTCCTGTTGCCGCCCGATGGCGTCACTTAAAGTTACGTCATCTTTTTCATCATCATCAAGCACCTGGATTGCCTTGCGGGGATTTCCAATTCCCAGCGCCTTGCAAACATCCATGGCGACAAACCACGGGTCGTCATTCCTATAGACAGTACGAATTTCAGCACCTTCAAAGCTGAACGGTATGATTTCATTCATGTTGTGATCCTTGGCCAAGCCATCGCGGTTTATCCGCAGAGGTTGTAAGTGCTCTGTGACAAGAGCCGTCCGACTCTTTTGATTACGCGATGAAATGACTTATGCACAAGGGGTAAAACGTATATTTTCGGAAGAATAGGTATAGATAAAAATCAAGCAATTACAATGTGTTGCCAGTTATTGACAGAGATTGCCAGAGATTGACGGAGATTGCCAGTTTGTGCCAGAGTGTGCCAAAGATTGCACAACTTTACCCTGTCGTTGGTCTGGCAGGATAGGTTAGGTGATATCACCTAACAGAACGCAGCTGTTCTTCCTGCCTTATTCGCATGGCAAGGCCATGATCTACGGGAAACTATATTTTGATACTTTGGATAGCGTTTTGATTAACCGGATAGGATAGCGATTTACGTGCTTCGTTTTCCCGACAATACGCTATGTAGTGAATATTTGAATAAGCATGTCTTGAAGAATTTGGGGGCTGAGCAGGCTGAACTTTTAAGATTATTAACAGCGTAGTGTTTCGAAAACGGGAATAGCATGAGTAATTTGAATATCAGTAATTTCATTTGGAACATCGCAGACGATGTCCTGCGCGACATCTACGTGCGCGGGAAATACCGAGACGTTATCCTACCCATGACGGTTATCCGGCGGCTCGATGCGGTTCTAGAGCCGACGAAAGAAGCTGTTCTGTCCATGAAAGCCCAGCTCGACAAGGCTGGAGTTGCGAACCAGCATGCGGCCCTATGCCAAGCGTCAGGTGAGGCGTTCTACAACACGTCACAGTTTCGCCTCCGCGACCTAGCGTCAAAGGCTCGCCGCCAGCAGTTAAAATCTGATTTCGAAGCCTATCTCGACGGCTTTTCACCGAACGTCCAGGAGGTGCTGGACAAGTTCAAATTCCGAAATCAGATCCCAACGCTTGTTGATGCCGACATCCTTGGCTTCCTGATCGAGAAGTTCCTCGACCCGTCGGTAAACCTGAGCCCTAATCCCGTCCGGCATCAGGATGGCAGCGAGCGCCTGCCCGGTCTCGATAATCATTCCATGGGGACGATTTTTGAAGAGCTAATCCGACGCTTCAATGAGGAGAATAACGAGGAAGCTGGAGAACACTTCACGCCGCGTGATGTCGTGGAGCTTATGGCATTTCTGATCTTCAAGCCGATTGCTGACGATATACAGTCAGGAACCTATCTGGTCTACGATGGCGCTTGCGGTACGGGCGGCATGCTGACCGTCGCCGAAGAAACACTCATCAAGCTGGCGACCGATTATGGCAAAGAAGTCTCGGTCCATCTGTATGGGCAGGAGGTGCAGCCTGAAACCTTCGCTATCAGCAAGGCCGACTTGATCCTCAAGGGCGAAGGCGTTGAAGCGGAGAACATGAAATACGGCTCGACGCTATCGGCCGACGCCTTCCCTTCGCGGGAATTCGATTTCATGCTATCTAACCCGCCATACGGCAAGAGCTGGAAGTCCGATCTCGATCGCATGGGCGGCAAGAAGGACATCACAGACCCGCGCTTTGTCATCGAGCATGGTGACGACCCCGAATACAGCCTCATCACCCGATCCAGTGACGGCCAGATGGTCTTCCTTGCGAACATGCTGAGCAAGATTAAGAAAGACAGCAAGGTTGGCAGTCGCATTGCAGAAGTCCACAACGGCTCGGCCCTGTTCACCGGCGACGCCGGTTCCGGGGAGAGTAACGTCCGCCGCTGGGTCATCGAGAATGATTGGCTCGAAGCCATCATCGCCCTGCCGCTCAACATCTTCTACAACACCGGTATTGCGACCTACATCTGGGTCCTCAGCAACAGGAAGGCTCCGGAACGTAAGGGTAAGGTGCAGCTTGTCGATGCGACCTCGTGGTTCAAGCCGCTGCGCAAGAATCTCGGCAAGAAGAATTGCGAGCTTGGGCCGGACGATATCGAGAAGATTTGCAGCGCATTTCTGAATGGCGAAGAAAATGAGCAATCGAAAATCTTTCCAAATGACGCCTTCGGATACTGGAAAGTCACCGTTGAACGCCCGCTCCGCCTGAAAGTCGAGCTGTCAGAAAGCGCTCTCAGACGTTTCGCTGTGGCCTGCAAGGATGCTGGTGAAGAACCGCTCGTTGACGTTCTGGAGGCCATTGCAGGCGATCTTGGCACTGGTCCGCATATGGATTTCAACGCCTTCATGGATACTGTGGAAAGGCTGGCAAAGGTGCGCGGCGTCCGCATGACGGCCAAGCGCCAGAAGCTGATCATGGCGTCGCTCGGCACTAAAGATGCCGAAGCCGAAGCCGTTATCAAGAAGGTGACAAAAGCAAAGGGCGCGAAGGAATCCGATGTGTCTCTGTACGGTCGTTATCAGAAAGTGATTGATGGCAAAACCGTCATCGTCGAATTCGAACCCGACAGCGAACTGCGCGATACGGAACAGGTGCCGTTTCTGGAGGACGGGGGGATCGAGTTATTTATCCGCCGCGAAGTCCTGCCCCACGCGCCTGATGCTTGGATCGAAGATGGCAAGACCGTCATCGGCTATGAAATCTCGTTCAACCGCCACTTCTACAAACCGCAGCCGCTACGGCCGCTGGCAGATATCGAAGCGGACATCAGGGCCCTTGAAGAAGAAACAGAAGGCCTGCTTGAAGACGTTCTGGCGGGAGGGCGCTGAGCATGGCGACGCAACGCTACTCCGTCACCCCGCATCCGATTGAGACTCTGCTCACCTGGGTGAAATCGGGCGAGATCGCTATCCCTGAAATTCAGCGCCCCTTTGTCTGGGACGCGACGAAGGTCAGAAACCTGCTGGATTCGCTCTATCAGGGGTACCCGGTAGGTTATCTCATAGCATGGCGAAACCCGTCCGTGCGCCTTAAGGATGGCTCAACCTCTTCCGGAAAACGCATCCTGATTGACGGCCAACAGCGCGTCACCGCACTCATGGCGGCGCTGTTGGGCCGCGAGGTGTTGACCAAAGATTACGAGACTGTCCGCATTCGCATCGCCTTCCAGCCGGTGGAGGAGAAGTTCGAAGTCTCGAACCCAGCCATTCAAAAAGACGGTGCATGGATACCCGATCTGGCCGACGTGTTCTCGCCCGAGGCTAGCCTGACCAAGCTGACGCGGGACTATGTGGCGCGCAATCCGGAGGTCGATCAAGACGCCGTTTCCATCGTGTTGGAACGGGTCCGCAAGATCATCAACAACCATGTTGGCTTCATCGAACTGGCCGAAGACCTCGACATAGAGACGGTCACCGAGATTTTCATCCGTGTGAACTCGGCGGGCGCATCCCTGAGTCAGGCGGATTTCGCCATGTCGAAGATCGCCGCCAACGACACATACGGCGGCAATACGTTGCGCAAGGCCATCGACTATTTCTGCCATTTGGCCGTCGCGCCGGAGTTTCTGCCGCGCATCGAAAAAGGGGACAAAGCCTTCGCCGCATCGGAATTTTTCCCGAAAATGCGCTGGCTGAAGGATGTGAACGATGACCTGTATGACCCGTCCTATACCGACATGCTGCGCGTGGCGTTCACGTCGGAATTCCGTCGGGGCAAGTTGCAAGACCTTGTTGCACTGCTGTCGGGCCGGAATTTCGAGACCAAGCGATACGAAGAGGCGGTCGCCGAGGACGCCTTTGCGAAGCTGAAGACAGGCGTTCTCAATTTCATCAACAAGACCCATTTCGACCGGCTGACGATGATTTTGCGGTCGGCCGGCTTCATCACTTCCAAGCTGATCCGAAGCCAAAACGCCATTAATTTCGCCTATATCCTCTATCTGCGTGGCCGTAGCGAGGGCATGCCGGCGGCTGATATCGAACGGCTGGTGCGACGTTGGTATGTCATGTCTCTACTGCGGGGGCGCTATTCGGGCAGCCCGGAAACCACGTTCGATTTCGACATCCGCCAAATCGAAACACAGGGCCTCGCGAAGTATACCGAGGCCGTGATTGAAGCCGAACTGCCGGAAAGCTTCTGGACGACCCTGCTTCCGCAGGAGATGGACACATCATCGGGCTCCAGCCCCTACTTCCTCGTCTATCAGGCGGCCCAGGCCAAGCTGGGCGACCTTGGCTTCCTGTCGCGCGATATCACGGTGTGGGACCTGCTGCTAAACCGCAGCGACGTCCATCACGTCTATCCGCGTAATCACCTAAAAAGCCAGGGCATGACGCGAGGGCGTTATAACCAGATTGCCAATTTCGTGCTGGCCCAGAGCGAGATCAATATCGGTATCGGCGACCGCGCACCGGAGATCTATTTCGAGGAGATCGCAAACCAGTGCAACGGTGGCCCGAAGAAGCATGGCGGCATCACCGATCTGGATGAATTACGCGCCAATCTGGCCATGAGCTGCCTGCCTGAAAGCCTGCTCAGCGGCGACACCCCTGACTATGGCGAATTTCTGGACACGCGGCGCAAGCTGATGGCCCAGAAGATCAAGACCTATTTCGAGGGGCTTTAAGATGGCAGTTGATGTCAGGAGCTCAAAATGATTCAGGAATACATAAAAAAGCGGGTCATCAAGGAACTGATGGCAGAAATTGCTTGCTTGAGCCCGACCGACCTAGAACTTGTTGGACAAAATGTTGTCGCAATGCGCGAAAACAAAAGGATGGTTCACCATGGCATTAATAAGGATTACAAGCCTGTAGGACATACCGTTGATGGTTTTTCAGACGACTCAAGCCTCGTCGCCGAATACAGCACGGAGCATGACTACTTCAAAGATTGTGATAGTACGAAGGATAAAAAATCTCCATCATTTCCGAAGCCAGAAAAAGATATTATTCATGCCATTGGGCACAGACTCCCCCAAGGGCCTGATAAAATCTATCTAATTTCCAGCCAGGAAGAACCTCCATCTTTCCGTGCGAAGTTTAATGCCACCCCTCTTGCAACACAACATGGTGGGATAATTACTATCCTAGATTCCCGCGAACTTGCGAAAGAGGTGTATCAGCAATCAATAGCGGTACCTGACTGCGCAAATTTTTACACCCAGTTTTTTCCGGGATTTTCACAGAACCTTGATAACTACGAATACTACGGGAAGCTACCGGCGCAATGTGAAGGCTACGTGCCAGAGCAAGAGGCCGATGCTGCCCTTATGAGCCATTTTAAAACGAATTCTATTTGTGTTCTTCATGGTGTCAGCGGGTCTGGAAAAACGCAAGCAGCCATCAGGTTTACGCGGGATCATTCCGACCAGTTTGAGAATTACATATGGATTACTGGAGATGATTGGAAAGATGCGACTGCTTTAAGTGCCGTCAAAAGGTCCCGTGGAGGAGCGCCTGTAAACATTCCAGGCTTATTTAATGCTAGCAAAACTATCCTTGTAATTGACGGTTTAGAAAGGCCTATCAACAAGTCAGATTTTGATGAGTTGCAGGGCGGATTCCAAAAGGAAGGAGTGGTAATCGTCACGTCTCAAACAGCAATTCTTGAAAAAGATTGTTGCGTGCAGATTCCGGAAATGTCGATAGAAACAGCTACTCAAATACTTGGTGAGGATAGAGGAAATTGTACTGAAGAAGCGCTTGATTTCATTGGTGCATGTAAATTTAATCCGCTCATCCTATCCGTAATACGCGCCATTATTAGTCAAGAGGGAGTTGATTCGAACGATCTATATAAAGAAATTCTAGCGTCTCCCAACGATCTTTTTAGTCGAGATGGCCAATCGATTATGAAGAAAATTTTGAGCCGCTTGGATGATAATGCAATTCAGGCTCTCAAAAAGATCGCAAACTCTGGAATTGCGACACATGATTTGGAATTTTTGCGTCAATTCATAGGGATTGCGAACTCTCAAAATCTGCGGCAAATATCTATCTTACTGCCTACGAGCGTTACAGGCGTTGTCAGAGTCCATGACTTGGTTTGCTCCGCTGTACAGGACCGTATTGATGGAGAAGAACTTGTCAACGCCATTCAAGATTTCATTGCAGCACGCAATGGAGAAATGGCGCCTAGCGTGCTCCGGGAAATTCATCTTTGCTCAGATTTGCTCCAAGCGATATTAGCAAAACGCAGTGAAATTCGATTGGATTGGCTTTCCTACGCTCTTCTTCAGATTGAAGGCGATGCAAAGCAGTCATTATGCAAAGACATTGAGTTTAAAAAAATTACTCCTGAACTTCCTTTATCAGAAGTGATGTGCCTCATTGATGCAAAGGAAGCTTATGCCTACACCATTGAGGATCAAGATAAGAGAAAGCTATATTACGAAAATTGCGCAAACCAGTTTTCTGAGGCACTTGAAAATCAGGTTTCTCCGGACGTGGCAGCAGAGCTTCTACATCACCGTGGAAAAGCGTTTAGGCGGTGTGGGGAGCATAAGGTGGCACTGGATAGCTTCAACGAGCTTTTGAAGCTGAGACCAGAGTGGCATGCAACGCACGGGCAAATTGCTCACCTTGGTATGCAATATGGTGCGGATGCTGAGACAACGACGCAGGGCGAACAATCTATCCGTATTCTGATTGATGAAATGACGAAAGATAGTTCATCGGTTCCGCTACGCGTCTCTCTGGCCGCATTGGCGAGGCTGAGATCTTATGGAGCAGTCGTCAAAGACATCTCGAATGAACCAGATCAGGTTCAAAAGCTAGCGGATATAATTGCACTTTCCGCACTTGAAGGTTTTGGCCAGTTCTATGAGGCCTTCGTCTCATTCACTTCCAAATTTGGTTACCAATTTAGCACTGTGTGCGTGCAGCTTGCGGAAAGGCTGCCAGAAATATTGGCGATGCCAATTCAGGCCGTTGGAGCGAATCAATGGGTCAGTGCATGCGAAGCACTGACAAATACGGCTGACGCAGCACACCGAGAGGGAAAAGAAAGGCTATCTAAACGCCTAAGAGAAGCTTGCCTCCAGTTTGCAGATGAAATTTCTAGTAGTGATAAAATCAAGCCCTATGATGCGCGGGCAGTTGCCAAAGCCTATAATGCTGCCGTTTTGCCTAGAAGGGCTCTAGAAACCATCGGGAAGGTTCCTGATGAAGAAATTGACCATTGGGTTCTCTATCGAAAGGCCGAAGCTGAATTAGCACTAGAGAAAAAAGACGACGCCTTGCAAAGTGCTTCGGAGGCTCTCAAGCAAGTAATTGCGGATGATAGAGCAAAAATTCACGTCCCTTCTTATTACCTCCTACTTAGCCTATGTCATGAGAAGCTCGGCAACAATGCTGAGGCAACTAAGGCGGTGAATCACGCGTTAGCGGATTGCCAGAGTGATAAATATAAAAATGAGCTTCTTGAACGTTTATCAATGTTGGGCTCAAGTTAGTATGAGTTCTATTCTAAAACCTTATCCGGCCTACCGTGCCAGCGGGCTGCCTTGGCTGGGCCATGTGCCCGAGCATTGGGATGTGCGTCGAAACGGAAGACTGTTTTCCGAGCGCAATCAGACCGGCTTCGAGGATCTACCTATTTTGGAGGTTTCCTTGCGCACGGGTGTCCGTGTCCGCGACATGGAGAACGGCGCGCGAAAGCAGCAGATGAAGGACCGAAGCAAGTACAAGTACGCGGCGAAAGGTGACATCTCCTACAACATGATGCGCATGTGGCAAGGTGCCGTAGGAGTAGCTCCAGTCGATGGTCTCATCAGCCCCGCATATGTCGTCGCACGTCCATTTGACGAAGTTGAAACGCGCTATTACACGTACCTATTCAGAACCGACGCTTACATGCGGGAGGTAAACAAGTTCTCACGTGGCATCGTTTCAGATCGTAATCGGCTCTATTGGGACGAGTTCAAACAGATGCCCTCGGCCTTTCCGCCGACGGATGAGCAGATCCGGATAGCCGATTTTCTCGACGCCCATAGCCGCCTTACAGCTCGCCTCATCCGCAACAAGAGGCGATTAATTGGGCTGTTGAACGAGCAGAAGCAGGCGGTCATCAATCAGGCTGTTACACGCGGCCTCGACCCCAATGCCCCGATGAAGCCAACCGGCATTGACTGGATGCCCGAGGTTCCGGCGCGTTGGGGGTTGCCGAAGTTCAAGTTTTTCGCCCGGTTCTTGAGCGGCGGCACGCCACCAATGGCTGAAGGCAAGTACTGGACCGATGACATTCCTTGGGTCTCGCCCAAAGACATGAAGGTTGCGCGCATTGCTTCTGCTCAGATGAGTGTGAGTAAGAAGGCTATCGAAGACGGCCATACCCCTTTGCTGAAACCCGGTAATCTGATGATGGTCGTGCGCTCGGGCATTTTGAGGCGCTCAATCCCCGTCGCGATTTGCGATGCGCCGGTCACGATTAACCAAGACATCAAGGGCATCGTGCTAGATGAGAATGTGGTCTCTCCGAGCTACCTCCAACTTTTAGTGACAGGCCTGGAGGGTAGTTTACTTCTTGCTTGGAGGAAGCAGGGCGCGACAGTTGAGAGTTTAGAATATCAGTTTTTTGCAAACTCGTACTTACCGCTTCCAGATATTCATGAGCAGAACGAAATAGAAATTCGTTGCAAAGAAGAAACTGCTGTCTTCGATAAGGCTATCGAGAAGGCTCAGAGCGAGATTTCGCTGGTCCGCGAGTACCGCGAGCGCCTGATTGCCGATGTCGTCACGGGGAAGCTGGATGTGCGCGGCATTGAGATCACCGCACTTCCTGACAAGCCATTAGACGACGATCTGGAAGAAATTGAAGAAGAGCTGGATACGGACACAGAAGATAGTTTGGAGGGGGCCGATGCCGAAGACTGATACGAGCGAGAAAGGTCTCGAGACCCTCATCGTAAATTCGCTGATCGGCGATGCCGGTTACGTTGCAGGCGAGTCCAGGGATTTCGACCGCGAACACGCCGTTGACCTGGCTAAACTGTCGGACTTCATTGTCGCCACACAGCCAAAGGCCGCTGAAGCATTAGGATTGGGCGAGGATGGGCCGAAGCGGCTGCAATTCCTGCACCGGCTTCAGGGTGAGATCGCTAAGCGCGGTATCATCGACGTACTGCGCAATGGCGTCAAACACGGCCCGGTCTCGCTGGAGCTGTTCTACGGCACACCATCGGTGGGCAATAAGAAGGCCGAAGAACTGTTCGTCGCCAATATCTTCAGCGTAACCCGGCAGCTGCATTACTCCAAGGACGAGACCAAGCTGTCGCTCGACATGGCGATCTTCATCAACGGCTTGCCCGTCGCCACTTTCGAACTGAAGAACAGCCTGACCAAGCAGACCGTCGAGGACGCCGTCGAACAGTACAAACGCGACCGCGATCCCAAGGAATTGCTATTCCAGTTCGGCCGTTGCGTCGTTCACTTCGCCGTCGATGAGCATGAAGTGCGAATGTGCACCCATCTGAAGGGCAAGGTATCCTGGTTTCTGCCCTTCAACAAGGGCTGGAACGATGGCGCAGGCAACCCGCCCAACCCGCATGGGCTGAAAACGGATTACCTTTGGAAAGAGGTTCTGACAAAGCGCAACCTAACCGACATTCTTGAAAATTATGCCCAGGTCGTTGAAGAGACCGATGACAAGGGCAAGAAAAAGCCGCCCAAGCAAGTGTTCCCGCGCTTCCATCAGCTAGACGTGGTGCGCAAGCTGCTGGCTGATGCGGAGGTAAATGGTGCTGGCAAACGCTATCTGATTCAGCATTCGGCTGGCTCGGGCAAAAGCAACTCCATCGCATGGCTCGGCCATCAGCTGATCGGGTTGGAAACCGGCGGAAAAACCACCTTTGACACGGTTATCGTCGTAACCGACCGCCGTGTGCTGGACAAACAGATCCGCGACACTATCAAGCAATTTGCGCAGGTTGCCTCGATTGTAGGCCATGCAGAACGCGCGGGCGATCTGCGAGCTTTCCTGCAGGCGGGTAAAAAGATCGTCATCACGACGGTACAGAAGTTCCCCTTCATCTTAGATGAAATTGGCGATGAACATCGCGGACGGTCGTTCGCCATCATCATCGACGAGGCCCATTCAAGCCAAGGTGGCCGGACATCGGCGAAGATGAACATCGCGCTTGCTGCCGAGGGGGCGGAAGAAGAGGATGAAACGGTCGAGGACACCATCAACCGCCTGATGGAAGCCCGTAAGGTGCTGCCTAACGCCAGCTATTTTGCGTTCACGGCGACGCCCAAGAACAAGACACTGGAGATTTTTGGTGCCGGTGTTTCACAGGGTGGCAAAGTCAAGCATGTGCCCTTCCACAGCTACACAATGAAACAAGCTATTCAGGAAGGTTTCATTCTTGATGTGCTGAAACATTATACGCCGGTCGATAGCTACTACCGTCTGATGAAGACGGTTGAAGACGACCCTCAGTTTGATAGCAAGCGTGCACAGAAGAAGCTGAGGCGTTATGTCGAATCCAACGATTATGCCATCCGGAAAAAAGCAGAGATCATGGTCGATCATTTCCATGACCAAGTCATTGGACGCCGGAAGATTGGCGGTGCCGCTAGGGCCATGGTCGTCACCAGCGGGATTCTTCGCGCGATCCAGTATTTTCAAGCGTTCCGCGACTATCTGAAAGAGCGCAAGAGCCCTTATAAGGCAATTGTCGCCTTCTCCGGGGAGCATGAGTATGGCGGCGAGAAGGTGACAGAAGCGAGTTTGAACGGCTTCCCGAGCAACAAGATAGAAGAGATGGTCAAGTCTGGCCCGTATCGGTTCCTGATCGTTGCTGACAAGTTCCAGACCGGCTACGACGAACCTCTGCTGCACACGATGTATGTCGATAAGACGTTGTCGAGCATCAAAGCAGTTCAGACATTGTCCCGCCTCAACCGGGCGCATCCGCAGAAGCACGATACCTTCGTGCTGGATTTCATGAACGATGTGGATGCGATCAAGGCGTCGTTCGAAGACTATTACCGGACCACGATCCTCAGCGAGGAAACCGACCCCAACAAACTGCACGACCTGAAAGCTAGTCTTGACCGCTATCAGGCCTATTCCTGGGAACAAGTCGAGGAACTGGTTGCGTTGTATCTTGGCGGTGCTGACAGGGACAAACTGGACCCGATCCTCGATGCCTGCGTGGCAACCTATAACACTGACCTGGACGAAGATGGGCAGGTCGACTTCAAGGGCAAGAGCAAAGCGTTTACACGCACCTATGGTTTTTTGTCTGCCATACTTCCCTACTCGAATGCCGATTGGGAGAAACTTTCAATCTTCCTGACGTTCCTGACTCCAAAGCTTCCCGCACCAGAGGAGCAGGATCTTTCCCGGGGGATACTTGAGGCAATCGATATGGACAGCTATCGGGTGGAAGCACAGGCCACAATGTCGATAGCACTTCAGGATGCTGATGCTGAGATCGGCCCAGTTCCTAGCGTTGGTGGAGGGCGTAAGGCGGAACCTGAGTTGGATAATCTTAGCAACATCCTTAAGACCTTCAATGACATGTTCGGCAATATCGATTGGAAAGATGCTGATAAAATAGGGCAGGTGATAGCAGAGGAATTGCCGACAAAGGTGGCAGCAGACAAGGCTTACCAAAACGCAATCAAGAACTCGGACAAGCAGAATGCCCGCATTGAGCACGATAAGGCTTTGGAGCGCGCGGTCATCGAATTACTGACGGACCACACCGAGCTCTTTAAGCAATTCAGTGATAATCCTTCGTTTAAGAAATGGCTTTCTGAGGCTGTATTCTCCGCAACATATCGTGCCGCGCAGAGCGGCGCTGCGGCTAGTGTTCATACGAATAGATAGCAAGGTAGTGTATTCCTCGTTCTAGCTTAAGGATCTTTATATGAAGGTAGAATTGCTGAGTTCCAATCTGCCCGAGTTTTTTCAGAATTTGGGGGAATGTAGTTTTCATAGCTCTAAAGTTTCAGGCGGCGTTGTAGAGTTGCCGAGCGAGAACCAGCTGTTGGGCCTTTTCGAGGATTTAGGGGGGCTGGTTTCGGACCAGGTACTCGGACCAGTGAACTATGGCAACCCTTGGAGTATTGCGGGTCTGCGACGTGATGAAGTTCGAAATGCTGCTGTCCTAAAGTGGTTCCTTGATCCTAGAGGTGGGCACGGGCTACATGCTGGTCTCTTGAACAGCTTTCTGGCTAACATTCCAGATTTTCCCTTGAAGCCCTCAAGCCATTGCCGGTTGGCCGTTGAAAACTGTCCCGATGGATCGAGAGATAGTCGTGTCGACATTCGGATCGACGATCCTGGCAATTTTTTTCTTATCATTGAGGTGAAAATTGATGCGGGGGAGCAAATTGATCAATTGCAACGTTACTGCCAGATTGCCGAGGCTTGTGCGCGCGACGGTCGACCTTGGAAAGTCATTTATCTTACATGCACCGGTGCGGTGCCAAAGAGCGCAGGAATTTACTTTGACGATGTCGTTCCATACTCTTGGTCAAAGATTGCTTCACATTTGTGGGATTCTGCGAAGAAGCCAAAAAATGGGCATGAGATTTCTAGGTTCTTTGCGAAAACCTTTGCGAGACATATCAGCAGATTTTAGGGGGATAGATGTCGCACGATCAGAGTAAACGACCAGGGCAGTTAATTCTGCAAAACTTGCAATTATTTGATCAAGCAGCAGTTTATTTTGAGAGAGAGATAGTTCCTTCGCTAAACGCAGAGTTATCCAATTTGTTCAAAAACTGGTTGGAAGAAAAGTTGTGGCTTGGTGCAGTAAGCGCAGGAGCCGAATTACACGAATTTTGGTGTGCGCCAGTGCATTGGCGAGATGAAAACCAAAATTGGAAAGCTTGGTTTGAGTTAGACGTTCGCGATCCGAACGAAACAAGCTCTTATCGTTTGGCTTCTCTTTTCGGACTAGGCGACACTCAGTATGGATTTAGGTTTTGCCCTGAACCTTCGTATTTTTCCGATAAGAGAAGTTGGAACAAGGTCGTTGGTGCATTGGACGCCAATACGGGCTTGGAGTTAGGGAAACGCGGTTGGGTGCATGAAGGAAAAGGTTGGTATTTCCGATCTTTTCAGCTCTCGGAAGAGAAAATTGCGGATGCATGGAATGACGATGACTGGGGATATACGTTTGAAGCGCTAAACAAATCTTTAGAACAATTGGCGGAGGACGTCGGCCTCTTTGATCAGTTCTTAAATAGCATTGAGGAGAAACTTTAGAGATTTATTTCGGCTAGTCGAAGGGAATATTACCCGAATGCGTGAGGTTTATGCGATCCTGCGCTTCAAAATCGTAGGTTAAATCCCACGATCGGTGAACAATATGATGCGAGAATTTTAATCGTTTTATTAAATTCGCGGATGCACAGGGGGAACGCATGAGTTGGGGAAAAGTTGCAGCTGGTGTAGGCGTAGCTGTTGTTGCAGTTATCGGTGTTGCTGTTGGTAAGGTTTGGGGGAATGCTGAGGGTGAGGAAGATCGGAAGAAAATGAATGAGGAGAATGAAAACCTCCGCAAGGAAATTCGTTCTGTGCTTGAAATATTCAAATCGGAAATGGAAAGGAAGGATGAGGAAATTGTATGGCTGGAGGAAGTGACCGAGCAATTGATAAAGTCGCCTCCTCAGAGCATGCCAGAGTTGGATGAGTGCTTGCGGGCTTTCAAGCTCACCGATAGTCAAGTTGATTTGGTCGTGAACCGTACAGCACCTATCTTTAAGTCTCAGAAATGAAATATGAAATTGAAAAAACTCTTCGTGAAATCGGGGGAGACCGGTTGGCGCGGCAATGGCAGCGGGAACATGAACAGACGCCAGTAAAACGTCTTCCAACGGCTTATTTGGATAAGTTAGCGCTCGGTTATGCAATTGCGTTGGGGGCAATGGCAGCATCCATCGATTTGGTCATGGATCAGGTCTTTCGGGATGAGATGGCTGAAATTCATCGAGACCTTACCGATGACCCTCAGGCAAAAAAAAACTTTGAAGATGCAGCGAAACAGAAGATGGAGGAGCTCGGGGTTAGTCCAACCAAGGAGCAAAAAGAGGAGATTCGTCGAAAGCTAGAAGAAGTAGGTGTCACGGTTGATCCTAGGTCGATTCCAGATTCCGCGATGGATTTCTATTGTTGGCTAAATGAAAAGCTTGGTCTCGACTCTCCGTTATTTCCGAACAATCATCGTATTCTGAATCATACTGACAAAAGTACCGTCATTAAGATGCTGATGAACGGAGAAGCAGGAATAGGAGACCTGCTCCTAGAGCTTTATCCGAAGATGTCGGAAGAGGCGGCGCGAGAAATATACGAACTACATATTGCTGCGGATCGACATACTAGTCGCAGCTTGCCTCTCAAAATAATGTCTTGGCTTTGGGAGCAAGGTATTCGGGCCAAGCAGCCGAACGTAGTTGGTGCACCAAACTTTCTTTTTGATCTTCTTCAAAAATACGCACCGAATATTGAATGGGAAAAATGGATTGAAACATTTTTCGGCGAAGAGGGAGTTAAAAAATTCCTCGTTAATGGTGAATGGCCGGAGGGTCTTTCTATTGGCGACGTGATGTTAAAACTCTATGAAAAAGGTCTTCTCAATGAGCGAGTGTTCTGGACCAGCGACCTTGGGGCGGCAGTTGGCGGTATTAAGCGGCGTATAATAATCGCTGCCACAATGGAAGCTGGGGTTGAAGTCTTCGCTCTTGTCGAAGGACTCTCTTCTGGATTCGTTACGTGGAATAATGGGAGCCAACTGTTGGCTTCCACCTATCTCGAATGGCGAGATCAGCCTAAGTATTTGAATATGCGGACACTGGCTCAAGCTACCGCTGCCGCGGGCCCGGCAGTTCGTTCCCTTTGGACAGGAGATGCTTTTTCTCAGAACATTCCATCTCTTGCGATGACAATGAGGCACCTATGGGTATCGTCAAATGTAAGGACAAGGCATACAGAGCGCCTTGTTGCTTTTTCAAAAAACGACTGCGCTCTTGCAATCGCGGAGTTTGAATCTTCTACTGGCCTCTTGATCCGGAAGCCGCGTGCTCTAATCGAAGGAGGTAAAGATATGGCTAAAACGCTTGCTCGTCGGCTCGACAGTGCAGGGTGCTTCTCGACCAGAGTAGCTGTATTGGCAACGCAGTTTCCTTTTGAAATGAAAGAAATTGTTGAACGCATAGAGAACCTTGCCACGATAGCCGAAGATAACAATGAAAAGCTAATTGCATTGGGGGCTATCTGTGAAACTTGGTATCTTTCCGATATCACAGATGATACCGAGGCCATTCGAAGTTTGCAGACTGATATCAGAAAGTTGGAGCAGGAATTCGGAGTGTTAGATCAATAAGTTCTGAGCTTGGTCAATTCAATGTCATGTTGCAAGTGGCGGGACAATCAAAGTGCCATTGATCGCTTTAAATGCTTGCTGCGGTAGACACAACGACCAGTTTTCGCGGGTCATATGAGCATCCGTCGCCGCAATCACGATTTCATGCTTGGAATTAAACTGCCGCAGGTTTTCAGCCACAGCCTTCAGGTTCTCGGTCGTCACCGCCCAAACCACCGGTTTTCCCGTCTGTCGGTTAAGCTCGATGGCGCTCACCAGGTCATCGGCAATCAGGATCGGTTCTTTGGGGTTCTTTGAGAGTTTGCCACCAACGATATGATGCAGTCCCTTGTCGTTGCCCGGCCCTGTGATCATCTCGCCTGATCCATCGGTGTTAATCCGGTAGAGCGCGGCCAGACGGTTGCCGCTGTCACGCAGCGGGATGAAAACCTTGCCGTCTCTATCGACACGATACTGCGCCCAGGCTTTGGCCGTGCCCAGTTCTGCTCTGGCTTTGATGGTCTGTTTGTCCGCAGGCCTGGCAGCCTGCCAGACGCACCAGGTATGATCGCCAACCTTTTCTGCCAGTTCAGTACGCAGAGCCGTCATGGTCGGGGTTTGGGCCGGATCTTCCCTGATCTGTGTTTTCCAGACATTGCGATGTGTCTTTATGGTCCGGGTTTGGAGCTGGCCGGTTTTGTCGCGATATTCTTCCTCGACCTCAACTTCTTTGGTTTCAGCGACCTCTAGCGTAATCCAGTCGCCGGGTTTGGCGTCGGCCTGGTCAACGCTCTGCGCAATATCAATGCCCCACAGCGTGCGTTCGATGCCGTTGGCATCCTGAAGGGTGACAAAACTGGATTGCGACTTCTTGGGATCGAACTTGTAAGGTGCGGTACCGCTGGCAATCAGGCGCGATGCCTTGTTGCCGTCATGGGGCGCGGCATACTCTTTGAACGAAGTGGTCATCTTCGGGCGCACAATCTCCATGCCCAGCCTTGTTGCTTTTTCTGTGTCGTCGGGCTGCTCTGTTGCGCCGAGCGCGACCAGGATTTCGGCGTTGTTGTTCCTCTCGCGCATGTGGCGGGCCAGAGCCGCCCAGTCCTCCGGGGTCTGGCGGGGATCATCACCGGGCAGTTCGTCGCCTTATGCAGTGCCGCCGCGTCAGCGTAATCCCGGGCGATGATCAGTGTATCTTTGTCCCCGCGTTTTTGTGGATCAATCCTGTGCATCTGCACCTGATCGGACGGGCTTTTCAGCACCAGGCTTTGACGGCCCTGTTTGTCGATCAGCATGACATTTTCAACCCGGCCGGATTTATCGCGCAGTGGTACGGCGATGTCGCCTTTGGCTGTAAGCTTGACGCCATAGCCGCGCAGGCCGGTGGCTTTCAGCCAGGCTGAATTTTTGGGTTTGGCCCAGTCGGAGCAGGTATCCCAGACTATGAAGGCTTTGTCATCGGTAGCCTCGGCAAAAGCGCGGCGAATGTCGGTCGCGTCATCCTGATCGGGCAGGGACACAATCGGTACATTGGGTTGGCGCGGGATGGCCGGATCAGCAATGATTGCTGTGCTGTCGGGGTATCGCCGTTGATGCTCTTTAAGCACCTGACGCATGTCATTGGGATCGGCCAGAACAATTACCGGTCGCCGTGTGGCATCATGGATTTTAACGGCATCGGCATAATCGGCGGTAAAGATCACCGGGCCTTTGTCGATCTGTTTTCGGGGATCAATGAGATGCACCAGCGTGTGTGCCCGTTCATTGCCAATGTCGAGACTTTTGCCGTCCGGCGAATAAAGCCGCACGACCTGCAAATGGCCGTTGCGGTCCCTGAACGGCACGAGCAAGTTGCCTTCATCATCCATGCGACAGCCCCGACCGGTCGAACGGGTCTCTGACAGCCATTTAAGGGATTTGGCCTTGGCCCAGTGTCCGGCCTCTTTCCAGGCTGTGAGCGCCGGGTTGGCGAGTTTTGTCACCGGTGTTGGCCGGTCCTCGCCAAAGACCAGATGCAGCATTTCCTGATGGGCGATCAGGAATACCGCAGCCAGCGGATCACGATAGGCCTCACTGACCAGAAACAGCTTCCAGTTTGACAGCGATCGGCTCAACAGAGTGGTGTGCGGGGCCGGGGTCAGTTTTTGCGTGCCGAGATATTTGCGCCAGAGTGGCGGCATGGCCGGATGGCGCAGGGTTGGGCGGCGTTTATAGCGCCGTTTGGGGCGTGTTTGCTTTTCCGGTGTTGCTCTCTGCTCTTCAAGGGGTGGTTTGAAGGTCCCCAGTTTCTTTTCCAGCGCGGCTTTGCTCATGGAACGATCCAGGGCTGATGCTTTCATGCCCTGGCCATCCGGCCCGAGCAGCACAAAACCATTGCCGCGCTTTTTGATCTTTATGTCGTATTCACTCAAAACGTCATGCAGATCCTGCCAGGTCTTTGCTTCTGCCGTTTGTTTTAAAATCTCTTTACGATGACCCAGCACATGGTTCTGAAAACTTTCCTGCCAGGTCTGGGATTCATAGTCGCGGGCGGAAGGGGAGAGTTTGGCGCTGTTATCTTTGCGTTGTGCCATGCCGTTATCGACAAACAGGCCATATTTCTTTTCAAGCTGGCGCGAGACCCGGTCGAGGATTTTAAAATCGCGATAGGGGGTGACGAGCTGGAGCGTCTCTGGATGCACCCGGTTAAAGGCGATGTGCATATGAAAATTGTCGGTATTGATATGGGTGCCGGCCACATATTGATGGCCGCTAAAACCCAGCGCCCCGGCATAGGTTTCGGCAATGTCCTTTAAGTCCTGATCCGACAGCCGGTCTTTCTCGCCTGGGCGGAACGAGACAATCATGTGATAGGATTTGTCTTTGACATCGGGCTTGAGGCGGCGCACGGCTTCAATCTCGACCAGGGCGAGATCAAGATCGTCTTTGTTTTCGCCCGCCCCACAATTGGCAATCCAGAAACGGTCGAGCTTTTCGCCAGCCTCTTTGGCCGCCGCAATATAATGGGCCAGTTCTTTATAGTTATCGGCGATATGGGCGTTTTTGGGGATCTTCTTGGCGATCATGACACTTTACGATGCAGGGAACGGTCAATCTCGCGGACCAGACTTTTAAGCGCATTCTGGGTCGCCGTAATGTCGATGATCAGCTGATCAAACTTGGCCAGCAGATCGGCACTTAGCGGTTCATCAAGGGCCAGTTTAAAGAGATTGCCCAGACGGGCCTGGTCGGCATTGACCCTGAGAAGGTCAAGTATGGCCTGGGAGGCTTCAAACGTGCGCTGATCGGGCAGTTTGCTATTCATGAGCAGCCGTCTTAACAGCTCCGAACGGCTTAACCGCATTTGCCCGGCCAGTCGGTCGAGGCGGGCCAGTTCGGTGTCATCAAGATAGGTTTTAACCAGGTTGCGGGTGGTGGCCATGTGGTTGTTCTTTGTCGTTTGGGAAAAGCGGCAACATGACCGGCACCATCAATTTGGTGCCGGCCATGTCGGTTGAGCGTTAGATCGCCACTTGTTGGCGTTGCGAACGCTGTTGCTGTTTGGGGGCAGGCAGGGTCCGGGCCTTTTGCAGTTTTTGCGTTAGGCCCAGTTCCTCGATCTGCTGCTTGACGGTTTTGGCCAGGCTGTCGATGCCGCGTGCGACATGCAGATCGTTAAAGTCGGTGAGGCCCGCCTGTTTCTCCGCCGGGGAGAGGTTGGGCCGGATAACAGCAGCATCCACCAGTGCCGCTGCGCGTTCGGCCCCTTTGATACCGGGATTGATGCCCTGTCTGGCTTCAACCCCATGATCATCATCGGCGGCGATGATCAAGGGCCGGTCGGGGAAGGCTTTTTGCAGGGCTTCGGCGACCGGGGCGAGATTGCCGCTATCCATCGCAATGGCGGTCTGATAGTCGGTGGCCATATTGAGGCTTTTGCCGGTGGCATATCCTTCGACAATCAGGATCGGGCCTTTCTTTGTGCCCGGGATCATGTGCATCAGCCCGGTTTTGCGCCCATCCTTGAGGAAGCGTTTGCTGCCATCGGGCGTGATGACCTGGACATTCTCGATAAAGCCTTTGGCAGTGGTCATCGGCATCAGCAGATTGTTGTGAATGTCCTGTTTTAGCGTTTCTCCGCCCACCTGCTTGCGTTGCAGATAGACATGATCACTGCTGGCGGTATCAGCGCCCTGAACCATGGCATAGGCGCGTTTGGCCACCTGTTTGTATTGGGCTTTGAGGTTTTCTTCCATTTGCGCCTTGCGGGCGGCAGCTTCGGCCTTGCTGCGTTCAATCTCGGCCGGGTTGCGCTCGGCAGCCGAACTGACCCATTTCACCGGCTCGTTCCCGGATTTGTAATTGACGATATTGCCGGCCGGAATGCCTTCGATAAAACCACGATAGGAACCGCTCTTCTGGCCTTTGCGGTCGCTTTCCACCGAAACACGGTGCCATTTGCCATCCATGGTGGGCAGGCCTTCGATCACCAGACCATTTTCACGGCAGGCCAGAGCAAATTCCTCTTCCGGGCGCATCCGGGATTGCGGTTTTTCGAGAGTTTGTTCGTTCCAGCGGGCAAAAGGTTTGAGATCAGTGTCGTCCTGCACATACCAGGACTTCGCCCGCCGGTCCCATTTCGCGCCAAGTGCCTTGGCGTCGTTCTTCTCGCTATAGGGGACATTGAGGTAATGGCGCTTCTTCGGAGTATTTGGTTCAGTCCCCGGGGCGATATTGTTTACCACAGCTTCTTTGGGCTGGGAGGCTGGTCCGGTCGTTGCAGCAAGGTTCGTCGCCCGGCTTTCCTGGCGCGCCTGTTTTTGCTCGGCGATAAACCGGTCCGCCATTTTCTGTCCCGGATCAGCCCCAAGGCTTTTCACCAGTTCACTGGTGCGTTGTGCTTCCGGCACAAACCATTGCGGGCGCAGCGGCTTAAAATAGTCCTGATCAGGATGGGCGTCATACATGGCCGAGAGCAGTTCGGCATGTTTGGCAGAGCGGCCCGCAAGGTCGGCCATCGTCGTGAAGGTTTCCCGTTCCTGGTTAAAAGAGCGGTCTTTTTTGTCGGGATCATCAGAATATTGCCACCAGACATCGATGCGTTGGAAAGAGTTCTTTGCATCATTCAGGGCCCGGGCCTCGCCGTCGGGCAAACCATCAAGACGGGCGGCGTGTAACATCCAGTCTTCTTTGATTTTGACTGCCGTGTTTTCTGCCTGTCGCTCAAAGACCCGATCCGCAACGCCCCGGGCGGGATCCGTGCCCAGGCTTTTGGCCAGGTCATTTTCGCGCTTCTCTGCCGGAATGAACCAGTCCGGGCGAAGGGGCTTAAAATGATCCTGATCGGGATGGGCGTCATACATCACCGAGAGCAGTTCGGCATAGCTGGTGGTAAAGTTCCCCAGTTTGTCCATGCGGGCAAAGGTTTCCTGCTGGTGCCGTTTTGCACCCTCGCGAATGGCCGGATCGTCAGAACCTTGTCCAGCGATATCGATCTGATCAAAGGCGTTTTTGGCCTCGACCATCCTTTCGATATCGATATTGACCATGTTTTCAAGCCGGCCTGCATGGAGCATCCAGTTCTCCCGGACGTCCTTTTCATTCCAGCCGGGAAGGTCTTCGCGCTGTTCGGGCACAATCCTGTTCTTGCGGACCATTTTGGTGGCCTCCTGCTGCTTTTCCTGTGCCAGAACAGGCTTGAGCTGTTCACGCAGTTCCGGTTGGCTCACCCAGCTTCGGATCTGTTCGGCATCCCGGGCGGCAGTGAACAGGACGTTCCGGTCTTCCTTGATGGTGCGCATCCAGCTTCCGACATAGGCGGCATGGCGTTCCGGATAATGGCCAAGCCCCAGTTCGGTGGTCAGCATGTAGCTGGCAATCTCGGCGCGCAGTTCTACCCTGGCATAGGCCTCGGAGCCAAACGGCCCGAACTCCCGCGCCATGCGGTTTTGGTGGCCGGTGGAATGGCCCAGCTCGTGCAGAGCGGTTGCGTAATAGTCATATTGGCTGTGAAAGGCATTTTGCGGCGGCAGATGGATTTCATCACTCATCGGGCGGTAAAAGGCCCGATCCTTCTGGTCATGAAGGATGGGAACCTCGCCCTGTTTGAGCAGTTCTTCGGCCCGCTCGACCGGTGAGAAAGTCGGTTCCGGGGCAATGAAAGGGGCGAGGCCGTCGATCTGTTCGGCATTGAACACAACGGCATGAAAGACCTAGGGACGATCCAGGCGCACTTCCCGGGTTTTAACCCTGCCGTTTTCACCAAGAACCGGTTTGCCCTCCGCATCAAGCACGGATTGTTTGTCTTATTATTTCCGAGCTTCATCGGCGAAGATAAAGCCCAAGCACACCAAGCTTGGCCTGCCAGGGCAGCGGCTGGATCGACACAGGCTGGGTCGTAAGGGACTACTTTGGAGTATAATCAGCCATCGTCTTCGCATGAGGCCTGAACGGATACAGAGCAGCACGAAGCCCTCTGCATCGGAATAGATATCTCGACAGCCACTCTTGAGGTTCATCGCCTGACAAGCGGTGAGACGGTACAATTTGCTAATTCTTCGACTGGTTTGTGCGCCTTGCATCACTGGATCGGGTCGCAGATGCCCGATATTGTTGTCTATGAGGCAACTGCCGTCTTCCATCGTGCCCTTGAAGGCAGCCTGTCGGAGAAGTTACCTCCGGTAAAGGTCAATCCGCTACAGGTGCGTCATTTCGCAAAAGCTTGCGGAACGTGAGCCAAGAACGACACTCTCGATGCGCAGATGTTGGCAACGATGGGGGGGCGCTCAACCTCTCCCCGGATGAACTCGTCGGCAGGAACCAACATCTCCTCAAAGAGTTGCAGGTCGCCCGCACGGCGCTGATCAAGGAGCGTACCCGGCTTAAGAACCGTGAGAAAACAAAAAACCTGCCGCTTCTCAAGCCCCAGTCTAAAGCCCGCCTTGACCAAATTACACGCCAACTTACCCAACTTGAAGAAGCCTTGCTGGACTTGCTCATACAGTCCCCAAAGAAGGCGCGGGCATTTGATATTCTTTGCTTGCTCCTCGGTCTTGGCGCCATCACCGCAATGACCATTCTGGTCGAGTGCCTAGAAATCGGCACCATGATCGACAAACAGATCGCATCCCTTGCAGGCCTTGCCCCGTGACCCGCCAATCGGGTCAATGGCGCGGCAAGGCATTCATTCAGGGCGGACGGAAATTCCTGCGCGATGCTCTTTACATGCCAGCACTCGTCTGTGCTCTTTACAATCCCGATTTCCGACAGAAATATCAGGCCATGACAGAAGCGCAGTAACCCGCAAAAGTTGCTTTAACCGGCCTGATGAGAAAGCTGATTGTATTGGCAAGCGCCCTGATCAAACAGGACAGAAAATGGTCGCCAATATCCGCTTGATCAAGACGGATACTTTAGGCGTTGGTCACAAGTATCTTTGTTCCCGCCCGTGTCAGACCATCCTGTATCTGGGCTGGGGGTGGTAAGTCCGTGACAAAGCTTTTGAAATCGGTGGCTTCTGCAATTCTCATAAAGGGATGGGAGTTGAATTTTGAGTGGTCGGCGACAAGGATATTGTGTCGGCTTGAGCGTATGGCGGCATTCTTGATTGCAACTTTTTGTCTGTCGTGGTCCAGCGGCGCGCCATCTTTATCGAAGCCCGAGCAGCCTATTACGCAATAGTCAAAGGCAAAACGACGGATCGCGGCTGGAGCGTCATTGCTAACCATTGAGCCGTCATTGCCGTAAATGATGCCGCCAATAACGTGAATTTCCTGATGGGACTGTGCCGAGATGATTGCGGCGCTTAACATGCTGTTGGTGACCAGCCGCAGATTGCGATGATTGCCAAGCGAACGGGCGACGGCCTCGACCGTGGTGCCGACATCGAGAAAAACCGATGCCCCATTGGGGATCAGGTGTGCCGTATATTCACCGATGTGCTGTTTGGCTTCGGGAGAGAGACGGTTTTTCTGCTCATGTCCCAGACGGACCATATTGTTGGGAAGGCCAGCACCCCCATGAAAACGTTGCAAGAAGCCCTGTTTGCTAAGGTCGATGACATCGCGGCGAATGGTTTGTGTCGAAACATTGAAAGTCTCGGCCAGAGCCTCGAGCGTTGCAAATCCCTGGTCCCGGATGATTTGCAAGATTTCGTTCTGACGGGGGCTTGGATCGGTAAGGGAGGCGTTGGTGGTCGGCGATTTCATCTTTTTGCCTTGTAATCTTAGCTGGTAACGATTTGTAAGATAGTTTACAAAATCGACGGCTCGATTGCGACAGGAAAAGGATACTGCAACATGCAATTGCATATTGATATGAAAAATTCGGTGCTGCGTTACGGGGAGGTGGTGTTTGATCCGTGGACAATGTGCTGGCAGGAGCCTGCTGCGGGAATGTTGCCTGTGTCAGCGAACAAGCTGCGCGCGGTGAATGCTGACGAAGCGGTGCACTGGCTGTTTCAGACGGCAAATGTGCGCCGCGTTCCTATTGCGGTAATCGGGGCAAAGGTTGCAAGTGAGGCTGAATGTGGTGAAGCGGAAGCCTTGGGTGCAGGCTTGGCACGTGTGGGTTATACCCTTTTAACGGGTGGTCGCACAGGTGTAATGGAGGCGGCATCACGCGGGGCTTTTAACGCTGGGGGACTGGTTCTGGGGTTGTTGCCTGGTGAAGGATTTGAAACAGCAAATCCCTATGTCACTGTGCCATTGGCAACGGGCGTGGGCCCGGCGCGCAATTCGATTATCGCGCAATCGGCAAGGGTGCTTGTCGCTGTCGCGGGTGGCTACGGGACGATTACGGAAATGGCTTATGGTCTGCATTATGGCCGCCCAGTTTTCGCATTGCCCAGCGCGCCCGATGTGCCCGGCGTTGTGCGGTGTAATAATGTCGAAGAGGTTTTAGCCGGGATTGCGTCGGCATTTTTAGGGCTTCAGTCCCTGATGTCATCCTGAAGGTGGTTTGTGTTATGAAATGTCATTAAACTTACATTTGTGTAAATTAATAGACTCGCATAGCTTGGCCCGCGAACGATGTTCGTCGGGCCATTCTTTTTGGGCTGACAGGCGGTGTTCGATGTTGTTTTCGCCATTTGGACATTCTTATGGGCCTGGTGACCTTTTTATATTGTCTTTATCTGGTAACGCCGATCCTGTTGCTCGTTGTGGGATCGTTCGGAACAAGCTGGACGAACAGTCTGCTTCCCAGTGGTGCGACTTTTGATTGGTATCTGGAAGTTGCCAGCGATGCCAGCTTTCAACGCGCTTTTATGACCAGCCTTCAGGTCGTGGTTGTAACCTGTATCATCAATGTGCTGCTGGGAGTGCCTTTTGCCTATGCGGTGTTTTCTGCGACACGGCGCGGAGTGCGATTGGCAGCGCGAATTTTTACCCTGTTGCCTGTTGCTGTGCCGGAACTGGTTCTGGGTTTCGGTTTCATTATTGCTTTTTCAAGCAGTTATACGCCCTGGCTGGGCTCAACCTGGCTTCTGGTTTGTGCCCATGTTGTGCTGACCCTGCCTTATCTGGTGGGGGCCTTGCTGGGCGATATGGATCGCCTTGGTATTGCGGAAATGGAGCGTGTCGCTGAAACGCTTGGTGCAAGTTTCTGGCAACGGTTTCGCGACATTGTGCTGCCGTCGCTGCGTTATAGCCTGCTTTCGGGACTGATGATGGTTACCGCCATTTCAATTGGCGAATTCCAGATTTCCAATCTTGTGGCCGGGTTTCTCTCACGGACCTATCCGGTGGTTTTGCTGCAGGCATTTTATGGGGCTACGGGCCTGGCCTGCGCCGCCACGGTGGTTTTGATCGTTCTTGCCCTGCTTGCTGCGTCGGCGAGCGCTGTCGGGGCGCGCTTCTCTCATTTTCGGCAAAAGGCACGTCCATGACCATCCGTTTTGAAAATGTCTCCTATCGTTACGCGGATGGCAAAGGCGGTTTGACCGAGATCAGCTTTGACGTGAAAACCGGCGAACTGCTGGCTGTAATCGGGCCTTCAGGTTCGGGCAAAAGCACACTTTTGAAGCTTCTGGCCGGGTTTATGGACCCGCAGCGCGGCCATATCGAAATTGCCGGACGGAATATGAAGGGGGTTGCTGCACGCGACCGCGACCTGGGGATCGTATTTCAGTCTTATGCTCTTTTTCCCCACATGACCGTTCTGGAAAATATCGCTTATCCACTTCGGCTTCGCAACATCCCGCGCACGGACAGAATTGAGCGTGCAAAAGATGCCTTGCATGATGTTGGTCTGGACCATGCAGCCGATCGCATGCCATCGACCCTATCGGGCGGGCAACAACAACGTATCGCGCTCGCACGGGCATTGGTCTATGAACCCAAAGCCCTGTTGCTTGATGAGCCGTTGTCAGCACTTGATGCGTCGTTACGCGGCGAGATGCGTGATCTGATCACGCATATTCAGCGCACTGCAAATATTGCGACAATCCTTGTTACACATGATCAGGAAGAAGCGCTTTCAATGGCAGACCGGGTTGCGGTCATACATGAAGGCCAATTGTTGCAACTGGCCGCGCCGCGCGATCTTTATGACCAGCCGGTCAATACAACAGTGGCGTCCTTCGTCGGGAAAGCAAATCTGTGGCAGGGCAAGGTCGTTGCGGCGGGTGTTGTTACCACCCGAATTGGCGATATTACCTGCAATACAGCCGATTGGCCTATTGGATCAGAGGTAACTCTTCTTATCCGGCCGGAGGTAGTGCAACCGCTAAAAGAAGCTGTCGTTAGCGAGACGGCTGAAAATGAACCACTCCGGGAAAGCTTTAATCATTTTCGCGGTGATCTGGTGCGCGACAGGTTTCTTGGCGCAGTGCGCCGCTATGATATTGCGGTTGGCGACCAGATCATTACGGGCGAAACCGCCTATCGCGGCACTATTTCAGGAGCCTCGATTGCTTCTGACGCGATCCGAATTCTTCGTGCCTAATTCAACCTTGTTTTCTTAATATTCCGTCAGGAGAATTTCGATGAGTTTCAAGATCAAGGCAGCGCTGGTCGCCGCTTTATCCCTGGTGCCTTTCACCGCAAGCGCCTTTGATGGCCCCGAGCTTTATAAAGGTGAGCAGGCATTGTACGAAAAAGCCCAGGACGAAGGGCTGGTTGTGTCTTTTGATACCGGTCCGACCTGGGCCAACTGGTCATCACAGTTCAAGAATTTCAAAGCGCGCTATCCCGGTGTTGAAATGGTCTATAATGACCTTGGTTCTGCTGCCACTGTGGTTGCCCTTGATAAGTCACGCAATCGTCCGCAGGCTGATACGGCCTATTATTTTGCGGGCTCCGCGTTGGATGCTGTTGCAAAAGGCGTTGTCGCACCGTTCAAACCGGTCAATTTTGACAAATTACCCCCCGAGCTTCGCGAAACCGATGGCAAATGGTTTACTGTTCACAAGCTCAATATCGCATTTCTTGTGAACAAAAAACTGGTCAAGGAAACGCCCCAAAGCTGGGCTGACCTTCTCAAATCCGAATACAAAAACGCCGTTGTTTATCTTGATCCGCGCTCGACCGGGCAGGGGCAGGTTGTTGTTTTTGGTGCGGCTTTTGGCAATGGCGGCAATATGGACAATATCCAGCCGGGCATTGATTACCTTGCCCGGTTGCATGAAAACGGCAACGTTTTACGCACCGTTGGAACCACACCCTATGCACAGTTTCTCAAGGGCGAAATTCCGATCTGGATTGGTTATGAAAATGATGGACTGAAGGCAAAATACAAGGATGGCATGGGCGACGATATTGATGTTGTCATCCCGAAAGAGGCATCGGCAGCAGCCCCTTATGCCATCAGCATGGTTAAAAATGGACCGAACCCCTCAGCGGCGCAGTTATGGCTGAATTACATCATGACAGATGAAGGGCAGGCGACTTTTGCTGAAGGTTACGTTCGTCCGTCTGTACCGGGGGTGAAGCTTTCGGCTGATGTGGCGGAAAAAATGCCCGATGCACCGCAGATCCGCCCGATCGATATCGTCAAGGCCACAGCGCTGAAGGCGGAAATCGATACAGGCTGGTCCAAAGCTGTTCTTGGCAAATAAAAAAATCCTCACACACCACAGAAACATCGACGCGGAGAACGAAAATCATGGTTGGACGTCAAAAGGGCACGTTGCTCTGGCTGGCATTACCCGCGACGGTGTTTCTTGGGGCGTTTTTCGTTCTGCCTTTGATATTTGTTGTGATTGACTCGTTTTCGGATGGTGGCTCTGCCTATGGCAGGGTCGTCTCCGATCCGGTGTTCTGGGCAGGGTTACGGGGCAGTTTTGTTATCGGCCTGGCGGCGCCGCTTTTTTCCCTGTTTGTCGGCTATTTTGTATCACTGCATATCTCACAAAAATCGGAACGTTTTCGTACGGTTTTGATGTTTCTGATTTCTTTGCCGCTGACATTTTCAGGATTGATTATTGCCTATGGTTTCATTCTAACCTTCGGTCGGGCAGGGTTTGTAACGATGTTGCTGGCTGAGCTGGGGGCGGACCCTGCTGTTGTTGGCGGGTTGATATTTTCACCAATTGGATTGGGTTTTGCCTATTCCTATTATCTGATCCCGCGTGTGGTCATGATCCTGCTGCCGCCCCTGATCAATTTTGACAGAAGTCAGATTCAGGCTGCGAAAACCATGGGGGCGTCAGGCTTTCGAGCACATTTTGATATTCTTTTGCCTCAACTGGTTCCCGGTTTCGTTTCCGCATTTTGCCTGACATCGGCTGTTGCATTTGGTGCATATGGAACGGCGCTGGCGCTGGTGGGGACGCAGGTCAATATTTTACCTCTCGTGCTATATTCTAAAATTGCCGAAACGGGGAGTGACCTACCTGCTGCATCGGCCATTTCCGTGGTTTTGATGTCTATCTGTGTTTTGGTGATTTCTGTTGCCGAAACAGTTTCGGCCCGAAAATCCCAGGGTGCCATCAGATATTCCTGATATCTGACCCATCCTTCCCGTTGCTGTAAGGACGAATCAGGCTACCTATTAGGGCTTGAAATGTTTTACAGCCAGACAGGAACGTGATGACCCAGACACCCTTTAAAGGTACGGCCGCGCAAAATTACAATCAGGGGCCGCCGCGCCAGGTCCCCGGGTTTGATGGCTTGCATAAAATGTCATCGCAACTGCTTGCCGAACGAATGCCCGATACGGGGCGGTTGCTGGTATTGGGGGCTGGCGGCGGGCTGGAACTTGAAATGCTGGCGGACCAGCATGCGGGCTGGCGGTTTGATGGTGTTGATCCATCGGCAGATATGCTCGCACTTGCGCGTGAAACCGTGGTTGCCCACGAAAGCCGGGTTAGTCTGCATCATGGTTATATCGATGATGCCCCCGATGGCCCGTTTGATGGGGCATTATGTTTGCTGACCTTTCATTTCATCGCGCGCGACCAACGCTTGCCAACCCTTAAAAGCATACATTCCCGTATGCGCAAGGGTGCGCCACTGGTATTGGCCCATATCAGCTTTCCCCAGGAAGAACCCGAACGGTCGCTTTGGATTGCGCGCCACGTTGCCTTTGCCGGCACGAGCCCTGACAAAGTCGAGGCGGCCTGCGAAGCCATCGCCACCAGACTGACAATTCTTTCCCCGCAAGAGGAAGAAGCCATGCTGCGCGAAGCCGGCTTTGAAAATGTCAGCCTGTTTTATGCCGGGTTAAGCTTCAAGGGCTGGGTCGCGTATGCCGGGGCATGATGGCAACGGCGTGATACGCGACGTATCAAAGAAACGAGTGGAAAATCATGGATCTGTTTAGGGCGATGCGGGTCTATGCCAGGGTGGTGGAAACAGGCAGTCTGCGCAAAGCAGCAGAAACCCTTGACGTATCAAGTGCGACTGTTTCAATGACCGTTTCGCAATTGGAGGACCATTTGCGAACGGCATTGTTGCTGCGTTCCACCCGCGGCATTACGGTAACGCCAGAAGGCCTTGCCTATTTCCATCGTTGCCGAAGCATTCTTGAAGATGTTGAAGCGGCAGAAACGGAAACCCGACAGGCGGTGGATAACCTGCACGGTGTTCTTCGTGTGGATATGCCAACATCAATCGCGAATTCTGTTATCACACCAGCCCTTTCTGCCTTTCGTGAAGCATATCCAGCAATAGAACTGGTGATGGGCATTAGCGACCGTCAACACGATATCATTGCTGATGGGATAGATTGCGTCATTCGCACCGGTGAACTTGTTGATTCATCCCTGATTTCACGCCGGCTTGCGACCTTTGACTGGCTGGTTTGTGCATCTCCGTCCTATCTTGCGCGCGCCGGTGAAATCACCGATCCGGCGGATATTTCTGATCATGACGTGATCGGGTACTTTTACCGGGCGATGTATTCAGGCGAAAAATGGCCATTTCTGATCGATAGTGAGTGGCGTGATATCCCTGTGAATGCGCATTTCGCGGTGAATGATACACGGGAGTATCTTTCGTTGGCATTACAGGGGCACGGGATTGTCCGGCTGGCCGATTTCCTGGTGCGCCCCTACCTGCAATCGGGCGAATTGGTGCAGCTTTTTCCAGGGCATGGACAGATAAGCACCCCGGTTTACGGCGTATTTTCCAGTTCCCGAAAAAACTCGCCATTGGTGCGGATATTCTTGGACTGGGTCGCGGGTCTGTTTTTGGAAAAAGCAAAAGGCTGATGTTGAAACCAGCCTTTTGTGGATTAATCAGCGAGTTTTTCCGGCGTTAAAGGCAAAGTGCGAATACGTTTGCCGGTAACGGCGAAAATGGCATTTGCCACAGCAGGTGCAATGCCCGAGGTTCCAGATTCCCCAACACCATAAGGTTGCTCACCTTCGTCAATAACGTGAACCTCGATTTTGGGGGCATCGTTCATTCTAACAACAGGGTAATCGTCAAAATTTCCTTGTTGAACCTGCCCGTTTTTAAAGGTGACCTCGTTATAAAGCGCGGCGGAAAGGCCGAAATTGATACCCCCCTGTATCTGGGCGATCACGGCATCAGGGTTAACCGTTTTTCCGCAATCAACAACGGCATAAACCTGTGGGACGCTGATCCTGTTTTTGTCATCAACATATACTTCGGCAATTTGAACCAGAATGGTGCCGCCAAAATCCTGCAGAATGCTAACGCCCCGGCCATGGCGGGCAGGCAAGTCTTTCCCCCAGTTGGAAACATTTTTTGCCATATCAAGTGCGCGTATCAGCCGCGGGTCACCCAGATGTGCAAGCCGGAATTCCAGCGGGTCGCGCCTGGCAAGCGTAGCCAGTTCATCGATAAAGCTTTCGACCGTGAATACATTGTGTGTGGTGCCAACACCGCGCCAGAAACCAGTCCGAAATGCATCCGTTTCATGCCGGACAAAATCGATATAGGTATTTTTCAGTGCATAAGGCCCCTTTGCGCTGGTTGTTGCATCGGGGTCATTGCCGTCAATAACCGCCGCAGGCAACCACCGGCTAAGCGGGGATGCCCCAACAACCCGGTGAAACCAGCTTTCAATTTCCCCGGCCTCATTCAGGGATGCCCGCAATCGGTCCAGATAAGCCGGGCGATACCAGTCATTGCGGGTGTCCTGCTCGCGGCTCCAGATCACTTTAATCGGATGATCAAATTTTTGGGCAATTCTGACGGCTTGTAAAATATTATCCGTTTCCGCCCGTCGGCCAAATGACCCGCCCAGATACTGGTTGTGAATGAAAACGTGTTCGATGGGCAATGCCAGCATGGCGGCGACTTCGCGTTGCGCGCGGGCTGGGGCCTGCGACCCAACCCATATTTCGCATTTCCCACCATGCAAGTGAACCGTGCAATTAAGGGGTTCCATTGCCGCATGTGCAAGCGTCGGAATGCGGTATTCTGCGGTGTGGCGTATCGTGGCGGTGGTGAAAACAGCGTTTTCATCTCCATCCCGATGGGCGATTACCCCGGTTTCTTCCGCTGTCTTTGCCATATTGGCAAAATGGTTTTCCGTGCTGAAATGTCTGTTTGGTCCGCCTTGCCATTCAATCGAAAGGGCATCCAACCCCTTATTGGCCGCCGCCCAATGATCGGCGATAACACCAACAACCTCGTCAAGAATAACGATATCCCGCACCCCAAGGATGGAACGCGCATGGTTTTCCGTAACATGGGCAATGCGATCCCCCCTTGCTGGCGGCATGGCAACTGCCGCAACCTTTAGGCCCGGTAATTGAACATCAATTCCAAACCGGGTAGTTCCGGCGACCTTGTCCGCTGAATCCACACGATGGATTTTCTTGCCGATAAGGCGATGTTTGGTATCCCTGCGCAACGGAACATCCTTGGGGATGGTGCCCCGTGTTGCGGCTGCCGGGGCAAGGGCCGCGTATGAAAGCGATGAACCATCAGGCGCAAAAACATGCCCGTTATCTGTGTGGCAATCTTGCGGGTTCACTGCCCATTGCGATGCTGCGGCCTGTATCAGCATAAATCGTGCTGTCGCGCCAGCTTCGCGCATGGGAAGCCACGCTGCCCTGAGCGAGGTTGAACCATCGGTTTCCTGATCGCCCATAATCGGGTTGGCATATCGTTTGGCGTCGGCAGGGGCATGTTCAACCCTGATGTGTTCCAGGCCGATATCAAGTTCCTCGGCGATCAGCATCGCAACGGTCGTATAAATGCCCTGGCCCATTTCAACATAGGGCATCACAATGATGATATCGCCGTCTGCCTCTATACGAAGAAACGCATTGGGCTCAAACGACCCGGTTTTGGAGGTCTCAGCCTGTGCCATCGCAAGCGGGATATTCATGCCAATCGCAATTCCTGCCCCCACAGCGGCGCCGCCAAACAGAAACAAGCGTCGTGAAATACGAACAGGTGATGTTTGGGGCTTTGTCATTTTGCGGGTTCCATCGTGTGTGGCAGCTCTATGCTTGCGGCATGATGAATGGCCTGGCGAATACGGTCATAAGTGCCGCATCTGCATATATTTCCTGCCATCGAATTGCTGATATCCTGATCAGAGGGTTTGCCCGTTTCTTCTAGAAGTGCGGCCGCCGACATGATTTGACCTGGCTGGCAATACCCGCATTGGACGACATCAAGGTCGTTCCATGCTTGCTGGAGCTTCTTGCCTGTTTCGGTTTCCAAAATACCCGCAAGGGTCAAAATTTCGGCATCTGTTACCTCTGATATCGGGGTAAGGCAGGCCCGCTGCGCCATGCCATCAATATGAACGGTGCAGGCACCGCACAAACCTGCGCCGCAGCCAAATTTTGTATCTGTCAGGCCAAGGATATCGCGTAACACCCATAAAAGCGGCGTGTCTGCGTCGGCCTCTATCTGATAGGTCTGCTTATTAATGTTAAGCTCGTAAATCATGGCGTTCGTATTCCCGTGTGGATGCAAGTGGGGAGAGGTGGCGATCAGTCCGGGCATGCAGCACCAGTTTCGACCCACGCACGTGTCAGTTCGCCAAATTGCACCTGCGTGCCGGGTGCCGGTGTGCGCCCGGCCCCCGGATGCCAAGCCCATCCAACCAGTCCGTCTTCCGAATGATGGGTGATCAATTCTTCCAGGGTGCGATCACCATTATGGTTGGGGTCTTTGATAGATCGGCAGATTTCGCCGATGGATAATCCCTGCCAGCCCATTGATACCGGGGCGAGCTGCCAGGGTTCATGCCCGGGGATGGAGCCTGATATTCCGGCGAAATCGACATTCTGGCTGCCATGGCATGTTGAACAATGCATGCCAGGTGGGCCAAAATCGCCATCACCGCGCACCATGGGTGGATTATGCGGATGCATATCGTCGCCCTGCGTTGGCCCGCCTTTTACGGGATGGCAATTCAGGCAGCGCGGGCTGGTCAGCACCTTTGCCATTTCTTCGAACAATTTCAGGCTTCGTTGATGGTCATCCGGGATGTTTTGAAAGGCAGATGCTGGCGTTAAATCTTCTGCCGCCCAAAGCGGGTGAATAGAACATGGCGTTGTCAAAAGCAGGACCGCAGGCAGGACAATCTTTTTCATAAATCTGATCTCGGTTCTGGCAGTGTTGCGCTGCAGAAAGCCTCAACAGGGGCGTTGCGCGTTTTGATCAGTATTTGAAAAAAGATCGGTTGGCAGAAGGTGGTGATAATTAAAGACAGTGTTCAATTTTGCTGAACAGGCAGGGTGCATGGGCGTACCCTGAAACGCACAAAGGCCCGATCAGTGATGATCGGGCCTTTGTCAGGTTGTGCCGGTTTTCGTCAGGTGCCGGGTTTTAGCTGTTTGCGGTTGCCTGTTTTGGGGGCGTGGTTTCGCTGGCGGCTTCTTTCATCAGCAGGATCATAAGGGCCGCTGCAATGCACAGGATTCCGGCGGTGAAAAAGGCGGGCAGGTAGCTGTTATATGTTGTGCGGGCCAAACCACCGCCAAAGGCCGCACTGGCCGCACCTAACTGGTGGCCGGCAAAGATCCAGCCGAAAACCACATTGGTTTTGATGCCGCCAAAATTTTGCGCCACCAGCTTTACCGTGGGTGGCACGGTGGCAATCCAGTCAAGGCCATAAAAAATTGCAAAGATCGACAGGCTATAAAGCGTGAAGTCCGAAAACGGCAGGTAAACCAGCGACAGCCCACGCAGGCCATAATAGGTGAACAGAAGTTTCCGGCTGTCAAACCGGTCTGATAGCCAGCCCGACCCGATGGTGCCGAAAAAATCGAAAATCCCCATCATGGCGAGCATGCTGGCAGCGGCCACGGCGGCAATGCTGTAATCGCCGCAAAGTGCGATAAAATGGGTCTGGATCAGGCCGTTGGTGCTGGCACCACAGATAAAAAAGCTGATGAACAAAATCCAGAAGGCACGTGTTCGTGCTGCCTCGCGCAGGATGGTGATGGGCGAAAGCATCAATTGGCCCAGACTGCTGTTTCGGCTGGGCAGTGGTGTTACGTCATCCGCCCCGTAAGCAGGCAGGTTCACATCTGCCGGGTGATTATGCATCAAAAGCCAGACACAAAAGGCAACAAATGCCAGGAATGAACAGATCAGCGCCAATGCCGCCTGCCAGCCATACTGGTCTGTCACACGGGCAAGAATGGGCAGAAACACCAATTGGCCAGTGGCTGAACTGGCCGTAAGCAACCCAATCACCAGCCCGCGCCGGGCATGGAACCAGCGCGTGGCAACCGTTGCCCCCAAAACAATGGCCGTAAGCCCGGTGCCAAGGCCCACAACAACACCCCATAACAGCACCAATTGCCAAAGTTGCGTCATCGCGAGTGACGATAACAGGCCACACAGCACAATCAGCAGCGATGCCATCACTACCTTGCGCACACCAAAGCGGTTCATGAAGGCAGCTGCAAAGGGGCCGATCATGCCAAACAGGGCAAAACGAATGGCAAGTGCCGATGAAATTTCGGCAGCATCCCAGCCAAACTGTTTTTCAAGCGGGACGATAAACACCCCCGGCGCGCCCACGGCCCCGGCGGTGCCCAGCATGGTCAAAAACGTTACGGCGGCCATGACCCAGCCATAATGGATGTTCCGCCGGTCCAGACGGTGCGATAAAAAATGTGCAAGCATGTCAAATTCCTGCTGGCCGGGTATCAAGGTGGCCCGGCCCGGTAAAGGGAAAGGGGTGGTCAGGCAACGGTTTGGGTCGGCATGTGCACCTGTGACAGTTTTCCGCCGGTCGCAAGATTACGCAGCGGTTCACTATTGATCATGCTGTGCGGGAAAATCGGGGCAATCGCGCTTGCGTCATCCAGGCGGGCAATTTCATCGATGCTTAGCACCAGTTCAGCCGCCCCCAGATTATCGTCAAGCTGGGCCAGCGTGCGCGGACCGATAATGGGAAGGGAGCCTTTGGCGGCAACCCAGGCAATGGCAACCTGGCCCGGTGTTGCACCTTTTTCACTGGCAATTGCCAATACCGTATCAAGGATTGCGGTGCGCTGCGCACTGTTTTCAGGCTGAAATACACGCCCGCCAAGGCCTTCGGCCCGGCCTTTTTCACCATTGCGATATTTGCCCGTTAACATGCCACCGCCCAGCGGGGACCATGCCAGCGTTGCCAAACCAAGGGCATCGGCCATGGGCAGCAATTCATGTTCGGTGCTACGTTGAACCAGGCTGTGTTCAACCTGAATGGCGGCAATGGGTAATGTGTTGCGCAGTTCGGCAAGGGTCGCCATGCGCGATACCCGCCATGCCGGAAAATCCGAAAGCCCGGCATAAAGAATTTTACCGGCCCGGGCGAGGTCCTCGAACCCGCGCAGAATTTCTTCGCCCGGTGTCATATTATCGCTGAAATGAACCCAGAAAATATCAAGATGGTCGGTATTAAGGCGCTTCAGGCTGGCTTCCAGCGACATCACCATGTTTTTGCGGCTATTGCCGCTACCGGCCAATGTGCCCTGGGCACTTGCGCCCATCGTGTATTTGCTGGCCAGCACGATGTCATTGCGGTTCGATGTGATCAGTTTCCCCAGCCATTCTTCCGAATCACCAAACTGATAAGAGTCGGCCGTATCGATAAAATTGCCCCCGGCATCCAGATATCGGCCCAAAATCCGGCCTGATTCTTCCAGATCGGTGCCATATCCCCAGCCTTTGCCAAATGCACCAGTGCCCAATGCCAGTTCCGAAATCCGCAAACCGGTATGTTTGCCTAACAGGTGATAACGCATTCGTGATCCTTTCAGATGGCGTTTAAATGCCAATAAATGATGTTCATAATTTAACGTGATTAAATGATGATTGTAATTTAACGGTCAAGCGGAATTTGCGCTGGCGCGTTTGACGCGAATTAAGAAAGGGAAATGAACCGGAAAAAAGCATGCCCAAAACCGACCATGCAGCCGGCCGGAAGTGATGGTTTTAAAACGGTTATTCCAATATTTTCCGCGCTTTTCCAAAACTGCCGAACCACGACATGCCCGGCAAAAAGGCGATGCAGCCATGCGTGCTGGTAATGCACCATTCGTAACCTTGGGTTGATGTTGCGTTTCGTGAATCGGGCTGGGTTTTTATCGTGACTGGAAAACAGGCTGGCTTGTTTGGTGCTGGTTTCTCTCACAATGGTGTGAATTTAAACGGATTTATCCTCACACCGTGTTGATGCGCTGTGTGCAGTTGTTGCGATGACGGGGTGCCTTGCGGTTGCTATCACCGGGTTGTCACAGCGAATTGGAAAGACCGCTTGTGACATGTAACGTCGGGAATTTTTAAAAAGGGAAAAGCAAATGAAAAACGCACTTGTATTGGCAGCCGCACTTTCTGCCGGATTGACGATGGCCGCCGCTGACGCATCGGCAGCGGGTGACCAGGAAAAATGCTTTGGTGTTTCCATGGCTGGCCAGAACGAATGCGCCGCTGGTCCGGGCACGACCTGTGCCGGTACTTCCAAGGTCGATTATCAGGGTAATTCCTGGAAGCTGGTTCCGGCTGGCACCTGTGAAGAAATGACCTTCACCACTGCCGATGGCCGCATGGTTCATGGCAGCCTGACCAAGCTCGACCGCGATCTGCCGGAAATGTAAGCCATTTTCCCGGTGTGCCAGCGATCTGGCGCACCGGGCTTTTCTTTTATCATGGGCAGGGGAGTCATATCATGACGGCACCACAGACAAACCCGAACCACCAGCTTTCGCCAAACCATCCGCAGAACCGTATTTTCAAAAATGTCCCGCCATCGGCCGGTTTGCCACGGCGCGCCGGTGTTGGCTTTAAGGCCGAACATGCCAGCGACGTTTTTGAAAATGCCGATCCGGTATCGTGGTTTGAAGTTCACCCGGAAAACTACATGGTGGCGGGTGGCCCGCGCCTTAAAATGCTGTCGCAATTGCGCGAGAAATTCGACATTTCCCTGCATGGGGTTGGCCTGTCGCTTGGCGGGTGGGAACCGTTGGACAAAGCCCACCTTGCCGCCTTGCGCGGACTTGTTGACCGGTTTGAACCGGCACAGGTTTCCGAACATATCGCCTGGTCGGGCCATGATGGTAAATACCTGGCCGATCTGCTGCCGACACCATTAACAACAGCGTCGTTGCGCCATCTTGTCGATGCGATTGACCAGGTGCAAAACGCCATTGGCCAGCGCATCCTGATCGAAAATCCTACTTCGTATCTGGCACTGCCGCAAAATTCGATGCCCGAAACCGACTTTATCATTCAGGCGGCACGCCAGTCGGGCTGCGGGTTGCTGATTGATGTGAACAACATTTTCATCAGTGCCCATAATCTGGGTTTTGATGGCCGGGATTATGTCGATGTGCTGCCTGCCGATTTGATCGGCGAAATCCACCTGGCCGGGCATGAACAGGATGCCGATACCAGTGATAACGTGCTGATTGATACCCATTCCCGCCCGGTGGCAGACCCGGTTTGGGCGCTGTATCGGCGGCTGGTGGAACGTATTGGTGCCACCCCAACCCTGATCGAATGGGACAATGACGTGCCCGATTGGCAAACCCTTGCCCGCGAGGCGAAGCAGGCCAACGCCATTCTGGATGGCCTTGGTGACAGGGCCGATATTTTGGCGCAAAAGGTGGCGTCATGAGCAATCAGAACGCGGCACGCGCCGGTGTTTTATCGCATGCCACCACCACCATGCCTGATGCTGAAGGCGACTTTCATCATGCGTTTAGCCTTGCCCTGATGGATCACGACCCAACGGCGCATCCCGCCGGGTTGAATGACAGGGCTGCGCGCCGGTTTGCCATTTATCGCAACAATGTTCATCGTGGCCTGCAGGAAGCCTTGGCAGCAGCCTATCCGGTAATAAAATCACTGGTGGGCGATGGGTTTTTTTACGGGCTGGCGGGCGAATATATGCGCACCGAAAATCACCGCCTGCCATCGCTTGCGCTTTATGGTGCGGGCTTTCCCGGTTTCCTGGCGGAACATGCGGTGGCGGCAAAATTGCCCTATCTGCCCGATATCGCCCGTCTTGAACGCGCCCGGCTGGAAGTGCTTCATGCGGCGGATGCCCCGGCGATAAATGCCGCGTCCCTTGTCGGGTATGAAGACAGGCTGGCAATGTTGTGCTTTGCCGTTCACCCGGCAGTGAAATTGGTGGTATCGCAGTTTCCCATTCATGCCATCTGGCAGGCCAACCAGCCGGAACGCCAGCAGGGCGGGGCGGTACATAACAGCGGGCCGGTGCAAATTGCCAACCGGGCCGAAGCGGTTTTGATCTCCCGCCCGCACTACACCCTAAAACAGGCCTGCCTTGGAGGCGCCGGGGTCGAATTTGCCCGCCAATTGCTGGCAGGGCAAAGCGTTGGTGCAGCCTATGAAACCGCACTGGCACAGGATGCCAATTTTGATGTCACCCCGGTTTTTGCCCAATTGCTGGCATCGGGGATGTTTGGTGCATTTACCCTGGGGGAAGACGGGCTTTGAACATGCAGATAACGGCAAGGCTGAGCACCCAAATCACCCGATGGGGCGATATATTTCGCAGCCATTGGGATGTATGGTTGGGCGGGTTGGGCGCGCGTCTGGTTTTTGCTGCGGTCTTGTGGCCCTATTATCTGAACAGCGCCATGACCAAACCTGGCATGGGGCCATTGGGCATCTTCATGCCAGGGCCGGGGGCCTTTGCCCAGATCATTCCGGCGGTGGCCGAAGCACACGCCTATAACCCGGCGGCGATTGCCTTTTTCCCCTGGCATTTGATTGTGATTGCAGGAACATTGGCCGAATTTACCCTGCCAATCCTGATTGTGCTGGGTGTGTTTACCCGCCTTTCGGCACTGGGCATGATCGGGTTTATTATTGTTCAGTCGCTGGTCGATATTTATGCCCATGGGGCGATGTCGGGCGCGCTTTTTGATGGCGACCCGACCAGTGTGCTGGACCAGCGGTTATTGTGGATTTTCCCGCTGGTGGTGTTGCTGGCAACAGGCGGGGGGCGTTTTGCCATTGACCGCCTGTTAAAGCAGTTTGTTTCTAACCTTCGATCTGCCAAACCATGACATGCGAATAGGTATCGCCGGGATTTAAAAACGGTGATGGAAAATCATCGCGATTGGGGCTGTCCGGAAATGTTTGTGGCTCCAGCGCGATGGCGCATTGCGGATGCAGCGATTTGCCATCCTGCGATGTCATATCGGGCGTAAAATGGCGCGCCGGGTAAAACTGTAACCCTGCCTCGGTGCTTGAAAGGGTCAGCCGACGGTTGGTGGGGGCATGAAACAGGCTGGCAATTTTGCGCAAAGTACCGCGCCGCCCGCTCAGGCAGAAATTATGGTCATATTCGATGATTTTACCCGCCTGTAATTCCTCGGGCGAGGCAATGGCGCGCGGGGTGCGAAAATCAAATGTTGTGCCGGTTACCTCTGCCCGGCCGGGCAGGGGAATAAGGCCATTATCGACGGGCAGGTATTGGTCGGCATGGATTTGCAATTCGTGATCGGCGGCACTGCCATCAAACCGACCCGAAAGATTCCAGTAACTGTGATTGGTCATATTCACGATGGTCGGCGCATCGCAGGTGGCCGAAATTTCACATCGCAGGCTGTTGCCAGCAAGTTCATATCGTACCGTGCAATGCAGGTTACCGGGAAAACCCTGGTCGCCATCAGGCGATGACAGGGCATAAACCACGCTGCTGGCGGTTTCTTCCATCACCATCCATATCCGGCGATCAAACCCTTCCGGCCCGCCATGCAGCAGGTTTTCGCCTTCATTGGCAGCCAGCTGCACAGTGTTTTGATGATGGTTGTCATAGCGCGCCTTGGCAATGCGGTTGGCATATCGCCCGCAGGTTGCGCCGATATAGCTGTCCTGTCGGGCATAGTCGCCGATATAGGAAAATCCCAATGCAATATTGACGGGATCATTACCTTCATTTTTCAGGCCTAAATACATGATTCGCGCGCCCTGATTGCAAAACCGTGCGCGAATCTTTTGGTTTTCTAGGGTTGTGATGGTTTGGGCCGCGTGTTGCGCTGTCATTCCGGCTGTTCCCTGACGTTTCTTTTTCCTGAAAAATTCGCAGAAAACTGCGCTTTTCAATTGGTGGTTGCTGATGTCGTTGTCTTGGTAACAATCATATTGTAATACTATATGGCTTTTGTCGAGAAGGCCAATTCAGGGAGGAAATAATGAAAGGGCTTAAAAAGCTGGCTATTGCCGGTGCAACCATGTGCATCGGTATGGGATTGTCGCTTGCCGCACAGGCAGAAATGATTATCGGGTTTTCCCAGATCGGGTCGGAAAGCGGCTGGCGGACATCGGAAACCGCATCGATCAAGGCCGAGGCCGAAAAGCGTGGGATTGATCTGAAATTTTCCGATGCGCAGCAAAAACAGGAAAACCAGATCAAGGCGGTGCGTTCCTTTATTGCGCAGGGCGTGGATGGCATTTTGCTGGCACCGGTTGTTGAAACCGGTTGGGACCAGGTTTTGAAAGAAGCCAAGGATGCCGGTATCCCCGTGGTGCTGGTTGACCGTGGGGTTGCTGCCGATAAATCGCTGTATCTGACCAAGGTGGCATCTGATTTCGTGCAGGAAGGTGCGCTGGCCGCATCCTGGCTGGCAGCGAAAACCAATGGCGTTTGTGACCTGGTTGAATTGCAGGGTACGGTCGGGTCATCGGCTGCCAATGACCGCAAGGCGGGTTTTCAGTCGATTGTCGATAATTTCCCCAACATGAAAATCCTGCGCTCGCAATCGGGTGACTTCACCCGTTCGGGTGGCAAGGAAGTGATGGAAAGCTTCCTGAAGGCGGAAAATGGCGGCAAAAACATTTGTGCCGTTTACGCCCATAATGACGATATGGCGCTGGGTGCTGTCCAGGCGATCAAGGAAGCCGGGCTGGAACCGGGCAAGGATATCCTGATCGTATCGATCGATGGTGTTCCCGACATTTTCAAAGCCATGGCCGATGGCGACACCAATGCCTCGATCGAACTGAACCCGCATCTGGGTGCACCGGCATTTGATGCCATCAAGGCTTCGATGGATGGCAAGGATGTGCCGAAATGGATCAAGGCGAATGGTCCGCTTTACCTGCCTGATACGGCGGCCGAAGAATACAAAAAACGCAGCGGTAGCTGACAATCGTGCCGGGTGAAAAACACCCGGCCTGATGGCTGGCGTAATGGCGTGTCCTTTGAAAAACGGGGGCACGCCTTTTGCGCAACAGCCTGACAGATCAGGGAGGATCATATGGCAGATCGGGCACAAACCGTGCTGTCTGCGCGCGGTGTGGGGAAGTTCTTTCCCGGCGTCAAAGCCCTGCAGGACGTTGATTTTTCGCTAAATTCCGGCGAAATTCACGCTCTTCTCGGGGAAAATGGCGCGGGCAAGTCGACCCTGATCAAGGTGATAACCGGGGTGCATCCGCGCGATGCTGGCACCGTTACCCTTGATGGGCGCGAAATTCATCCGGGCCATCCCGGCGAGGCGCAGCAACTGGGCATTTCCACGGTTTTTCAGGAAGTCAATCTGGTGCCGACCCTTTCGGTCGCCGAAAACCTGATGCTGGAACGCCAGACCCGCAAGTTTGGCCTGATTTCATGGAAAAAAACTGCTGAAGATGCGCGCCAGGCGCTAAAAACACTGGGGCTGGATATTGATATCAACCGCGCACTTGGTTCCTATTCGGTGGCGATCCAGCAATTGGTGGCAATTGCGCGTGCCGTTGCCCTTGATGCGCGGGTTCTGATCCTGGATGAACCCACCGCGTCGCTGGATGCGGACGAGATCAGGACGCTGTTTGGCATTATGCGCGCGCTTAAGGCCAAGGGCCTGGGCATTGTTTTTGTCACCCATTTTCTCGATCAGGTCTATGAGGTCACAGACCGCATCACGGTTTTGCGCAATGGCCGCCTTGTTGGCACCTTTGAAACCGCGCAACTCCCCCAAATCGATCTGATCAATCATATGCTGGGCCGGGAACTGGCGGAAATCAGTTCGCACCGCCATCATGCGTCGGACACGCCCAAGGATCGCGGCAATCGCATTCAAATTAAAAATCTGGGCAAGAAGCGGGTGTTGAAACCTGTTTCACTGGAACTTTCTGGTGGCGAAATTGTCGGCCTTGCCGGTTTGCTGGGATCAGGGCGGACGGAACTTGCCGAACTGGTATTTGGTGCGCATCGCGCCGATAGCGGGCTGGTATTTCTTGATGACAAACCGGTTTTGTTAAGGTCCCCGCGCCAGGCCATTCGTGCAGGGTTCGGCCTGTGCCCGGAAGACCGCAAACAGGATGGCATCGTGCCCGAACTTGGTGTTCGCGAAAATATCGCCCTGGCCCTGCAGGGGCGGCGTGGCTGGCTACGCCCCATTCCCCGCGCCGATCAGGATAAATTCGCCGATGACATGATCGCGGCCCTTGGTATCGCCACCCCGGACCGGGAAAAACCCGTTGGCCAGCTTTCGGGTGGTAACCAGCAAAAGGTTATTCTGGCCCGCTGGCTGGTTTCAAAACCGGTTTTTCTGATTTTGGATGAACCGACACGTGGCATCGATGTCGGCGCCCATGCCGATATCATCAAGTTGATCCGGGATCTGTGTGACGAGGGGCTGGCTTTGCTGGTGGCATCCTCCGAACTTGAAGAAATCGTCGCCTTTGCCGACCGGGTCGCCGTTTTGCGTGACCGTGAACTGGCAACCGAGCTTTCCGGTGCGGAAATTACCCAAAACAATATCATCGAGGCAATTGCACGATGACCACATTACAAGACACCAAAAAATCCTCCGGTAATGGGGGCAGTGCCGGTAATGGCGGCAAGGACGGGCGTGCCATTTCCCTTTCTTCCCGGCAATGGCTGGGGCCGGTTATTGCGCTGGTGCTGGTCATTATCGTTAATGGCATCATTTCACCGGCCTTTTTTAATGTGAAGGTCGTGGACGGGCATTTATATGGCTCGCTGGTCGATATCGTGCATCGCGGGGCGTCAACCGCGCTGGTCGCGGTGGGTATGGCCATTGTTATTGGCACACGCGGTATTGACCTGTCGGTGGGGTCGGTTATTGCCATTTCCGGTGCGGTAATGGCGGTTCTGATCCGCGATACCAGCCTGTCACCGGCCATCATTATCCTTGCTGCTTTGGGGGCGGGCATATTGTGCGGTTTGTGGAATGGCATTTTGGTCGCCTTCCTTGATATCCAGCCGATTATCGCCACCCTGATCCTGATGGTTGCGGGCCGTGGTATCGCGCAAATGATTACCGATGGGCAAATCGTAACCTTTCATGGTGCGTTTTTTGAAGCCATTGGCAGCGGCTATCTGGTGGGTGTTCCCTGGCGGGTGATTATCGCCGCCATCGTGATTGCCGGTTTATGGGCGGTGATGCGCAAAACGGCCCTTGGCCTGTTTGTCGAGGCGGTGGGTGGCAATGCCCGCGCCAGCCGACTGGCGGGCATTGATGCACGCGGCATCAAGGTGCTGGCCTATGTTATTTCGGGGTTCTGTTCGGCGGTGGCGGGTATCATCATTGCTGCCGATATCCGCGGGGCGGATGCCAACAATGCCGGTCTGTGGTTGGAGCTTGATGCGATCCTGGCTGTTGTGGTTGGGGGCGCATCGCTGATGGGCGGGCGGTTTTATCTAGGGCTGACGGTGATTGGTGTGCTGATCATTCAGGCGCTGGGAACCGGCATTCTGCTTTCGGGTTTGCCTTCGCAATATACCCTGATCGTCAAGGCTGCCGTGGTCATGATCGTGCTGCTGGTGCAGGCCCCAAAAGCTCGGCAGATGATGGGCAATTTCTGGCGCAGGAGGAACCGCAATGGTCAATGAACGCTATTATCCCTTGCTGGCAACCCTTGCTGTCTGTGCGCTGCTTTATGGTTACGGCATGTTTGAATATCGCGCCTTTAGCGATACCTACGTGCTGGGCAATCTTCTTACCGACAATGCCTTTTTGATCATTACCGCCATTGGCATGACCTTTGTGATTCTTTCCGGCGGGATCGACCTTTCGGTGGGCTCCATGATTGCCTTTGTCGGCGTACTGATGGCCGAACTGGTGACGGGCTTTGGCATGCATCCGTTGCTGGCCGTGCTGATATCGCTGGTTTTTGGCGGGCTGTTTGGTGCCTTTATGGGCTTCATTATCGCCAAATTCGATATTCAGCCCTTTATCATTACCCTGGCCGGCATGTTTTTCCTGCGCGGTATGTGCTTTCTGATCAATCTGGATTCCGTACCCATTACCCATGATTTCGTCAGTGCTTTTGCCGGTTTTCGCATTCCGCTGCCGGGGCGCGGCTGGCTCAGTGCTTCGGCAATGGTGATGCTGGCCTCGGTTTTGATCGGGCTGGTTATTGCTCATTACACCCGTTTTGGCCGCAATGTTTATGCCATTGGCGGGGATCGGCAATCGGCCCAGCTTTTGGGCATTCCCGTCGAACGCACCCTTATTCAGGTCTATACCCTAAGCGGCGTTTTCAGTGCGCTGGCCGGTGTTGTCTTTGCCTTTTACACCGCATCGGCCTATCCACTTGCCGCCGTCGGGGTGGAGCTTGATGCCATTGCTGCCGTGGTTATTGGGGGCACATTGCTTACGGGCGGCATGGGTTTTGTTGCCGGAACGTTTTTTGGCGGCATCATCATGGGTGTGATCCAGACATTGATCGCCTTTGACGGGTCACTCAATAGCTGGTGGACCAAAATCGTTATTGGCGGGCTTTTGTTTGGTTTTATCGTTTTGCAACGCCTGATCACCCGGTCCTTTTCCGGGATGCGGGCAGGGGCTAGTTAAAACCGGCATCAATAAAACAGTTCGGGCCGCTCCATCCCTGTGGGGCGGCCCGTATTTATCTGCTTGCAAAGGTCCTATATGACGGGGCTGAAAAACTGCGTATTACAGGGTGATGCGGTCCCAGTCGGTGGTGCCTTTCATGCCCAATTCGTCGCGCAACTGCATCATGGTCTGGCGCAGCAACTGGCGCATGACATTGCGGGCTTCATCGGGGTCACGGTCCGCAATTGCCTGATAAACCGCCTTGTGGCTGGGCAGGGACTGCACATGTGCCTTGGGCCCGCCGCTTGACATGCGGAACGACCCGATCAGCGCGCTTTCAATCAGCATGCCCAGCGATTTCATGAAATCATTTTGCGAGGCATCCAGAATGGCCTGGTGAAATTCAAGGTCGGTCAGATAAACCGCCTCGGTGCCCGGTTCGGCCTGTTCCATGCCGATATAGGCCTTACGGATGGTTTCAAGCTGGGCGTCGCTGCGGCGTTCTGCTGCCATGGCGGCGGTGTTGGGTTCAATGATCAGCCGGGTTTCAAACAGGCCATATAAAAAGGCCGGGTCGGGCTCCGGGAAATGCCAGGATAAAACATCAGGGTCCAGAAGGTTCCAGAAATGCCGGGGCTTCACCCGGGTTCCGGTTTTGGGGCGGCTTTCAATCAGGCCCTTGGCCGATAGAATTTTGATCGCCTCGCGCAGTGCCGTGCGCGATACATCCAGCGTTTCGCTAAGCTGGGCTTCGGTTGGCAAATTATCACCCGGTGTCAACTGGCCGGTGACAATGCGCCGGCCCAGATCATGGGCGACAATGCTGTGCAGGCTGCGCCTGGCATATGTTCTGGACATGGATGACATGTTGTTATTTTCCTTGGTGCCACGCGCAAAGCGGTCGGGTTTGCCAACTGGTTTTGCCCATAGGGCACATTATTCATATCATATGAATATATTTGACCAGCAATAACATGTCGGGTCAACCGGCTTTGCGTACCGGCAGGCAATGCACTACCCGAATGTACGATGTTTCCCCCTTTGGTTTATAGCCCATTGCCCGCACGGGTAAAAGCCGTGATGTTTTTACGACATGCCTGTCTGTTGTCTTGACAGGTTCCGCCGGATTGATCATTACTGTTATAGTATGAAGAATAAGGGTGCCAAACGCACCCAGCGATCAGGAGGAAGCGAAAACGTCACCCCTTTTGGTGCAAGGCATTGATATATTGCTGTTTTTGGTAATTGTTGATCCTGCGCTGAAAAATCCTCAATGCCCATCAATTATGGCCGTCCCCGGTGTTGCTGCCAGCTGCGCATGCCCGGTAACCCGTTTTCGATAACGTGGTTGGCTGAATTTACGGGCCGGTTGGGGAAATAGGCGGAATGGCCGGTAATATGCCCCCGGCCGGTTTGATGACGTATTTTCGTGTTTTTCCTGAAATCGATAAAACCATATTGATCCGCATAAGGGAGAAACCGCCACCATGGCCGACCGTAAACCAACCCATTATACCAGCCTTCAGGATGCCTCGGTTTTTATTACCGGAGGTGCAACCGGCATTGGCATGGCACTGGTTGAAGCCTTTTGTGAACAGGGTGCCAAGGTCGCCTTTGTGGATATCCTGCGTGACGAAGGCCAGAAACTGGTGCAGGAACTGGCCCCGAAATCGGCGCATGCGCCGTTATTTATCGAATGTGACCTGACCAATATCGATGCCCTGCGCCGCGCGGTAAAAGATGCCAGCGCCCAGAATGGCGCCATTTCGGTCCTGTTAAACAATGTCGCCAACGATACCCGCCACAAATGGCAGGATGTTACCCCCGAATATTGGGACCAGCGCCAGGCTATTAACATTCGCCCGGCCTTTTTTGCCATTCAGGCCATCGCCCCGATGATGATCGAAGCCGGCGGTGGTTCGATTGTCAATTTTGGCTCGGTCAGCTGGATGATGGGGCAGGGGGGCATGCCGGGCTACACCACGGCCAAGTCTGCCGTGCAGGGCCTTACGCGCGGTATGGCGCGCGACCTTGGCAAGGATGGCATTCGTGTGAACACGCTGGTTCCCGGCTGGGTCATGACCCAGCGCCAGCTTGACTTGTGGGTGGATGAAGCCGCCGAAAAGGAAATTGCCGAACGCCAGTGCTTGAAAAGCAAGGTCATGCCCGATGACATCGCCCGGATGGCCCTGTTTTTGGCATCCGATGAAAGCCGCATGATCACTTCGCAAAACTTCATTGTTGATGGTGGCTGGGTTTAGGGATGGTTGCGGGCGGTTAATGCCGCCCGTTCCTTGCTGTTTGTGCCCGCTGCCAATCGCGGCTGTTTGATTTGCCCGGCATTTTCCCCTGCCGGTTTATGTTCAGGATAATTCCATGAGACTGGTTCAATTTCGTGATGAAGACGGCAATGCAAGCGTTGCAATTGTCGAGGATGCCAAAACGCTGGTGCCGTTGCGCGGCGTTGCCTCCATTGCCGGGCTTGCCAAGGCCGCATTGGCCGATGGCACCACACTGGTTGCCGCGGCGCGTGACCATATGGGCGATGTCCGCATTGATTATGATGCGGTTGCCAATACCAACCGTTTATTGCCGCCCATCACGCATAGCGACCCGGCGCATTTTCTGGTAACCGGCACGGGGCTTACGCATCTGGGGTCGGCATCGGCGCGGGCAAATATGCACAAGGCCGATAACAAGCAGGCTGATGAAACCGATTCCATGAAAATGTTCCGTATGGGCATCGAAGGCGGCAAACCAAAGGCTGGCGAAAAAGGTGTGCAGCCCGAATGGTTCTATAAGGGCGATGGATCGGTTGTTGTGGCACCGGGGGCGGATATTCCCAGCCCGTCATTTGCCCTGGATGGCAGCGAAGAACCCGAAATTGCCGCCATTTACCTGATCGATGATGAAGGTGTGCCGGTCCGCCTTGGCTATGCCATTGGCAATGAATTTTCCGACCATGTAATGGAACGGCAAAATTACCTTTATCTGGCGCATTCCAAATTGCGTGCCTGTGCGCTTGGCCCGGAATTGCTGCTGGGCGACCTGCCCAGCCATGTCGAGGGTACATCGCGTATTTATCGTGATGGCAAGGTGATCTGGGAAAAGCAGTTTGTCAGCGGCGAAGACAATATGTCGCATTCACTGGCAAATCTGGAATATCACCATTTCAAATATGATCTGTTCCGCCGCCCGGGCGATGTGCATGCCCATTATTTTGGTACCGCCACGCTTAGCTTTGCCGATGGCATTACGGTGCAGGATGGCGATGAATTTGAAATTTCGTCAGAAACTTTTGGCCGGCCCATTCGCAACCGGCTGAAAGTGCAGGATGAACAGCCGGTTCGGGTCCGTGTGATCTGACCTTTGTTTCCCAAGCAGGTGCAAACCTGTTGTGCGGTGCGAGGCGGTTCGCACCCACCTCCCTCCGGGACTGGCCCGGCCCGTAACAGGGCCGGGCTTCTTTTTTTCTGCGCCTTGTTGCGCGTGTCCGGTTTAATCAGTGCAGGCCGGTTTTACGGTTGTCAGTTCTGTTCGGCGGTTACGGCGGATGTGCGAAGGCCCATGGCCACCACAACACCGGCCATCACCAGCAAAAAGCCGCTGATGCTAAAAACGCCCAGCGCGCCGCTGGCATTGTAAACCACCCCGCCAAGGGCCGCACCCAGTGCAATGGCAAACTGGATGGCAGCCACCAGCAGGCCCCCGCCGCTTTCGGCTTCGTCGGGGACGGTACGGGTAATCCAGGTGGACCAGCCAACAGGAACTGCGCCAAATGCCACGCCCCAAACGGCAACCAGTGCCGCATCGGCCAGCGGTGCGCCGCCCTGCATGGTCGCAAGGCCAAGCCCGGCAATGCCCATAACCACAGGCATCACAGCCAGGGTGAGGCGCATGGACCGTTCAAGCAGCATGCCGCCAAGATAGGTGCCAAAGAAATTGGCAATGCCGAAACCCAGCAAAATGCCCGAAACACCGGAAACGGCGACGCCGGTAACGTTTTCAAGGAACGGGCGCACATAGGTAAACATGGCAAAATGCCCGGTAAAGATCAGCATTGCCGCGACCATGCCAAAACGCATGCGCGGACGCAGCATCACTTCAAACAGGGTGCGCAGGCTGCCATGGCCGCGCGGCGGCAATTTGGGCAGGGTCGCAAACTGTACCAGCAGGGCTATCACGCCAAGGCCGCTGGCAATCAGGAAGATATTGCGCCAGCCAACGATATCGCCAAGGTAGCTGCCAACGGGGGCGGCAAAAACCGTGGCGGCCGAAACCCCGCTTAGCATGATGGAAAGGGCGCGTGGCACCAGATGTTCGGGCACCAGCCGCATAACAACGGCCGCCGACATGGTCCAGAAACCACCCAGCGCAACGCCAAGCAGAACACGGCCCAAAATCAGAAACGAAATGCTTGGCGCGATTGCAACAATCACGTTCGAGGCAATCAGCAATACCGAAAAGCCCAGCAAAACATAACGGCGGTCAAGTTTGCGGATGATGGTTGCAATCAGAAGGCAGGTGATCAGCGCGATGACGGCGGTGGCCGACACGGCCTGGCCGGCAACACCTTCGCTGATCGCAAGGTCACTTGCCATGGGGGTCAGAAGGCTGGCTGGCAGAAATTCTGCCGTGACCAGTCCGAATACACCAAGCGTCATGGCAATCACGGCGCCCCAGGCGGGCGTGCTCGCCCCGCCGTTGGTGGGGGTGGTTGCGTCTGGTATGTTCATTACTATCTAGGTCCTGTCTTTAGGATATATTTTGATTGATCCTAAAATAGGCTGGTAAATCCAGACGATCTATGCCAGATAATCTTGAATGATTGATCATTCGTCCGAAAAAAATCGCCCCGCGGATTCCGGGCGCGTCACAACCGACGTGATAAGCGAACTGTTGCTGGGAATGCGCCTGAATGGCCTGCATTACAGCCGCGTGCGCCTGTCGCCGCCCTTTGGTGTGCGCTTTGGCGATGATGTTGCCCGTGCGCAATTTCACTTTGTCGCGCGCGGGCCGGTTTATCTGCGATGCAGTGCCGGGCAAATGCATGTCTTGCAAACGGGCGATGCGGTTTTGCTACCCCATGGTATTTCGCACGAATTGTTATCATCGCCCGATATTACTGCCAACGATATCGAAAGCTTTGTTGCCGATCCGATCTGTAGCCGGGTTGATGCAATTACCGCCTGCGACCCCGAAAAACAGGGCGAAGGTGTTCTGTTTTTTAGTGGCTGTATGGAATTTGACCTTGGCTGCATGAGCCCGTTGATCGGCATGATGCCGCAGGTCATGCAGGTGGGCACACTTTTGGATCGCAGCCCGGAAATCCTGCCCATTCTGGAAGCCATGGAACGCGAAGTTTGCACCGCGCGGGCAGGCTATGGCGCAATTGTTACCCGCCTGGCCGATGTTGTTTCGGCATCTATCGTCCGGGGCTGGGTGGAATGTGGCTGTGGCGATGCCAGTGGCTGGGTTGAGGCATTGCGCGACCCGCGACTTGGCCGGGTTTTAAGTGCCCTGCATCGCGATCCTGGCCGTGAATGGACGGTGGCATCCATGGCGGCTGAAATGGGGGCGTCGCGGTCGGTATTTGCGGAACGTTTTCTGGCTGTTACCGGCGTAACGCCGCTGCGTTATGTTACCGATCTGCGCATGCGCCTGGCAACCCAATGGATCAGCAGGGATCGCATGTCGGTTGATATGGTGGCATCGCGGTTGGGCTATGGCTCTGCTGCTGCATTCAGCCGGGCATTCAAGCGTGTCACTGGCACATCGCCCGGTGTGGTGCGCCGCGCCTAGGTCGTGATTGTCAGGCGCTGCCATTTTCATCGACGTTCATTGGCGTGGCACCCCATTCATGAAGCCCGCTGCAACCTGCTGTGTCAAAGAAGCCCTTCCTGTTCTGCCTGATAAACCGTTCGCACCGTGGGGCGGAAGCCAAGGCTGCGGGCGAGGGTGGTGTCGACCTGTAACTGCCATGGGCAGGTTAAGGGTTCTGCCAATCCATCAAGATGTCCGCCACCAAGCAGGGCGAGCTCAAGCATCGATGCTGGCAGGTCATCGGCGATATTGATGATTTGGCCATCGAACGTCCCGTCAAGCGCCATTGCCATCGCTGTTGCAATGTCGCGGTGATGAATGGTGCTCATCCGCATTGCCGGATGCCATTTGGCCGTAGGGGCATGAACCGGTATCATTTCCAAATGCCCGTCACCGTCACCATAAACGAAGGGGAAACGCAGTATCGACCAATTCAGCCTGCTTTCCCTTAGCACCTGTTCGGCGGCAATTTTGCTGGCAGGGTACGCTGCATTTGGCGCGACGGCGTCTGTCTCGCGGGCAGGCTGCGGTTGGTCCTTGTCATAGATATTGCTGGTACTGGCAAAGATGAAACGTGCCTGGGGTGCATGGGCCTCGACGGCCTTGATCAGATTTTGGGTGCCATCCAGGTTGCTTTTCCAGATCAGAGCTTCGTCCTGTGTGCGAAACACTGCCGCAAGGTGAATAACCGCCGTAACCGACGCCAGCGCCGGGGCGAGTGACGCGGGATCGAACAGGTCACCTTCCGCCGTATCTGCCCCTGGCGTGATGGTCTTGCCGCGACGAACAAGTGCACGGCAATTGTGGCCCGCTGCCAGCAGGCGAGGCAGCAATCGTGCGCCGACAAGGCCTGTCACCCCTGTCAGAAGTATCGTCATGGTTTGCATCCTTTGGCAATGAAGGCGTTAAGCTGCTCTGTCGCATGCCGAAGCACCCGTACGGCGGCATCTTTTTCAGCGTCATTGATGTTGCCGAAGGCCGTTGTGGCGATGATGGAAAGGTCAGGCAGTTCGTCCCACAATGCGTTACCGCTTGGTGTAAGGCGCAGCAGCTTGCGCCGCTGGTCGGCCTCGTCTGGTACTTGCTCTACCAGTCCTTTGCGCACAAGTGCCCCGACAATAACGGTCAGTGTTGAACGTTCAATCTGAAGAAGCTGCCCAAGGTCGCGCTGGATGGTGGGGCCGTGATGGGCAAGCTGGTGCAGGATATACCACTGGGTCGAGCCCAGATCGAAGGGGCGCAGCATGGCCTCCATCGCGGCGCGGCCTGCGAAATAACAGCGCTTGGTCCATGCGCCAAGCGTATCATGCGGGGGTGAATCATTTTTGCTAGTCATTTAGCTAATATGTTAGGCGCCTAGCAAATTGTCAAGCGTGATATCCCAACCCGCAACGGCCAGCCTGCCTGCGGGTTCCTGTGCGTGGCTTACTTTGGCTTTGCAAAATGCTCGCGCAAATGTACCCACGGTTCCCCCAAAGCCCGCGTTAACATTGTAGCATGTTACTGATTAAGGGCGCTTGGCAGGCTGCCAGTTAAGCCCGTTGTAATGATCAGGGTTTGCGCACGGCAACGGTTTCCACGCGGTGGCCTTTTCCTTTGCGCAAGATGGCATCGGCGCGGAAACGCGATGGGGCCACGTGTTCTTCCAGCACTTTGGCATTGATGTTGGCCCAGATTTCACCTGCCAGGGTGCGGGCTTCGTCATCATTTAAATGCGCATAGCGGTGGAAATAGGATTCCGGCGTTTGGAATACGCTGTTTTTAAGCGTCAGAAAACGGTGGATATACCAGGTGCGAATATCGGTTTCATCGGCATCAAGATACAGCGTGAAATCAAAATAATCGCCAGCATGGGTCGATGCGGCCGGGTTGCCCGTAGTGCTGATTTCAAGCACGTTCAAGCCTTCGACAATCAGGATATCGGGACTGTTGATGATCTGTTTGCGGTCCGGGTCGATATCATAGGTGACGTGTGAATAAACGGGGATTTCGACACGTTCCGCCCCGTCCTTGATGCGCTCAAGCGTTTCAAGCAGGGTGCGGCGGTCGTAACTTTCGGGAAATCCCTTGCGCGATAAAAGGCCGCGTTCTTCAAGGTCGGCCAGCGGCCATAAAAACCCGTCCGTACACATCAGGTCCACCCGGCCATCCGTGCCAAATGACTGTGCCAGCATCTGGCGCAACACACGGCAAAAGGTGCTTTTGCCTACGGCCACACTGCCTGCCACGCCGATAATATAGGGGGCCTTGCGCGGGGCCGTGCCCAAAAGGTTGCCCATACCGGTTTTAAGGCTGGTCAAATGGTCGCGATGGGTGCGGATCAAATGCACAAGGGGGGCGAAAATCTCGGCAAGGTCGGTGGTATCGGTGGTGTCGTTCAGACCACGCAGGCCGTCAAGATCCTCGGTGCTGAGGTGAAAGGCGGTGTCTTCCCCCAATGTCTGCCATTTATCCCGGTCAAACAGGGCGTAGCGATCAGGATAAAGGGCTGCCGGGGAAAGGGTCATTGCGGCCTTCTGTGTTGCAGGTCAGAAAATGTTCGTCTCGCTTTATGCCGCCAAGATCAAGGCGATGCAATGTTAACGGCGATGATTTGGCGAATAAGTTACGGCAGGCAGGCGGAATTTTACAAAATCGGCGTCAAAGGGCGGCTTGCCGGGAAGGTCGGGTATGGGGCTGGGGGGGTAATTGGGAGCGGTTGATGATGTTACGGGTGTTGCCAGGCAACAGCGATATGGTGTGTGTTGTGGGTGTCGCTGCCTGGTAACGACGTGGTTTTATTGCTGGGTTTTCGCCGGGTTGGCTGCCATATCCTGCCCGGCGATACTGGATTGCCTATTTATGCTGCCTGCCTGGTTCGTCAATTCGCAGGTGCGCGGCTTGTTGCCCGCGTCGGTTAAACGGCGTTGGCGCCAGTGCCATAAAGGGCGGTTTGCGCGTCATTGGCGGCATTGCGTAATTGGTCCAGCAGGCCGGACCGGCGCTGTGTAACGATGGCATTGTTGCTGCCAAATGTTGAAAGGGCGCTGACCATGGTGCCGTTGCGGTTAAAGACCGGCACGGCGAGGGCGAAAATGTCGCTTTCGCGTTCGCCGTCATTCAGGGCAAAGCCATCCTCGCGGATGCGCGCCAGTTCCTGCATCAAGGCCGATTTACCGGTAATTGTCGTGGCGGTCAGCGATGAAAGGCGTGCGGCATCCAGATAGGCCTGGCGCTTTTCATCCTCCATAAAGGCCAGCCATAATTTGCCATGCGCGGTGCAATAGGCATCAAGCTGGCTGCCAATGCGGATATCAACATAAAGGGCGCGTTCCGGCAGGGCCTTGGCTATGCAAACGGCCTTGTCATGGTCAAATCGGGTTGCCATGCAGGCTTCGTGCGTTTTGCGTGCAAGGTCATCCAGAACGGGCTGTAATGCCGGGGCAGGCCCGCCTTCGCGGCTAACGCGTTCTCCCAGATCGGCAAAGATATAACCCAGTCTGAAAACACCCCGAGCCGTCATGCGCAACGCACCTGCCTGTTCAAGGGTGTGTAGAAACCGGTGCGCGGTGATCAGGTTGATTTTCAGTTCCCTGGCGACTTCTCCTGCCGTCATTTCGCTGCGCCCGGCGGCAAAAAGCTCCAGAATACGAAAGGCCTTAAGGACCGAACCATTCAATTGGGAAGTCATGACGTGCCTTTCTTTTGGGGTCGTTGCCTGCGCGGATGCATTGGAAAAATGCGGTTTTGGTATGTGTGGCCCAAGCTGCCAATCGTGCCAGCGCCATCCTCGCAAATCATTAAAGGCCACAATAGTTGGTCTGCACCACCGCCGAATGCGTCTCCATTTTCACCGATTTGCAAAATGCGCACGCAGATAGGGGCCGTGCCGCTGCTTGACGGCCGAAAATTTCACGTAATATACTATATTGTAAATTAAATTTCAAATATAGAAATATGAAAAGGGGCGGTGAAATGTCGGATCAGAAGGCAGGCGCAGGTTTAACGGCGGGCGGGGCTGTGTTGGCGCGGATAAAAGCGGTGGGGGTGGATTACATTTTTGCCAATTCCGGCACCGATTTCCCGCCGATCATTGAGGGGCTGGCCGAAGCCGCGGCAAAGGATATTCCCCTGCCTGAAGCCCTGATCATGCCGCACGAAAATGCGGCCATGGGCATGGCATACGGGTATTATCTGGCAACGGGCCGGGCGCAGGCGGTGATGGCGCATACCAATGTCGGGCTGGCCAATTGTGCGATTGGTGCGATTAATGCCGCGACCGAACATGTGCCGATGCTGCTATTTTCCGGTCGGACTCCGGTCATGGAGCAGGGCAGGCTGGGTGCGCGCACCGTTCCCATTGGCTGGGGCCAGGAAATGCGCGATCAAACCGCGCTGGTGCGTGAAGCGGTGAAATGGGATTACGAACTGAAATTTCCCGAACAGGTGCCCGAAATGGTCGATCGTGCCTATGCCATTGCCTGTTCGGTGCCCAAAGGCCCGGTTTATATGAGCCTGCCGCGCGAAGTGCTGTGTGAAACCTGTGATGATACGGGCATTGATGCGCCATCACGGGTGCAGCCCGTGCGCATTGCCCCGCCACGCGACCAGCTGGAACAGGCCGCCGACATGCTGGCACAGGCAAAACGCCCGCTGATTATTGCCCAGCGCGGGGCAGGCAGTGCGGAAGGCTTTAGCACCCTGTCGCAAATGGCAAATCAGTGGGGCATTCCTGTGGTGCAATATTGGGCCATTCAGCTAGCCATGGCGACGAATGACCCGATGTTTGGCGGTATGGACCCCGCCGTTTACATGAAGGATGCCGACCTTGTGCTGGTGCTGGATTGTCTGGCCCCCTGGTGGCCCGATATCCATGCGCTGCCCGCCGATTGCAAGGTGATCCAGATAGGGCAGAACCCGCTTTATTCACGGTTTCCTGCACGGCATTTTCCCGCCGATATCTCGCTGGCGGGCGAAACGGCCGATGTTATTTTGGCATTGGCTGATGCGATGGCGCCCCGGTTTACCGACCATCGTGATGCCTGCGAAGAACGGCGCAAAAGGGTGGTGGCGCAAAACAGACCCATCCGCAAGGCCGCCCAAAAACTGGCCGATGATGGGGCGAAAACACCAATGACCAAGGCCTTTGTGGCAAAGTGTCTGTCGTCGGTGATTGCGGGCAAGGGCGCAACGGTATTTTCCGAACTGGGCTGCCCGCTGGAACCCATGGAACTGGATCATTACCAGGCATGGTATCAGGAACCGCATTCAGGCGGTTTGGGGTGGTCATTCCCTGCGGCGATGGGCTTTGCGCTGGCGGACCGCAAAAAGCTGGTGATCGCCACCATGGGGGATGGGTCCTATATGTTTGCCAATCCCACGGCCTGCCACCAGATTGCCGAGGCCATGGCGCTGCCAGTGTTGATTTTGGTGTTGAACAACAATGAATGGGGGGCCGTGCGCCAATCGGTCACGGGGATGTATCCCGATGGCTATGCGGCAAAGGCCAATCGCATGCCGTTGACATCGTTAACGCCCAGCCCGGATTTCACCTGTGTTGCGCAAGCCAGCCGGGCCTGGGTAGCAAAGGTTGAGGCACCCGGTGATCTGGCCGCAACATTAACCCGCGCCATTGCCCATATCACGCAAACCGGCACCCATGCCCTGGTGGAAATTACAATTGCCCCGTAACGGCCTTGTCGGGGCCGGGGCACGCGCCACAAAAAAGTCGGCTTCATGAACCCGATGTGCCTGATTGTGCGTTATAAATAGCGTTCCGGCAGGAATGAAATGGCAGGTCGCATTGGATGCGGTTTGCGGTTGATGATCCTGCCGGCGCTATGATGCAGGCAAAGGAGAAGGCTTGCCGTGCCTGTTTGCCGGGCAGCGCCAAATCCCTGCTTGCATCATAGGCAGAAAAATTATTTGATTGGTTTCAATTGATTGTATCGCCTGTTTTGAGGAGGTCGAATGGACCGGGTTGTTGGCACGTCTGGACGGATCGCTTTTGCAAGTGCAATGCGAAATTTGCTGGCCGATGTGTATCCACAGCATGATCCGGCATTGCTGGTGCGCCGTGTGTTCGAGGAACTGGACCTGCCACTTGAAGGCGACGGCCCCGAACCAGCCGAGGAAACCTTGCGCAAATGGGACCAGCGCGATGCCTTTTTGATCACCTATGGCGACAGCATTTCGCGCAATGGCTATCAGGGTTTGAAATCCCTGCGCGATTTTCACCAGAAATGGCTGAAGGACTGGCTGCCGGGCATTCATATTTTGCCGTTTCACCCGTTTACGTCCGATGATGGTTTTTCCGTTTCCGATTTCACCACGCTGCGCCCGGAACTGGGCACCTGGGACGATGTCGAAGACCTTTCCAAACATGCCAAGGTGATGGCCGATCTGGTGGCAAACCATATTTCGGCATCGCATGAATGGTTTGCGCAGTTTTTGGCCGGGCAGGAACCCGGTGTTGGCTATATTAAAACCGCCAATGACGGCGACGATATTTCGCAGGTGGTGCGGCCGCGCAGCCATCCGTTGTTAAATAAGGTTGAAACGGCCCTTGGCCCCAAAAATGTCTGGTGCACATTCAGTTATGACCAGGTCGATCTGGATTATGGCAACCCGGATGTGTTTTTCGAAATTCTGAAAATCGTGCTGGATTATGTCAGCCACGGCGTCACCGTTATTCGCCTTGATGCGATTGGCTTTATCTGGAAAGAGGCCGGAACCCCGTCGATCAATGCTGATCAGACACACAAGATTATCAAGGCGTTGCGCCTAGCGGCCAATGCGGTGGCGCCTGATCTGGTATTTATCACCGAAACCAACCTGCCGATGGTTGAAAACCTGTCCTATTTCGGCCAGCAGGATGAAGGCCACCTGATTTATAATTTCTCGCTGCCACCGGTGATTTTGCATGCGTTGCTAAGCGGTCGGTCGGATTATATCCGCAAATGCATTATGGCGATGCCGCCAGCCCCGGCCGGGTGCACCTTTTTCAACTTTACCGCCAGCCATGACGGCATTGGGTTGCGCCCGGCCGAAAATATTGTGCCTGATGATGATATCCTGCAAATGACCGAACATGCCCGCAAAATGGGTGGCGAAGTCAGCTATCGTTCGGTGGCAGGCGGTGGCCAGCGCCCTTACGAGCTGAATGTGACGCTGTTTAGCATGCTGGCCGAAAGTTTTGCCGGTGAACGCATGTTCGGGCTGGAACGTTTTGTCATGTCGCAGGCCATTGCCATGTCGCTCGAAGGGATTCCGGCGATTTATGTGCAGTCCATTTTTGCCTCGGAAAATGACCAGAACGGTTATCAGCAAACCGGCATTCCGCGCCGCCTGAACCGCAAAATCTGGCAATTGGACGAGGCCGAGGCCGTGCTTGAAACGCCCGGCCTACCGCAGCAGGCATTCGGGCAGTTGCGCGCGCTGATGTCCATTCGTCAGGGGCAGCCGGCCTTTCACCCCAATGCCACCCAATATACCCTTAATTTGGGGTCGGAACTGCTGGGTGTTTGGCGGCAAAGCCATTTGAACGATCAAAGCATTTTTTGCGTGTTCAACCTGACGGGCGAAGCGCAGGACCTTGACCTGTCGCGCATCAACCTGATCATGAATGAAGGCTGGCAGGACCTGATTTCGGGTAAAGTGATACCTGATTATGATGGCATCATGACGCTGGCACCCTATCAGATTGTCTGGATTTCCAACCTAGATGGTCGTCACCGTACGGAAAGCCGGTTGTTGCAGCGTTACCGTGACGCAATGCCGGTATAAGGTGCTGGGCTGTCGGGTTTGGTGGTGATGCTGGCTTTTAAAACATCAATAAAGGCCCGTAAACCTGCCGGAACGTGGCGATGGCCGGGATAATACAGGTGCAGGCCGGGAAAGGGTGGTGTCCAGTCCGGCATAAGTTGAACCAGTTCGCCGGTTTTAAGATGCGGGCTGGCCTGATGGCGGGTGACATAGGCAATGCCGCAACCCGCAATGGCCGCCTCGACGATCATGTTTGAACTATCAAGCGTGATGGGGCCGGAAACATCGATTTCAATTTGCTGATCGCGTTTTTCAAATTCCCAGCGATAGATTTTACCGCTGGGCAGGCGCAGCCGCAGGCAGGCATGGGCAGCAAGATCCGCCGGGTTTTGCGGGACCGGTTTGCCGCAATTTTGCAAATAGCCGGGTGAAGCCACAATCACGAACTGTTCGGGTGGGCCACAGGGAATGGCAATCATATCCTGCGGGACGGTTTCAAGCAGGCGAATACCGGCATCAAAACCACCGGCAACAATATCAACCAGTTTGCCGTCGGTAACGATATCAACATGCATATCGGGATATTGGGTAATGTAGCGCGCAACCACCGGCATTAAAAACAGGCGGGCGGAGCCTTCGGATGTATTCAGGCGTAAGGTGCCGCGTGGTTTTTGGCGAAATTTATTGGCAATTTCCATCGCATCGGAAATATCGCCCAGTGCAGGGCTGATACGTTCGACAAATTCGCTGCCTGCTTCGGTAAGGGAAACACTGCGCGTGGTGCGGTTAAACAGGCGCACGCCAAGGCGTTGTTCCAGGCTGGAAATCGCGTGGCTAAGTGCTGATGGCGACAGGCCAAGTTCGGCCGCCGCCGCGCGAAAATTGCGGTGCGCGGCAACGGCAACAACCCCGTGCAGTTCCAGTAGGCCACCTTTGTTCATTGTTCGATTTCCTGCATTACTTTGTGCAAGAATATCGCGCTTATTGGGATAATAAAACCTTCCTATTTTCAGGGCCTGTTAAATGCATAACGGGTTGGAGCCTGAAAATGAGCCAGAAAACCATTCTGATTACCGGAACGTCGTCGGGCATTGGCCGGGCCAGTGTGAAACGTTTTGCCGCACTGGGCTGGAATGTGGTTGCCACCATGCGCAACCCCGAAAAGGAAAGCGAACTGGGCAACCTTGCCAATGTGCTGGTAACAAGGCTGGATGTGCAGGATAAGGCCAGTATTGACGCCGCCATTGAGGCCGGTATCGCCAAATTCGGCCAGCTTGACGTGCTGGTGAATAATGCAGGTTTTGGCCAATATGGCCTGTTTGAAGGATTAAGCACGGACCAGATCGAAACACAGTTTCAGGTAAATCTGTTTGGTGTGATGGATGTGATGCGCGCAGCGTTGCCGAATTTTCGTGCGCGTAAAAGCGGCTTGGTGATCAATGTCAGTTCGGGGGCGGGTGTTTTTGGCCTGCCGATGATTTCGGCCTATTGCGCCAGCAAATTTGCCCTGGAAGGATTTAGCGAAGCCGTTTCCTATGAGCTGGCATCGCAGGGCATTGGCGTGAAACTGGTTATTCCCCATGGTGGGGTTGCGGAAACATCGTTCCATGACCGGTCCGCCCAGGAATTTGCGCAAGGTGCAGGCTTGGATGATTATCACGATTTTCAGCAGCAAATGACCGCCCTGTTTGGCAAAATGGGCGGTGGCCGTCTGATGGATGCGGATTATGTTGCTGGTTTTATCGCGCAGGCCGCAACAGATGGTTCCAGCCAGCTGCGATATTACGTTGGCGATGATGCGCGCGGTTTTGTTGATGCCCGCCTTCATAAGGGCGAAGCGGCCTATATGGCGCATATGCGCAGCTTCTTTGTGCCGCAAAGCTAACCGGCATCAAGATCGCGTGGTTTTATGCTGCTTGTTGCGAATGATAAAGGCCGGGCAGTGATTTGCCCGGCCTTGTTGTTTTGGCAGTTTGGTGTCGTTGGCAATCAGGCAGATTTGCCAATGTCGCTGTCATTCAGGTCATCTTCGACGGCGGCGGAAAGCTGCTCGAAAATGTCATCCATCGCACTTTCGACGCGCTGCCAGCTTGGGATGAACGGGCTTTCAAGCGGGTTATCCAGGTAATGCTGTCCGGCACTGATGATGACCTCGGCCAGAACCTCGACACATTTTTCTTCTTCGTCGCGGTTGATTTTAAGGCCGTTAAACAGGGCATCGGCGCGGTATTGTTCGATCAGGTCAAGTGCGGTGCGGTAATAGGTGGCTTTTAGCGTGCGGAAAGTTTCGTGCGAGAAAACCGTGCCCTGGGTGGCAAGCTTGCGAAACAGCGATTTGGCAATGTCGCTTGCCATGCGTGACAGGCCATCATCCTTTTCGGCAGGGTCAAATTCGCGGTGTTTATGGTCGTAAATATCGGCGATATCGACCTGGGCCAGCCGGTGGACGGTGTGGTTACGATACATTTCCGAGAGCATCGAAACTTCCAGCCCCCAGTCGGACGCCACACGCAGGCCATAGGCAACATCGGTGCGAATGGCAATTTCGCCCGATAACGAATAGCGGAAACAATCCAGATAATTCAAAAAGTCGGTTTTGCCGACCACCTGCTTTAACGCGCGAATAAGCGGGGTGACAAACAGGCGGCAAACACGGCCCTTCAGCGTGCCGCCCGCCACACGGGCATAATAACCCTTGGCAAAGGCGAAATTAAAGGCCGGGTTGGCGATAGGGTACATCAGGCGTGCCGGCAGGTCGGGCGTATAGGTGGCAATATCGCAATCATGAATACCAATAACCGAACTGCGCCCGGTTGCCAGTGTATAACCCATGCAATACCATACATTGCGGCCCTTGCCGGGTTCGTAACGGGCAAGGTCGTAATTTGCCAGCCGGTCATGAACGGCGCGCAGGCGCGGGCCATCATTCCAGAGGATGCGGGTGCGTTGCGGCAGGTCTTTGAAAAATTCACGGGCATAGGCGTATTGGGTTTCATTGGCCCGGTCCAGGCCCACCACGATCTGGTCAAGATATGTGGCCTTTTTCAACCCTTCGAGAATGGTGGTCATGGCCGGTGTTTCCAGTTCGGAATACAGGCACGGCAAAATAAGGGTCTGACGGCGGGATCGGGCAAATGCCGTCATTTCATAAGCGAGTTCTTCCGGGTCACGATCAATGATGGAATGAAGGGTTGTAATCGGGCCACCCTGATGAAAATCGGCCATTTTTACCTCGCTTTTGTTATTGCTGTTGGCGTTTGCGACAATTCGTCGAGTATCGCGTGAAGTGACTGGTTCCAGCCTTGTGGTCCCGGTGCCGGGGCCAGGCGGGCTGTTTTTCCGCCCAGGTCAAGTTGGGGAACTGGTCCGTGTTTGACCGGGATTTGAACCGCAATGTCGGCATGGGCCAGCATTCCGGCATCGTTGGGGGAATCGCCAAGGGCGATGCTGGTAATTTCTGAACGCTTGGCAGGCAGTTTTTGCTGTTCCTGCAACATGGAAATGGCGGTTTGCATGGCGCGGCCTTTGTCGGTTTCGCCGCACAGTGTGTAAAACCGGCCGCCTTTCACCAGTTTCAAGCCAAAATCACGGGCGATTTTTTCGGCAATGGCAATGTCATCGCTGCTTGGCTGCCATATTAACGGGTCCGAACAATTACGATCACCGGCAAGGGCTGCGTCGGTTTTTGCCAGGCCGGTGGCGGTTGCAATGGCATCGGCGTTGCTGGTGCGAAAACTGGCAACCGGGATGGAAACAGCCCTGGCAATGGCTGCGCGCGCATCATCGATGGTTTGGGTGGCGGGGCCGGGCTGGCGCAGGTCGCTGCCAATTTCAATGGCGCCGCCATTTTCACCAATTAACCCAGCAAACAGATGGTGCCGGTTATTTATGGCGCGCAATTCGGCCAGGGTTTTGGAGGATATTGCCAATACGGGAATGTCGTTTTCATGCAGCCGCACAAGTGCGGGGCGGGCGGCCTCCCAGGAATAATCGTCATGATCCAGAAGGGTGCCATCCAGGTCGGTAAAAACGACAAGTCCGGTCAGATGTTGCATATATCTCGCAAAAGGTTGTGAAAACAGTATGTTGTTGACGCCAGAAGCAAAGCTTAACACACCGGGCGCAATTGGGCGACAGGGCAAAGATTAAATTTTATGCACATTTTTGTTTAAGGTTAAAACTGGTTGTTAAATTGGCATATGTGCATGGCGCAGCGTGAACCGGTTAACAGCCAGACGATACGCTACGGAACCAGATGCCGCAGGACCGCGTTTGCAAAACAGGGCTGCGGTGCCAAAACCGGCCCTGTCATTGCCATTTTTTAGGGGCATATGCCGGTGCGCTGCCGGATTGGGCGGGCATTAATGGCGGGTCGGGCCGGGTTATTTGGCCCTGCCTGATGATAAGTGAATGACGAAACGGAATTTTGCAGGTGAAGGTCGCTTGATGGGCGTGAATATGGGACGGCGCAAATTTATGGGTTATGTCAGTGCGGCGGTGGTTGCCGGTTTGATCCCCGGTGGGGTGCCGCGCGCCTTTGCTGCCGGGGACAAAAGCCTGCCGCGCGGTGAAAAAAAGCCGTTTTCATTTGAAGGCGTTATTGGCTGGGCACGCGAACAGGCCAAACAGCCCTATCAGCCGCCTGTTGTTTCCGATGCCCTGAAAAATGTGCTGTCGCGCGTTGATTATGATGCCTATCAGCAGATCCGTTTTGATACGGAAAAGTCCCTATGGTGGAACCAGGATGGTGTGCCGCCCATAGCACCTTTCCACCAGAACCGGGGCACACAGGAAAAGGTGCGCATTTATACCGTCGAAGACGGGCAGGCGCAGGAAGTGGAATATGACCCATCCGCCTTTACCTATAAGGGAGATATCCAGGCAGGGGATATTCCGGGCGATGCCGGTTGGGGCGGTTTTCGCGCCCTTTATGACAAGGATCATTCGCGCGACTGGCTGGCTTTTATGGGGGCGTCCTATTTCCGGTCGGCCGGGCCGCTGGACCAGTATGGCCTTTCGGCGCGCGCGGTAGCGGTTAATACCGCCCTTGAAGATGGCAGCGAGGAATTTCCCCGCTTTACCGAATTCTGGCTGGAACCCACTCATGATGGCGGGTTGCATATTTATGCCCTGCTTGATGGCCCCAGCCTGACGGGCGCGGTGCAGATTGTTTGCCAGAAGCCCAATGACAAAGACATTGTTATGGATGTTACGGTGCGGTTCTTTACCCGCCAGGCCATTCGCCGGTTGGGAATTGCACCGTTGACCAGCATGTTCTGGTTTTCGGAAATCAACCGGGATGAAGCCGTGGATTGGCGCCCGGAAATTCATGATAATGACGGGCTTGCCATTTGGACCGGCGCGGGTGAACGGTTATGGCGGCCCCTTGATAACCCCAAACATACGCGCACCAGCAGCTTTGTTGATCAGTCGCCAAAGGGATTTGGCCTGATGCAGCGCGATCGCAGCTTTGCCAATTACGAGGATGACGGCGTGTTTTATGACCGTCGCCCTTCCTTGTGGATCGAACCCAAAGGCGACTGGAACAAGGGGATGGTGCAGCTTTTGGAAATTCCGACGGACGACGAAATCCACGATAATATCGTGGCCTATTGGACGACGGATGAGGAAGTCCCTGCCGGGGAAGAACGCGCCTATCAATACCGCATGCACTGGATGGCCGACGGCCTGTTTGGGGCGGTCAATGTTGGTCATGCCATTGCCAGCCGTACCGGCCGTGCCGGTGTGCCCGGGCAGAAACGCCCGGACAAGGGCCTTAAATATGCGATCGATTTTGCCGGTGGCGAGCTTGCCAATTTCAAAACCGAGGACAAAAAGATCAGCCCGGATGTATCGGCCAGCAATGCCGCCATCCAGAATGCCTATTGCCTGCGGGTTGTTGGCCAGGATTACTGGCGACTGGTTTTTGATGTTTTCCCCGATGGCAATGGCCCGGTTAATTTGCGTGCGGCCCTGAAAGAAGGCGACCGCCTGTTAACCGAAAGCTGGGTGTTCGAGCATCGTGAACACCAGTTTTAAGCAGGTTTGCCGGATTTAACCCGCCGCAAAGCGGGATGTGACGGGCCGTTTGATGCGGCCCGTTTTCTTTTATAAGCAATCAAAACAGCATCATATTCATTTGGTTATAGATGTTCGTTTTGTGCAGTTCTTTTCCGGGTTTGTCCATTCAGCCCGGTGGGGTGGCGATTTATCCTGTGATCATAAGAAAGGCGGTCATGGCCGCTTGCGATAAAAGATCATCAGGAAAACGTCATGCATGTTCCCGTCGTTATCATTGGCAGTGGCCCGTCCGGTTTGCTGTTATCCCATCTTCTGCATATTCGCGGTATTGCGTCGGTCATTTTGGAACGCAAAAGCCGCCAGCATGTGGAAGGGCGCATTCGCGCCGGTGTGCTGGAAATGGGAACAGTTGGATTGATGCGCAAAATTGGTGTCGACCAGCGTATGAATGCCGAGGGCATTTTGCATGATGGCATTTACATCAGCGTGGATGGAAAACGCCATCATATCAATATGAAGGCCCTGACTGGCGGACAAACGGTGATGATTTATGGTCAGACCGAACTGACCAAAGACCTGATTGCCGCAAGACTGGCCCATGGCGGCGACATTGTTTTCGAGGCCGAAGATGTCAGCCTGCAGGGTATTGAAAGCGACAAGCCGTCGGTTCGATATGTGAAAGACGGGGCCGAACATCAATTAAGCTGCGATTATATTGCAGCCTGTGATGGTTATCATGGGGTGGGGCGGCGCACGATGCCGGAAAACCGCCTTAAAACATTTGAACGTGTTTATCCCTTTGGCTGGTTAGGTGTGCTGGCAAAGGCTAAACCTGTGGCGGACGAACTGATTTATGCCAGCCATGCGCGCGGGTTTGCCCTGTGTTCGATGCGGTCCGAAACGGTGGTGCGCCATTACGTGCAGGTGCCTAGCGAAGACAAAATCGAAGACTGGTCCGATGACCGGTTCTGGAATGAATTGCGCACACGCCTTGGCCCCGATGATGCCAGCCTGGTCAATGAGGGCGAGGTTTTTGAAAAAAGCATCGCGCCGCTTAGAAGTTTTGTCGCCGAACCCATGTCGCACGGGCGGCTGTTTCTGGCCGGGGATGCAGCCCATATTGTGCCGCCCACCGGGGCCAAGGGCCTGAACCTTGCGGCGAGCGACGTGCATTACCTTTCCGAAGCCCTGATTGCCAAGTTTTGTGAAAATGATGAACAGGGGCTGGCGCAATATTCGCAAAAAGCGATTGCGCGGGTATGGAAGGCTGAACGTTTTTCATGGTGGATGACATCGATGCTCCATCGCTTTGGCGATGAAGACAGCTTTGATGGGCGGGTGCGCCGGGCCGAACTGGATTATGTTTTATCATCGGATGCCGGGAAAACCACACTGGCGGAAAATTACGTTGGTTTGCCGTTTTAACGGTTATGTACGCGTGGTGTGCCACTAAATCATCACATTTGGACAGGAACAGGCAGGGGGGACGCAGCGTTTAAGGTGTGTTGTGTGAGGCAACGGTTCAAAACAATACAGGAGGTCCCAATGGTGGCCAAGAATGAAGCCGAGACGAGCACTGACACTTCCAAGCTGCAGGCCGAGGTCGAAATCCTTCGTCAGGATCTGGCAGAAGTGACCAAGACCCTGAAAACCATGGCCCGCGACGCTGGCGAAACCCGCGCAGCGCAGGCAGCGCAGCGCGTACGTGAAGTTTCGGGTCAGGCGCGTGAACATATTGACCATGCACGTGACGTTGCGGTTGGCCAGGTGCGTGAACGTCCGTTGACTACGGTTGCGGCAACCTTTGGTATCGGCCTGCTGATTGGCCGTCTGCTGCAACGATGATCGATCAGCTCATCGAGGCAATCGGTGACATGGCGCAGGCCGCAGCCGCAAGGCTCGCGGCCATCGCCGCGATTGGCCTGGTGATCCTGGTGGGTGCCGGGTTTCTTCTTGCCGCGATTTACATGGGGCTTGCGGCCCATTTCGGGCCGTTTATTTCCGCGCTGACCATTGGCATTGTGCTGATTGTGTTGGGGCTGGTGGCATGTGCCATCTGGTTTGGTAAAAGCCCGACATTTGAACGCGAAGAAGAAGCACAGCAACGCCGCACCCCGCGCACCGAAGATGATATCATCATGGATTTGCTGGTTGATGCCGCCCAGGCCGGTTTTGCTACCGGGCAGGGCGATAAGCGCGCCATGCATCAGGGCTTTGAACGCATATTGCAGGATTTGGACGGGCTGGGCGCGTTTGAACGCCAGCAACAGGTGGCCGATGCCATTGCCCGCGCCGAAGCCGCCCAGGAAGCAGCACTTCGTCGCGCGGCAGAACATGAAGATCCTGCCAGCGCCAATTTGCGCGACAGTGCCACAGTCGGTCCGCAGCCGCACAGCGCAGCAGGGGCGCCAGATATGGATGCATCACAGCCTTTCCCGCGTGATCCGGGGCAAAATGGCCGATAAGGCAAAATCCGATGTGATTGACGCATGAAAAAACCGGCAGGCAGCCTTGGCTGTGCCGGTTTTATTTTAGGGCGCTTCATTCGCTTGGAATGGGCCGGTATGGCGTGCGGGCTTATTCGCCGTGAAAATGCACCGTGCCGATAAAGGGCAGGTTGCGATTGTTCTGGGCGTAATCGATGCCATAGCCGACGACAAATTCGTCAGGAATGTCAAAACCGCAATAATCGATCGGAATTTCTACTTCGCGGCGCGATGCCTTGTTCAGCAGCGTGCAGATTTCCAGTCGGTTGGGATCGCGTGTTTTCAACAGGCGAACAACCTCGGACAGGGTATAGCCGGTATCGATGATATCTTCGACCAGCATCACGTCCTTGCCGCGAATCTGCCCATCAAGGTCTTTGATGATGCGCACATTGCGCGAGCTTTCGGTCGAATCACCATAGCTTGACGCCACCATGAAATCGACTTCGACCGGTACGGTCAGTTTACGTACCAGATCGGCGATAAACACGAATGATCCGCGCAGCAGGCCGACCACGATCAGTTTTTGGGTATCTTTGAAATTCTCGTTGATCTGGGCTGCCAGCGTATCGATTTTCGCGGCAATTTCCTCAGCAGTGATCAACGGCTTGACATCATAATCGGCCATCAGTCCGGGTCCCCGAAGGTGGAATGGTTCAATGCAGGCGTTGCTACCACAGGCGTTGGGGCTTTACCAGCCTGCTTGCGGTTGAATATCTGATCTGGTTATGTCGGCGGCCTGTAACAATACCGGTTTGTCACCTTCATGCCACTGGTCATATTTGGTCATTACGCCGCTAAAAAACGGGCTTTGCAACATGGTTTGCAGCCAGCGATGCAAATGCACAAAGGGCAGGGCATCAAAACGGGCTTGATCGGTGCGCGCAAACTGGCGGATAAAGGGGGCAATGGCAAAATCGGCCAGTGCCGGGCGCGACCCGAATAAATATTTGCCAACAGCAAGCCTGCCATCCAGCCGGTTCAGGATTTTTTCGCCCTGTTCCCGGTGAAAGTCGGGATCGGCACCTTCATAACGGCTGGCATATTTATAGCGGTCCAGATGGGTTTTAAACGGCCCGTCATTTTGCGCAATCATGACCAGCATGTCATCAAGACTGCCCGCTTCCGGGTTCAGCCAGTCATTTGGGTCATTTTCGGCCAGCGCCCACACCATGATTTCAAGGCTTTCGTCAATCACGGTGCCGTCTGTTAAAACCAGCACGGGGACGGTGCCCTTTGGCGATGCCTGTAACATCGAAGATGGTTTGTCGCGCAGGACAACTTCGCGCAATTCAACATCAATGCCAGCCGCAACCAGCCCCATGCGGGCGCGCATGGCATAGGCGCACCTGCGAAAGCTGTATAATACCGGGTTTGGGGCCGGGGACGGTGATGTGTCCTGGTCCGAAGATGGGGTTTGTGCTTGCTGGGTCATTCTTTCGACTTAACCATAAGGGGCGTTCTTTGCAACCAACTTTGCCTCAGGCGGGTATCGCACAGGGGGCAAAGCCGTTATAGTTAGTATGTTCTGACAGCGGGGCTGGTGCCATGACGGGCACCGCACCGGGAACAGAATAAAAAATTGATCGTTTTGCAATCGACGGGCTTGATTTGTTTGCCCGGTTTGTGAAAGGAAAAGCACGGAATTTTTCGTTCTGCGCCACAAGGGCAGGTAAACGGCCCATGGTCGTGCCACCCGGGCGCACCAACGACAACAGTTGAAACAAGGAAGCTGAGTATGACACCGTCCGAAATTGCACGGGTAACCAATTATCTGCGTCGCACCTTTGATAACAACCGCATTGCCATTGACCCGCCGCGCGCCAAAGGCCAGCCGGTTGAAATGCGTATCGGCGACGAATTTCTGGGCGTTCTGCACCGTGATGAAGACGAAGGCGAAGTCAGCTATTCGCTGCAGATCATGATCCTTGAAGAAGACCTGCCGCCGCTTGTTTAACGAAGGCCTGTGCGGCTTGCCTTTGCCCGTGATCAAAGGCGCAAACGAATACGCCCTGCCATTTATCTGGCAGGGCTTTAGGGGATCAGTCAGCGTTGTTGGAAATCAGGCTGCATCAAAGCTGGTGCTGGTGGTGACATCTTCCCATTTGCTGATTTCATCGCCCAGATTGGTCAGTTTGGTGCGGACAAGACCCAGCGCATCGCTGCCAAGCAGCAGGTGAACCGGTGGTTCGGGCTGGTTGATGATATGTAAAAGGGCCTGTGCCGCCTTGGCCGGATCACCGGCCTGCTGGCCGCTTTTCTGGTTGCGGGCATCGCGAATGGGGTCAAACAGGCTGTCATAATCGGTGATGCTGCGATCCGTGCGCACCATGGAACGGCCTGCCCAGTCCGTGCGGAAGGACCCCGGTGCAATGGCGGTAACATGAATGCCCAGATGGGCAACTTCGCTGGCAAGCGTTTCGGAAATGCCTTCAAGTGCGAATTTCGACCCGCAATAATAGGAAATTCCCGGCATGGTGATGAAACCACCCATTGATGTGATGTTGATGATATGCCCGGACCGGCGCAGGCGCATGGTGGGCAATACCGCCTTGATCATGGCAACCGCGCCAAAAACATTGGCGTTAAATTGCGCGATCAGTTCATCAAGCGGGCTTTCTTCCAGAATGCCTTCATGGCCGTAACCGGCATTATTCACCAGCACATCAATCGGGCCGATATCGGATTGCACCTTGTCAATCGCGGGGCCGATATCATCAAATTTGGTGACATCAAGCAGGATGGCATGGGCATTTTCGCCCATATCGGCAAATGCCTGTTGGGCGGTTTCGTTGCGCACGGTGCCAATCACAATGTGGCCGTCCTGCAGGGCAGCCGTGGCAAATGCCTTGCCAAAACCAGAGCTGACACCAGTAATCAGGAACGTTTTTTTGGGGGAAGCGTTCGTCATTTGCGATCCTTTCAGGTTGCCAAATGTTGGCGCGGGACAATGTTGCCCGCGCCAATCGGGAATGGCCGCAGACTAGTGAAAAGCAATTGTTTGGTGTATGGTGTAATATTGAAAAAGACTATTTGGATTTTTTGGCATAATGCGTGGAAGTGAATTTTCCGATATGCGGGCCTTTGTCGCCATTGTCGAGGAAGGCAATTTCTCGCGTGCGGCTGCGCGGCTGCGTATTTCCCCCTCAACCCTGAGCCAGACGATCCGCCAGTTCGAGGAACGCATTGGTGCGCAATTGCTTATTCGCACCACGCGCAGCATGTCAGTGACCGAGGCGGGACAGCGCCTGTTTGACCGTTTTCGTCCGGCCCTTTCGGAAATGGAAGCCGCCCTTGGCGAAGTGCGCAAATTGCAGGGTGCGGTTTCGGGTACGGTGCGCATGGTGTTGCCACGCCTTGCCCTGGCATCGTTGATCGAACCGCATATGGGGGCTTTTGCCCAAGCCTTCCCGGATATTCACCTGGAATTGGGAATTAACGATGCCGTGATCGACATTGTTGGCGACGGGTTTGATATTGGCATCACACTGGGCGAGCTTTTGGAAAAGGATATGATCGCGGTGAAGATGGGGCCGGATTTACGCCAGCTTGCCGTGGCATCGCCTGATTACCTTGCCCGGTGCGGTACGCCGCAAAGCCCGGCGGATTTGCTGACGCATAATTGCATTAACTGGCGTAAACCGGGCAGTAACAAGATTTATAACTGGGAATTTTTTGATGACGGGCGCTGGTTTAACGTGGCCGTCAATGGCACGCTGACGGTATCGCATCGTGATACCGCCCTGCAGGCCGCCGCACAGGGGGCCGGCATTGCCTTTGCCTATTGGTCATCACAATGGATGCAGCCCCTGATCGATGCAGGCAAACTTGTGCCGCTGCTGGAGGATTATTCACCGGATTTCCCTGGCTGGTATCTGTATTACGCCCGGCAACATCAAACCCCCGCAGCCGTGCGTGCCGTGATCGATTTTTTCCGGGCGGCCAATAAGTAGCGGTCACTGGTTTCATATGGGGCGCTGGCAGTTTGGTGCCGGTTGCTGTTGATGGGGTTGGTCTTGTATCCCGCAGCCGTCAATATCAGCTGATGGCATATATATAAGTGTCCGATTTTGCCAAAGTGGGTGTTTTGAGTGTGATTTGGCCAACATGTTTGGCGCAGGGCGACCTATAGCGGCGGTGCCAAATAAACCTGCGCGATGGAAATATGGCGCCGAATGCATATTTCGGATATTTTCAGGGTGGGACGTTAAACGGGCGGCATAAAATTGCCCGCATAAATAACATATCGCCGGAACAAGGCGGTGGAATTGAAAGTGTGACAATGCGGTTGACGGTTTTTAGCGACTATACCCTGCGGACATTGCTGTATCTGGCGTTGCGGACGGATGGCCTGGTGACCATTGATGAAATTGCCAAGGCCTATGGCATTTCGCGCAATCATTTGATGAAGGTCGTTCATAACCTGGCCCGTACCGGCATTGTCAAAACCGTGCGGGGCAAGGGTGGTGGCATGACGCTGGCCCGTTCCCCGGAGGAAATCAATATTGGGGCCGTTGTGCGCGAAACCGAAAAAGACAGCCATGTTGTGGAATGCTTTGACCCGGAACGGGCCGGTTGCTGCCAGATCGACACCGCCTGTAGCCTGAAGGGCGCCCTTTACAAAGCCCGCGAGGCATTTTTTGGCGTGCTTGACGATTACACCCTGGATGACCTGCTTGGCCCCCGCCAGAGAATGGCCGAAATGCTGGGAATTGGCATGGACGAGCCATTGGGCACCCCGGCACTTTAACTGTTTTTGTTGCTGTTAAACGGCAAAACCCTGCAGCCCTGTGTGGTTGTTCAGGGCAGCCATGCAATTTAACCTTTAACATGTATTTAATATATATGTTATTGAAGCTTCATTCCGGCCATGATGAAGATCGCCGGAAAGTCGATTTAACCATAGCGGGGAGGCTTGGGATGAACATGCATGCGTTGCTGGGACAAAAAAGCGATGGGAATAGCCCTGCGCAAATCAGTTCCGTTATGACATCGGAAGCCTCCATCACCGATTTGCAGGCCTTTCGCGACGGGCAGGGCAATGTGCCGCGGCAGATTGACGCGCGGGTGGAAATGCCGGGTGTCAAAGACGGACGGTCTAGCAACAACGGCATTGGTGATGACAGCCACACGCCGGAAACGGAAGAACGTTTGCGCGCCCGCATTGCCGAGCTGGAACAGGAACGCGACTTGTACCGCGTGGTGTTTCGCAATCTTGATGGGTTTGGGCATTCGCTGGTGTCGGTGCGGGAATCCTTTGCTGAACTGTCGTCCCTGTTGATTGACCATAGCCGCGCAAATATTGATTCCCGCCGCGAAAGCGAAGCCAGCCAGGCCGGGTTAAAAGACATGGTTGCTGATATTGCCGCGATCAGCGCAAAGGTCGGCCAGGCATCTCACCGGATTTCGGAACTGAATGGGGATGCCAACCGCATTGGCAGCATTCTGTCACTGATTGACAATGTATCGCGCCAAACACGCCTGCTGGCCTTTAACGCCAGTATCGAAGCTGCCCGCGCAGGCGAGGTTGGCGCGGGCTTTGCCGTGGTGGCGACGGAAGTGCGCACCCTGGCTGGTGAAGCGGCCAGTGCTACCAGCGATATTGGTGCCCTTGTTCGCCAGATCAAAAAGACAGCCGGCACCACTGACGAAGACATGCAGGATAATTCGCGTGCGGCCAACCATTTAAAGGACGAAGCCAGCCAGCTTTTGGTGCGAACGGGGCGTGTTGTGGAAATTTCCGAACAATCGGCCAGTGCCCTGACCACGGCAGCAATGCTAAGCGAGATTGAGCTGGCCAATCTGGAAGAGCTGGAATTGAAGCTGGAGGTTTATCGCGTGTTCATGGGCCTTTCGGCTGCGACCGAAGCCGATTTTCCGCCAGAAACCGATTGTCGCCTGGGGCAATGGTATTATGGTGCTGCCGGGCAGGCACAGTTTGCCAGCCTGCCGGATTTTGCCGCCATGGAAGAACCCCATCGCCGGGTGCATGAAAATGCCCGCGAGGCTGTGCGTCAGTACCGCGCAGGTAACAATGCCGAAGCCCTGAAAGCATTGGGGGCGATGGAAGCCAGCAACCATGATGTGATGATGCGCCTGCGCCGCATGATCCGCACGCGGATATAAGCCGGGCAGGGGATTGCCGGTTTTGCGCCGGTAATGTTGGGGCATGGGCGTACGGGAGCGCGGTGTTTCTGCCCATGACCGAACGTGAAAGGGCCGCATTGATTTGATGCGGCCCTTTCATATAAGGATATATAAAGTGTGCGTTATCTGGCGGGGCCAGGCAGCAGCAAACCCTAGTCCGCCTGGGTTTCGACCATCTGCTTGTTGAAATACAGCGCGACCAGCGTGCAGATCGCACCGGAAAGCAGATAGGCGCCAACCATGATCAGACCGAAACGGTCACACAGGAACAGGGCGACCAGCGGTGCAAAGCCCGCACCAATCAGCCATGCCAGATCCGATGTGACAGCGGAGCCGGTATAACGGTATTGCTGGCGGAAATTCGATGCCAGCGCCCCGGCCGCCTGACCAAATGACAGGCCAAGCACGGCAAAGCCACCCAGAACAATGATATCTTCACCAACGGCCCCGGCCTGATAGAGGAAGGGGGCGATAAAGCTGCCGACACCAATGATGATGGCGGAAATGCCCAGCAGGTTCCGGCGACCAATGCGGTCCGCAATGATGCCGGACGCCGCAATGGTGCCCATGCCGATAAACGCCCCCAGAAGCTGGATCAAAAGGAATCGGCCAACGGAATGGTCGGTATAAAGGCTGACCCAGCTAAGCGGGAAGACGGTGACAAGGTGGAACAGGGCATAACTTGCCAGCGGCAGGAAGGCCCCGGTCAGAATAGTGCGGCCATGAACCTTGAAGGTGTCGGAAATCCGCACCGCCTGAAGTTCGTTTTTATCAAGCAGAGAGCCAAATTCGGTTGTTGCGACCAGACGTAGGCGCGCAAACAGGGCGACAACGTTAATGGCGAAGGCGACAAAGAAGGCATAACGCCAGCCCCAATCAATGAAATCGGCATCGCTAAGCGTGATCAGGAAATAGGCGAACAGGGCTGCAGCCAGAATAAAGCCAAGCGGTGCGCCCAGTTGCGGCATCATCGCATACCAGCCTTTGCGGTTTTCAGGCGCGTTAAGTGCCAGCAGGGATGCCAGTCCGTCCCATGCGCCGCCAAGGGCAAGACCCTGGGCAAAACGGAACGCGCACAGCAGATAAATGCCGAGCACCCCGGCGCTTTCAAAACTGGGGATAAAGGCGATGGCAACAGTGGAGCCACCCAGCAGGAACATTGCAACCGTGAGTTTCGCGCCGCGGCCATGTTTGCGGTCGATCGCCATAAAAAGAAGTGACCCGGCAGGACGGGCGATGAAGGCGAGCGAAAAAATGGCGAAGGAATAAAGGGTTGCCGTCACCGGATCGTATGCCGGGAACAGAAGGCGGGGAAATACAATTACTGCTGCAATGCAATATGTGAAAAAGTCGAAAAACTCCGACGTACGACCAATAACAACACCCAATGCGATCTTGCCCGGGTCGACCTGGGTGCGTGTGGAAAGCTGCCTGACGTCCCTTTCAAGTTGTGAAGAGGAAGCCGCTGCGTAAGACTGACTGGGATAATTCATGTACCCCTCCCTTTTGTTTTATGACCTTTATGGTTGGGTCAAAGCCAGATTTGGAATTGGTCTTAAAACAACTATGAGCCTGTAAATCATTGGTGTCAAATCGCCTCTTGATTGGGAATGTGACTTATGACGCACAGGCATGGCAAATGTGGCGGAAAAGCTGGGGTGTCGGGGTTGACAAAATCACCAGCCGGATGTAGCAATCCCGGCACTGGTTTGAATTTTTCCAGCTTAATTTTCGTCAAATATGACGGTGATTTGCCGTTGTGTTTTTGAAACTGAATCCGGGAACGACAGGCAATAGACGTGATTGGTGCTTTCGGGGCGCAATGCGGTTGTTGCTGTTTTGTTTGCAAATGGTCTCGTCCTGAGACTGATCAAAAGATCAAGCGTATGTCATTAAAACTTTCACGCGGCCTGCTGATTGCACCTCTGATGCTTCTGATGACTGGATGCAATCTGGTTGTGATGCAGCCTTCGGGTGACGTTGCAATGCAGCAACGCGACCTGATCCTTATCTCCACTGTTCTGATGCTGCTCATCATTATTCCGGTGATGGCACTGACAGTATTTTTCGCATGGAAATACCGTCAATCCAACAAAGACGCCGAGTATGATCCCGAATGGCATCACTCGACGAAGCTGGAGGTTGTCATTTGGTCGGCCCCGCTGCTGATCATTATCGCACTGGGGGCGCTGACGTGGGTAAGCACGCACAAGCTTGATCCGTATCGCCCGCTTGACCGTATTGATGCAGAACGCCAGATCGCGGCTGATGTAAAGCCGCTGACGGTTGAAGTTGTGTCGCTGAACTGGAAATGGCTGTTCATCTATCCTGAACAGGGTATTGCCACGGTCAACGAACTTGCTGCTCCGGTTGATGTTCCGATCAATTTCAAGATCACTTCAGACTCGATCATGAACTCGTTCTACATTCCCGCACTTGCAGGCCAGATCTATTCGATGGCCGGGATGGAGACCAAACTTCATGCCGTGATCAATAAGGAAGGTGTCTATAAGGGCTTTTCCGCGAACTATAGCGGCGAAGGCTTTACCGACATGCACTTCAAATTCCATGGCATGAACCAGGCTGATTTCGATCAGTGGGTTGCCAAGGTCAAATCTGACGGTGCAACGACCCTTGGTCGCGGTGAATATCTGGATCTGGCAAAGCCGAGCACGGCAAACCCGGTTGGATATTACAACAGTGTCGATCCTAAACTTTATCATGCCATCCTGAACCGTTGTGTCGAAGAGGGCGCAATGTGCATGGACGAAATGATGATGCTTGACCATATGCGTAATAAAAATGGCGGCGAAGCCCACGGTGAACATGCCGGGCTCTATCCTTTCCCGGATGGATCGGAAGTTGGCATCTGTTCGGTTGAGGGTTATTCCCCGGCATCTGCATCCGAAAAGGAAAAGTCGGCTGGGCTGGAACCGGCTGCTGATCTGTCGACTGGTGAATTGGCACCGGCTGGCGGTTCTTCGGCTGCGAAGCTCTGATCGAAACGCGATCCCGATTTATCGGACCTTGGCGGCTGTGCATGACACAGCCGCACTGAAAAGAAGAGTAAACCGATGTCTTCAAACACGGATCTGTTAAAGTTGATCTTTGGTCGGCTTTCCCTTGATTCAATTCCGTATCACGAGCCCATCCTGATCGCGACCTTCCTTGGTGTTGCGATCGGTGGTCTCGTCGTTTTGGGTGGTATCACCTATTTCGGCAAATGGGGTTACCTGTGGCGCGAATGGGTTACGTCTGTCGATCATAAAAAGATCGGTGTGATGTATATGATCCTGGGTGTCATCATGCTGCTGCGCGGCTTTGCCGATGCGCTGATGATGCGTGCTCAGCAGGCCATTGCCTTTGGTGGCAATGAAGGTTTCCTGCCGCCGCACCACTATGACCAGATCTTCACCGCACACGGTGTGATCATGATCTTCTTCGTCGCCATGCCGTTCGTCACCGGTCTGATGAACTTTGTGGTGCCGCTCCAGATTGGCGCGCGTGACGTTTCATTCCCGTATCTGAACAATTTCAGCTTCTGGATGACGACTGCCGGTGCCGTTGTGATCATGATTTCGCTGTTTATCGGCGAATTTGCCCGTACCGGCTGGCTGGCTTATCCGCCGGTTTCGGACATTATTCACAGTCCCGGTGTTGGTGTTGACTATTATATATGGGGCCTGCAGATTGCGGGTCTGGGGACGTTGCTGTCCGGCGTGAACCTGATTGCGACCATCGTCAAGATGCGCGCGCCGGGCATGTCGATGATGAAAATGCCGGTCTTCACCTGGACCGCACTTTGCACCAACGTTCTGATCGTTGCCTCCTTCCCAGTTCTGACCGCCGTTCTGGTTCTTCTTACGCTTGACCGTTATGTCGGCACCCATTTCTTTACCAATGATATGGGCGGCAACGTGATGATGTATGTGAACCTGATCTGGATCTGGGGTCACCCCGAGGTTTACATCCTTATCCTTCCCTGCTTTGGCATTTTCTCCGAAATCGTGTCGACCTTCTGTGGCAAGCGCCTGTTTGGCTACAGCTCGATGGTCTATGCGACCGTGGTGATCACCATCCTGTCCTATCTGGTCTGGCTGCATCACTTCTTCACCATGGGTTCGGGTGCCAGTGTGAACGCCTTCTTTGGTATCACCACCATGATCATTTCCATCCCGACGGGTGCGAAAATGTTCAACTGGCTGTTTACCATGTATAAAGGCCGCATCCGCTTTGAAGTCCCGATGCTCTGGACGGTCGGTTTCATGCTGACCTTCGTGATCGGCGGGATGACAGGTGTTCTTCTTGCTGTGCCGCCGGCAGACTTCGTGCTCCATAACAGCCTGTTCCTGATTGCGCACTTCCATAACGTGATCATCGGTGGCGTTGTGTTTGGTGTGTTCGCCGGGATCAATTTCTGGTTCCCCAAGGCATTCGGCTTCAAGCTTGATGCGTTCTGGGGCAAGATGTCCTTCTGGTTCTGGTTTGTCGGTTTCTATTTCGCCTTCATGCCGCTTTATGTTCTGGGCCTGATGGGCGTTACCCGCCGTCTGAACCACTTTGACGATCCGTCGCTTCATATCTGGTTCATCATTGCTGCCTTTGGTGCGGTGCTGATCGCGGTTGGTATCGGTTCGTTCCTGATGCAGCTTTTTGTCAGCATCAAGAATCGCGACAAGCTGCGTGATGAAACCGGCGATCCCTGGGATGCACGTACGCTGGAATGGTCGACCTCGTCGCCGCCGCCGGAATATAACTTTGCGTTTACGCCGGTTGTCTATGACCACGATGCGTGGTTCGACATGAAGCAGCGCGGGTTTGTCCGTCCGACCGAAGGGTTCAAGTCCATTCACATGCCCAAAGGTACCGGTACCGGTGCGATCCTTGCTGGCCTGGCGATTGTCTTTGGCTTTGCAATGATCTGGTACATCTGGTGGCTTGCTCTTGTCGCTTTCGTTGCGATGATCGCTGTGGCCATCGGGCATTCGTTCAACTATGACCGCGACTTCTATATTCCGGAAGAGCAGGTCGTGAAGACCGAAGAAGCACGGACCCGGCTTCTGGCAAAAAAGGCGTGAGAACTCGATAATGGCTACGCAAACTGCCGTGAATAATACGGAGACCCCGGTCTTCCTCGTCAAGGAAGAGCCGCACGCACCAAGCAGCACCATGCTTGGCTTCTGGATCTATCTGATGAGCGACTGCCTCATCTTTGCGGTCCTTTTTGCAACGCATGGTGTTCTTGGCCGCAATTATGCTGGTGGCCCCGGCCCGCAGGACCTGTTTGATCTGCCGCTCGTGGCAATCAACACCTCGATGCTGCTGTTTTCATCCATTACCTATGGCTTTGCCATGCTGGCGATGGAAAAGAACAAGCTGCAGGGGACCCTGGTCTGGCTGGCAATTACCGGTCTGTTCGGTGCCGCGTTCGTTGGTCTTGAACTTTACGAATTCGCCCATCTGATCGCCGAAGGTGCCGGCCCGCAGCGCAGTGGCTTCCTGACCTCGTTCTTTACGCTGGTCGGAACCCACGGTCTGCACGTCACCTGCGGTATCATCTGGCTGATCACGCTGATGATCCAGGTTGCCAAATATGGCCTGGGTGAAGCCAACAAGCGCCGCCTGATGTGCCTCAGCCTGTTCTGGCACTTCCTGGATGTGATCTGGATTGGCGTGTTTTCCTTTGTCTATCTGATGGGAGTTCTGGGATGACCTCGCACGCGACTGACCATTCCCACGGGCATGATCATGACCACGGTCATGGTGATGGCGCCGCCCACGGTTCCTTCAAGGGATATATGACCGGCTTTATCCTGTCGGTTATCCTGACCGCCATTCCGTTCTGGCTGGTGATGGCTGATGTGCTTTCAAGCGCAACAGCAACCGCCATTGCCGTGATGGGCCTGGCAGTGATTCAGATCGTGGTTCACATGATCTATTTCCTGCACATGAATGCAAAATCGGAAGGCGGCTGGAACATGCTGGCGCTGATTTTCACCATCGTGGTTGTTGCCATTGCGATCAGCGGTTCGCTGTGGGTTATGTTCCATCTTAATACGAACATGATGCCGCAGATGCCCGAAAGCATGATGAAAACCATGCCCTGACCGGCAGAGTTTTGTGATGAAAGGCGCGGCGGGGGAACCTGGCGCGCCTTTTTTCTGTCTATGATGATTTTCCGGCTCTTTCCTGAAAGCAAGTTTGATGACGCAGCCCGTTTCCCCCGATAGCGCCAGCACGGCGCAGCCGCGATCAAAAACCACGCGGATCATTGTTGCCATCCTCGCCGTGATCCTGTTTTGCGGCTTTGTTGCCCTTGGCATCTGGCAGGTCGAACGGCGCGCCTGGAAGCTTGATCTGATCGAGAAGGTGACTACCCGTGTCAGCGCCCCGGTGCAGCCCGCCCCGCATATGGCCGACTGGGCGGCTGTTAGCCGCGACCGCGATGAATACCGCCATGTCAGTGTGCGCGGCACATTGCTGAATGACAACGAAACGCTGGTTTATACCTCGACCGATTATGGTGCGGGTTACTGGGTGATGACGCCGCTTCTGCGCGAGGATTCGGGTAATATCATCATGATCAATCGGGGTTTTGTCCCGACCGATCACAAGGATGCCAGCACCCGTAGCGCTGGCCAGCCTGATGGCATCGTAACCATCAATGGCCTGATGCGCATGGATGAACCCGGTGGCACCGCGCTCCGCGATAATGTGCCGGGCGATGATCGCTGGTATTCGCGCGATGTGAAAGCAATGGCGGCCCATGATGGCCTGGATACGGGCAAGGTCGCCCCGTTTTTTATTGATGCGGACGGGCAAAAAAATGACGGTGGTTTACCCTTGGGCGGGCTGACGCAGATCCGTTTTCATAACAGCCACCTGATTTATGCGATCACCTGGTTCTCGCTGGCTTTGATGGTGGCGGCAGGGGCGTGGTTTGCCCTGCGCGGCCGCAAGCAGGACTGATTTCAGGCATCATAAGTCATTCTTTTTTGGCGGCGTTGGCGCCAAAGCTGAAACCGGACTTAAGGCGGGGTTCATCATGGCCCCGCCTTTTGTTTTGTCGGGTCATGAAGCATTACAGTTGTGCACGGCGCAACCCGCGATCAGACGTGCAATTGGGTCGGTTTCCTGTTATAAAATGATGATCATCATGAATAATGCCGTGCATTATGGGTACGGTATTTTGTGAAAGGAGCCAATTTTGCCCGATAGCACACAGGATATCGCCCCGCTTTATATGGATGACCTTTTTGTTGGTCAGCGGTTCAAAAGCGGTACGCACAGCTTGGATGCGGCGCAGATCATGGTCTTTGCCCGCCAGTTTGACCCGCAATATTTTCACCTTGATGATGTGCAGGCAAAGACCAGCCTGTTTGGGGGGCTGGCGGCCAGTGGCTGGCATACGGCGGCGCTGACCATGCGCATGATTGTTGATTCCACGCCGTTTCCTGCCGGGGTGATTGGCACCAATGCCAATGTCAAATGGCCGATGCCAACCCGGCCGGGCGATGTTTTGCATGTTGAAAGCGAAATCATGTCCATCACCCCATCGCAATCGCGGCCGGACCGCGGGCGTCTGGTGATGAAAAGCCTGACTCTTAATGACCGTGGCGATGTGGTGCAGGAACTTGAAGCGACGATACTGGTATCGCGCAAACCACAAGGCGAGGTGGCCTGATGCGTGTCAGCCGGGAACAGGCAGCCGAAAACCGGTTGCGGATATTGCAGGTCGCATCGCAGCTTTTTCGTGAAAAGGGATTTGATGGCATTGGCGTTGTCGACATCATGAAAGCCGCCGGGCTGACCCATGGTGGCTTTTACGGGCATTTCAAATCCAAGCAGGATCTGGAAGAGGAATCATGCCGCCGCACCCTCGCCAATACGCGTGATCTTTGGCAAAAGCGGCTGGAAAAAGACCGCACCCACCCGATTGCCGGGCTGGTTGATGGTTATTTGACCGTACGCCATCGCGATGACCCGGGGCAGGGATGTGCTTTTGCCGCCCTTGCGCCGGATGCTGCCCGACAGGGGAATGGTGTGCGTGATGCCTTTTCCGACGGGTTAAAGCCCCTGATTGGCATGGTCGAACAGGCCATCGCCGGGGAAATGCCAGAGGTATCTGGTGTGGCTGAAGATGACGGGAGCAGTATTGAAAACCGTACCGAAAATAGCGTTGAAAAGAACGACCTTCATCAGGAAGCCCTTTCATTGATTTCCGAGATGGTAGGCGCGTTGCTGTTATCGCGGCTGGTGACGGATGATACCCTGTCGCAGGAATTTCTTGAGGCATCGAAGAACCACCTAAAAGAACGCAGCCAGCGGTTGTAAGCGCCTGATTTTGGAGGCTCTTGCCTGTGGAATTTATGGAATCAGGCTGGTGATGTGGGGCGGGAATGGATAAGGTGAAAGCGTTTTCACACATGCCTTGTTTCGGGGGGTAAACCCGGCGGGGTATGGTTTGTACGCTGCCCCAGACGCCAAGGTTTTCCCACATGCTTTTGACCCTGTCCGATGCCCGCCAACTGGTGATTGATACCCTTCTTCGTAACAATGTTTCGGCCGATAATGCGGCTTCTGTGGCAACCGCGCTGATCGCGGCAGAAGCATCGGGGCAGGGCGGGCATGGTTTTCGCCGGATAGAAGCCTATGCCACCCAGGCACGTAATGGCAAAGTTGACGGCCAGGTGAAACCGACCTTCACCCGCCCGGCACCGGGTATTCTGGCAATTGATGCGGCGCATGGCTATGCCTATCCCGCCATTGATATTGCCGTTGCCGAACTGCCGGAAATGGCCCGGACACAGGGCATTGCCATGGCGACCATTCGCCGGTCCCACCATGCCGGGGTGATGGGCCTGACGGTGGAACGTTTCGCCCAGCAGGGTTTGCTGGCCATTATGACGGCCAATGCCCCGGCTGCAATGGCCCCCTGGGGGGGGCTGCGCCCGATGTATGGCACCAACCCGCTGGCCTTTGCCGCACCGGTTTTGGGCAAGGACCCGATTGTGGTTGATATGGCGCTGTCCAAGGTGGCGCGCGGTAAAATCATGGCGGCCCGCCAGAAGGGGGCGGATATTCCCGAAGGCTGGGCACTGGACCGTAACGGCCAGCCGACGACAAATTCCAGCGAAGCCATGGAAGGCACCATGATCCCGACGGGGGATGCCAAGGGGGCGGCCCTGGCCTTGATGGTGGAAATACTGTCAGCCGGGCTGAGTGCAGCGCATTTCTCGCACGAGGCAACGTCGCTGTTTGATGACAAGGGCGCACCGCCCGCATTGGGCCATACCATTATTGTGATAGACCCGAGAAATACCGCGCCGGGCTTTGACCCGCTGGAGCGTATTCGTTATCTGGCAGAAGAAATTGCGCAGGACCCGAATGTACGCCTGCCGGGCCGGCGCGGGCAGGCAACACGCGCCAAGGCCGCCGCTGAGGGCATCGAAGTTGATGATGATGTAATTGCCCTGGTGAAAAGCCTGTAATTGTCTGGCGCGATGGCCAGTGGGGCAATTGGGGAAATCGGAACAATCGAGCCAATCGGGCTGGATTGCCCGGTGTGATGGCATCGCGCAGGGCACAAGCCAACGGAACCCTACTTTGCCAGTTATGGTCAAATGGGAGCGGTTTGATCAGGGGCAGTCGCCTTGCGGTATTTGCCCTGCAATCAGGAATGTATCCTAAATGCGGGATGTACAAGTGCCGCAATCAGGTTTAATTGTATGAGGAAATAAACAAGACCATCAAACATTTAGGGCAGGTACAAGTGTCAGCGTCGCATACAGAAATTTCATCGAAGATCGACTGGATCGCAGTTGACTGGGGTACATCCAATCTGCGCCTGTGGGCCATGGATGCGGATGGTGAAATTCTGGCGCGCGGCGAATCCGATCTTGGTCTGAACAAAATTACCGATGGTGGTTTTGAAGCCGTCCTTCATGGCCTGATTGCGGACTGGCTGCCAGATGGTATTACGCCGGGCCGGACCCTGCCGGTTGTGGTGTGTGGCATGGCCGGGGCACGGCAGGGCTGGTGCGAAGCCCCCTATGCCCGCCTGCCAGCACAGCCCGCAACACTGGCGGCAGGGGCGGTGAAACCGGCCCTGCAACAAGCCGGGCTGGATGTGCATATCCTGCCCGGTTTATGCCAGATCGACGATCCCGATGTAATGCGCGGCGAGGAAACCCAGCTTGTTGGTTTTATGGCGGCCCAGCCGGATTTTGCCGGATGGGTATGCCTGCCAGGCACGCACAGCAAATGGGCGCGCATTGCCAATGGCACCATTACCGGTTTTCGCACCTATATGAGCGGCGAAGTTTTTGGCGTATTATCGCAACAGTCGATATTGCGCCATTCCATGCAGGGCGCGGATGATGCCGCCGCGTTTGAAACCGCGATCCGCCATGTGGCAGACAAGCCGGGGGATTTTTTGCATTGTCTGTTTGGCATTCGTGCCGGTGGCCTGGTGTCGCCCGATGGGGGCAAGGCCGGGGCGGCAATGCTGTCGGGATATGTGATTGGCAGTGAAATTGCCGATATCGTTGCCCGGCTGGATAAGGGGGAAAGCATTGCCCTGATCGGGGATGGCAAACTGGCCGCCCGTTACCGGCAGGCGTTGCAGGTGCATGATTTTGATGCAGCAATTATTGATGCAGAAGCCGCGACCCTGGGCGGGTTGCGCCGGGCCCATGCCGTTTTAACCAACCAATAATTCGGCCCGCCAAGGAAACGTTCTGATCGGAAAGGATCATGTGATGTCACATCGTAATCTGATTGCCATTCTGCGCGGCGTTCATTCGTCCGAGGCTGGCGACATTGCCCGTGCATTGGTGGATGCCGGAATTACCCTGATCGAAATTCCGTTAAATTCACCGGACCCGTTCGAGGCGATCCCCGTAATGAAAAAGGCCGTTGGCGAGGTTGCCAAAATTGGTGCAGGCACGGTTTTGACCGTCGAGGATGTTGACCGCCTGAAGGAAATCAATGCCGAATTTGTCGTTTCGCCCAATTGCGACATTGATGTTATTGCGCATACCAAAAAATGCGGCATGGGGTCCTGGCCCGGTGTGATGACACCAACGGAATGTTTCGCTGCAATCAAGGCCGGGGCGGACGGATTGAAGATTTTCCCGGCAAGCCAGGTGGGGGCAAAGGGCATTGGCGCGATGCGCGCCGTTTTGCCCAAAAACCTGCCGGTTTTTGCCGTGGGCGGTGTCGAACCGATTGATTTCGAAGATTTCGCCAAGGCAGGCTGTAACGGTTTTGGCCTGGGATCGGGCATTTACAAACCGGGAATGAGTGCCGAAGAAGTCGGCCGCCGGGCGCTGGATTATGTTTATACCTATGATGCGGTTTATCGAGGTTGTCATTGATCTTTGACGCAGGATTGTCCGGCAGGCTATCTTTGCGCCATCGATAAAACCGACCAAGTCATGGGAGGATCCATTGGATCTGGGAATTAAGGGCCGCAAGGCCATTGTTTGTGCCTCGTCCAAGGGGCTGGGCCGCGGTTGTGCCATTAAACTGGCCGAAGCCGGCGTTGATTTGACGCTGAATGCCCGCAGCGAAGGCCCGCTGGAAGAAACAGCACAATATATTCGCGATACTTTTGGCGTGAATGTGCAGATTGTTGCCACCGATATCACCACCGAAGAAGGCCGCAACGCAGTTTTGGCTGCCTGCCCGGAGCCTGATATTCTGGTCAATAATGCCGGTGGTCCGCCCCCCGGTGTTTGGTCCGACTGGGGGCAGGATGAATGGCAGGCTGCCATTCAGTCGAATATGCTGACCCCGATTTTGCTGACGACGGCGGTGTTGCCGGGCATGATCGCGCGTAAGTGGGGCCGTATTGTCAATATTACGTCGGGTTCGGTCAAATCACCGATTCCGCAGCTTGGCCTGTCAAACGCGGCGCGCGCCGGGTTGACCGGTTTTGTCGCTGGTACGGCACGCCAGGTGGCCAAGGATGGCGTTGTGATCAACAACCTGCTGCCCGGCCAGCATGACACGGACCGTATCAGCGCGCTGATGGGCAACCGTGCCAAGGCGGAAAACATTTCGATGGACGAAGCCCGTACCCGTGCCCAGGCGGCCCTGCCGACCGGTAAATTTGGCGATCCGCTTAATTTCGGGGCGACCTGTGCCTTTATGTGCAGCGAATATGCCAGTTTCATGATCGGCCAGAACCTGCTGCTTGATGGTGGCGCGTTCAATTCGACAATGGGCTGATTGGCGTAATGGCCAGTTGGACCTTTGTGTATGTGTTGCGGGAAACCGGAAGCGGCAGCCCGCGCACCTATGTTGGATGGTCCACCGATGTTGAGGCCCGCCTTGCCGCCCATAACAGCGGCAAGGGGGCCAAATTTACCCGCGGGCGACAATGGGAAGTGGTTTACATGGAACGTTTTCGCACCTTCGGGCAGGCCATGAGCCGCGAATGGTATTTAAAGCGTGACCGCAAGCTCAGAAAACAGCTTGTCGCATCTGTTTCGCTGTAAAATCGGGCTTGATGCGGGGCGGCGTTTGCGGCTAATTCAGGCGATAAATCATTCACCCTTTGCCAAGGACACAGCAATGCCGGTACAAAAAGCCAACCCCAAAAAACTGAACGCCCTGCAGACACGCACCCTGGCGTTAGCACAGATTTTGGCCAAAGACCCGAATTCCGGCAGCATTGATGCGCAAAGCGGGGAAGCCACCATTACCCGCCTGCCGCACGGCCATGGCGACCATGTGCATGTGGGCGCATTTGTTGTTGCTGCCCGCGATGCCAGCGGTTTTAACAACCCGTCGGTTTGGGTGGCGCTGACCCGCAAGGGCCTGGTGCGCGAAGGTTACCCGGCATCCATCGTCCTGACCGCCGAAGGCCTGAATTACGATACCGGCCTTGCCGAACATTTTGTTGACCCGTCTGACCATTAATCAGACCCGGTTTGACATAGCCCGCCAGACATATCCCGTGCATTGGCATATGTGCTGATTGTGACGGAAGGTAGATAGATAAAACCCCGGTTGCCAGATGGCTGGCAGCCGGGGTTTTGTGTTGGATAGTCGCCATTTGGAAGGGCGCGAATGGATGATTACGCCTTGTTGGCATGGGCCGGGGCAACCAGCGGGCAGATAACCCGAAAACAGGTGCCCTGACCCGGTGTGCTGGTGGCACAAATTGTGCCGCCCAGCAGGGAACTGACAGCATTGGCCGTAATCGACAGGCCAAGCCCGGTGCCACCTGTGCCCATACGCGTGGTAAAAAACGGGTCAAAGATATGATCCAGCACATCCTGTTCCATACCCCGGCCATCATCGCGAATTTCAAGCAGGATGGCATCGTCGCGGTCGGGCGCAGGGGATGCGTGGATGGAAACGGTGCCAGGTGTGTCGGCATCAAAGGCGTGGATCAGGGCGTTATCAACCAGATTGGTAATGATCTGGCCGAATTCCCCGGGGAAGCTATCAAGGGTGATGTCGGCATCGACATGCTTTTGAATGCGGATGGGCCGGTTTTTAAGCGATGGTGTCAAAGTCAGGATGATTTCATCGATGACTTCGGCGATCGAAAATTTGCGCCGGTGAGATGATGTACGATCAACCGCAACCTGTTTGAAACTGCTGACCAGATCGCCCGCGCGCATGATGTTGCGTTCGATCATGGTAGTAAGGTTTTGCACCTGTGCGAGATAGTCATTGAGGTCGGATTTGCGCAGCCCCTGTTCAAGCAGGCGGGTGAATTCGGCATTCTGGTCGGAAAGCGTACTGACAGCCATGCGGCCATTGCCAAGCGGGGTGTTAAGTTCGTGGGCAATACCGGCAACCAGACGGCCCAGTGCGGCCATTTTTTCCGATTGCACCAGTTCATCCTGTGTCAGGTTAAGGGCCTGAACGGTTGATGACAGTTCGGAATTGATATGTTCAAGTTCGGCCGTACGTTCACGCACCCGCATTTCCAGCCCGTCATTTAAGCGGCCCAGTTCCTGCTGGCGGATGCGAACGGCGGTTGCCAGGCGGTCCAGGTCGGCCAGAAGGCGGTTGAATTCAAGCACCGCGCCCTTTTTGCGCGGCGGCAGGGTAACGCCGCGCGCGGTGCGTGATGCATGTTCGACAATGCCATTAAGCGGTGACACCATTGCGCGTGCCCAGAATGGCACCATGATCAGACCAATGATCAGCGAGCCACCAAAACAGGCAATCACAATTTCGATGAGGCTGGAAATTTCGGGGTTATGCCGGCCGGTCGATATCCGTGCGGTAAAATGCCAGCCCAGAATATTGGAGAATTTCGAGGCGATATCATATTCGATATCGTTGATCGTGACGTGACGCACGATAGATTGCTGATGGTCATTCTGGATCAGGGCGCTGACCTGGGGCAGAAAGGTTTGCTTCAGGCTTTCGGGGTCACTATCGGCGATGATTTCGCCATTGCTATCAAGCACGGAAAAACTGATCGACTGGCTGCTGGCAAAGCTGTGGTCCAGATTGATCTGGTTGCGAATGGATAGTTCGCCAATGATGACATCGCCATTATCGGAAATGCGCATAGCGACGGCCTCGGTCACGTGGCCGCTGACAACGGAAAGATAACGGTCGCTCCATACGGCGTCATTCGACAGGGAGGCTTCCTGAAACAGCATGTTTTGCGACAGATCCAGCCCTGCAAGTTCATACCAGCGGGTTTCGCTTTCGTCGCGGATATAGGCAGCAGCCAGTTCGCCGTTTTTATGGACCAGATAAAACGCATCAAACCGACCCTTGCTGGGATGAGAAATGGCATGCTGGATTTCATCATGCGGTAAATGCGACAGCGCATGCCCCACCAGGTCCAGGTCGGCTTCCAGAAAATTGAGAACCGTCTCAACCCGGTCGGAAATTTCCGAAACCGCCTTGGTGATCGATGCCTGGTGGGCATTGCTGATTTGCGGAATTTTGACCAGCAGAATGACACTGCCCACCACCAGAAAGGTGAAAAGCGATGTGGCAAACAACAGCAGGATCAGCCATGTCCGAAAACGATAGGGCCGGATGATTTTCATTGAACGACAAACTGGCCATTTCTGATGGTGAGATAATAGCTTTGACGCCCGGAATCCCCGTATTCGTTAAAGCTGAGCATCTGTTGCAAACCCTGTACATCGCGCAATTGCAACAGGGCGTCTTTTAGCGCGATATCGTCCTTTGCCTGTTTTTCCAGCCCGGCAATCAGCATGGTGACGGCATCGTGTGTCGCAACGCTGGTATAGCCCGGAATGGAATTGAACCGGGCCTTATAGGCATCAACAAACTTCAGGAAATGCGCGGACTGGTCGTTGCGGTTATAGGTTTGCAAAACTTCCAGCCCTTCGACAGCCGCCCCGCCCATGGCAATAAGCTGTTCGGATGCGGCCCATTCGGCAGCGGCAATGGGGTGTGTTGCGCCGCGTTTGCGGATTTGCAGGGAAAGCTGTGCACTGTCAAACCCGTTGGCAACCAGCAGGAAGGCATCGGCACCCGATGCCAGCAACTGCTCGGCAGGGTCGGAAAAGCCGCTTTCACCCTTTTGGTTAAAGGGGATGCGGGCAACGACTTCGCCGCCTAAATCAACATATTGGCGCTGGAATTCGTTGGCCCAGCTTTCGGTAAAGGTGGCATTCGCGTGGTCCAGTGCCAGTGCTACCTTTTTGCGACCCAGTTCAACCTGTTTGCGGGCATAGGCACCGGCATTTTCGCTGGTGGTGGAATTCATGCGAAACAAATGATCATCTTTTCCAGCCAGTTCCAGCGCGGAAACGGTGGGGGAAATGGTGATGATTTGGTGTTCGTTAATGCCCGGCAGCATGCCATAACCCACCGAACTGATGATGGGTCCTATAACCGCTGTGACACCCAGTTCGTGAAATTCATTCATCAACTGGCGGCCTACTTCGCCGCTTTTCTGGTCATCCCGAATGACCAGTTCAATCGGATGGCCATTGATGCCGCCTTTTTCATTTACTTCGTCAACGACCATCATCAGGGCGTTACGCGCGGCAAGCCCGGTATCGGCGCCGGCACCGGAAATACCGGCGACAAAGCCGATTTTCACCGGTTCGGGTTCGCCGCAACTGGCCAGCAACAGGGCCGCAGGCAAAATGAAGGTTTTGAAGCGGGAGAAATAGGTCATTGGCGTGCCTGAAGTAATTAAACGGGGTTAAAGTTTTTCAGCCATGTCATTAATTCGTCAGCCGGCATGGGCTTGCCATACAGGTAGCCCTGGGCGATGTCGCAGGACATTTCGCGCAGTTTTTGTGCCTGTTTTTCGGTTTCGATCCCCTCGGCCACAATCGCCATCCCCAGCCGGTGACCCAGCGGAATAATCAGTTCGGCGATGCGGCTGCTGTTTTGTTCGTCGTTATCAAGGGGTGTGACAAAGCAGCGATCAATTTTCAGTTTGTCGACGGGCAGGCGGTCCAGATAGGCGAGCGAGGAAAAGCCGGTACCGAAATCGTCAATTGCAATGGAAAAGCCCAGTTTGCGAATGCGCGATAGCAGAACTTCAAGGTCTTCGATGCCCAGATCACAGGCGCTTTCGGTGATTTCGATTTCAACCGCCTGGGGGGCAACAGGGGCCAGGGCGATCAGGCGTTCAAGGCTGTCAATGAAGTTGTCGGCCACCATCTGGACCTTGGAGACATTTATTGACACACGCATATCGGCAAAACCGGCAGCATGGATTTGGCCCAGCATTGCCATGGCTTCACGCAGGACCCAATCGCCAATCGGGCGGATCAGGCCGGAATATTCCGCCAGCGGGATGAAATCGCAGGGCGGCACCAGTTTGCCATCCTCGCGCCGCCAGCGCAGCAGGGCTTCCATGCCGCAAGGACGGCCGGTTTTAAAATCGATCAGGGGTTGGTAATGGCATTCAAACTGGTCACGTTCGATGGCCATTTGCAAATCACCCAGGCGCTGGGCACGGTCACGGGTGATGGCGGCCAGTTGCGGGTCATATTTGGTGACCTGGCCAAATCCGCTGGATTTGGCACGTTTTAACGCAATATAGGCCTGCTTCATGTAATCCAGCGCGGTTTGCCCATTGGCAACCAGGTCGGTCGAACCTGCCGCAACACGGATGGGCAGTTCAAAATGGTCGATTTTGAAGGGGGCGGTGAAAATGGCCGACATGGAAATTTGCGTCAGCATTTCACTGCGGCCAATCACGGCAAACAGGTCGGCTGCGATGCGGCCGACAATGCAGTCGGGCAGCACGGTTGAAAGGCGTTCACCAACCGAACATAACAGCCGATCACCATAGGAATGCCCCAGCACATCGTTGATTTCGGCAAATAACTGCAGGTCAATCAGGATCAGGGAATTGGGTTGGGGGTCCGGGTCATGCAGGACCGCATTCATGGCATCAAGGATTGCGGTGCGATTGGCAAGGTTGGTCAACTCGTCAACATAGGCGCGGCGTTTGAGCTTTTCGACCAACTGGATATTTTCGGCGCATAGCGTCAGATTGCCGCAGAAAACCTCCAGCAGGTGCTGGTCAAGGCTGCTGATGGGTTCGGGTGCACCGATATAGGCGGCAAGGGCGTAACCTTCACGCACATAAAGATACAGCACCACACAGCCGGGGCGGAAAATGGTTTCTTTGCGCATCATGCATTCGCGCAGGGCCGATGAAATTTCGCTGGCATGCAGTTCTTCCAGATCCATGCCGATCATGTCGCTATAGCGACCGGCGGCAGCGATGATCTGGATCTGGCCGTGGCTGGTGTCACTGGCATCGTCGATCAGGTCAAGATGTTCGCCTTCGCCAATGGCACAAACAAGCCCTTCCGGGCTTACATCCATTAACCCGGAAAGCTGGGTAATGACGCCTTCGGCAAAATTGCGCAGGCCACGACGCGACAGAAATTCGTTGCTCGATGCAATGATCTTTTCAAGGCCCGCACGGTTGGCATCAAGCTTTTGCATGCGCTCAAACGACCGCAATGCTGTTGTGATGGAGGTAAACAGCTTGTTGCGGGTCAGTTCGGTTTTTGTTTTGTAATCGTCAATGTCGTATTTGGTGATGGCATCCATTTCCGGTGCCTGGCCGGGTTGGCCGGTGCGCAGAATGATGCGGACATTGCGCATTTCCAGATCGTTGCGGATATGACCGACAAGGTTTAACCCGGCGTCGCTTGTTTCCATCACCACATCAAGCAGGATGATGGCGATATCCTGTTCGTGGGCAAGGATGCTGGCGGCTTCGGCTGCGCTATAGGCATGCAGAAGTTCTGCCGGGCGGCCCAGAAATGTCAGGTTATCGAGCGCCATTTCGGTGATTTCATGGACATCGGCATCATCGTCGACGATCAGAATTCGCCAGGCGGTGATAATGCCATGCGCCATTTTTCGCTGTGAAGGCGACGGCGTGCTTTCGTCATCTTCAAGAAAAACAAATTCGTCGTTACTCAAGGAAGGACGCCCTTCTGCTTAATGCCTGTGACCGGCGAAACACAATCTTCAAGACAATGATTTCCTATACAGATGTATTAGGTGTCGTGAATGTGTTACGTCAAGACCAGCAGGATGGATTTAAGCGAAGGTGAGGTTCAGTTCACAACCAGAACGAAAAATCAGCCGAAATCGCGGGTTGCCTGCAGGACCCGGCCAAAGGTCGTGATCAGGCACAGGGCGCCAAAAACAGCGGCAATTAGTTGAAAATATTGGGGAAAAATGCAGAAGGCCAACAGTACGGCAATGGTTTCGCTGCCTTCGGTAATGCCGGTTAAATAATAGAAACTTTTTTTGCCCTGTTTTTCATGATTATCGCCACGTTTGGCGGCGATAATGGCATAGGCGAGAAAACTGCTGCCGGTACCGACAAAACAGAAAATCAGAAAGGCGGCCATCAGGGCATCCTGCGGGCGGCCAATGGCAAAGGCCAGCACCATGCCCGAATAAAACAGAAAATCGGCAACGATATCGTAATAGCCGCCAATATCGCTTTCCTGAGTTTTGGCATTGGGGTGGCGGCTGCGCGGGGCGGCATGGCGGGCAATTGCCCCATCCATGCCATCGGCAAGGCGGCTTAGGATAATAAGCCCGGCGGCAATGTAATAAAGGTTGATGGCAAGGGCAAAGGCCGCCATCAGCCCCAGCAGAAAGCCAAAACCCGTAACCATGTTCGGTGTTATGCCACTGCCAGAAAGGCGCCGTGCCACTGCATTAAGCGGCGGATCAATAAGCGGGCGCAGGCGGGCATCAAACATTCGGGGCTCCGGCGATAAGGGTTTTGCGCTGTTATAGCGTGACTTTGCCCAAATTCATAATCACCAGAAGGTTATTCGGTCGCGCGCGATGTAAAAACGCCGCCCGGGTGCTGCGGGGCGGCGTTTCATATGGGTGCTGCAGTGGTCGGCCAGTTTGCTACCGGCATTTGAAAATCATTGTAAGCCGGGTCAGGCCGTTGCCAGTTCCTTGCGCAGGTTTTGCAGGCTTTTGACCTGTTTGCCATTGGCGTCGAAATTTTCCGGGGCAAGCCAGGCTTCAAATGCGGCACGAACCAGCGGCCATTCCAGATCGGTGATGGAAAACCACGCTGAATCGCGGTTGCGACCTTTATAAACCATGTGCTGGCGGAAGGTGCCTTCATAGACAAAGCCATAGCGTGTCGCCGCCGCGCGTGACGGGGCATTCTGATCGTCGCATTTCCATTCGTAACGGCGATAATTCAGCTCGTCGAAGGCGCGTTTCATCATCAGATACATGGCTTCGGTGCCAGCAACAGTTTGCGACAGGGCCGGGGTATAGTTGATATTGCCAATTTCAATAACGCCATGCGTAGTATCAATACGCATAAAGGCGGCAATCCCAACGGCTTTGCCACTGGCAAGGTCGATGATGGCATGAAGCATCGGGTCCGGTCCGCGCATGCTTTCAAGCCAGGTTCGATAACTGTCGATATCCTCAAACGCTTCGGTAGCAAGATAGGTGAACCGTTCGCCCGCTGCGGCAACGCGGTTGCCTTCAAACAGGTCTTTGGCGTGTTTGGCTGGATCGATCGGTTCGACCTGACAGTGACTGCCGGTCATGGCGGTATGAGGGGGCAGGGCGCAGGGTTGCCAGCCTTCGATAGAGCGACCAATGGGTTGTTCAAACTGGTTATGTTGTGGCGCGGTGGTCATGGTCTTTATCCTGAATGATACGCAGTTCAGCCAATGTGATGTATAAGCGGACCCACGCGAAGGACCAGTTTGATAAATTTTATGGGGCCAATTGATGGGCGGGATTTTATGTTAACGCCCCCATACCAATGACCCCATCACATTCAGGCCTGTGTTACCTCGATCTCGCGGGCGGACCAGTTACCGGGCCAGACCTCGGCCCCGCCGGACCTAAGACGGCGAATGGTGCCAATGGGTACATGATGTGCCAGCAATACCGGGCCATCGCCATCGTCGCCACCATCCGGGGTGGTCATGGCGAATATACCAGTATGGCCCAGTTCGGCCTCGCACGGGATATAAACAGCACAGCCGCTGTAATTGGTGGGGTTTTGGGTTGTGTTTATGGCCGCGCCGGTGGTGCCACAGGCGGCAATTGTGCACATCAGTTCAACCGCGCGGGCCTTGGCGCAGCCAAAAACGCGATGATAGCCCGAAGGCTTGCTGGTCATGGAGGGGACCAGCACCAGATCGATATTCTGACGGGCCAGCAGGCAGGATAGGGCAGGCATTTCGATATCCAGACAAATCAGAATGGCAATGCGAAGGCCGCGCCATTCAATGATCGAAAGTTTCTTGCCCGGTGTCAGGTTCCAGTTATCGGGTTCCTGTTCGCCCGGTGTCAGGCTTAGTTTATCCTGCATGATGATTTTGCCATCGGGCAAAAAGGCAAGGGCGCGGTTTGTCTGCCCACGGCGCGGGTCATCGCCGATATGCCAGGGCATGGAGCCGGCCACCAGCATCATATCGTGGCGGGTGGCAAGGTTTGATGCGCCATCGATCACGGCAGGGGCCATTTCTGCCATCCAGGGAATTTCGTCCTGCGGGCGCAGGCCCTCGGGCTTGAAGGCCATCCATTGTTCGCTGGCATATTCGGGCATGACAAAAATATCGGCACCGTCAGCGCGGGCCTTTTTCATTTTGCGGTCAATATGTGCGATCCAGTCATCGATGCCGGAAATGGCAACACCCAGATTGGTGGCCCAAAGGGCGATATTGACGGTATCGGTCAGAAAGCGGGTCATGGTGACGCCCCTGTTGGCTGGCGGGGAAACGGGCAGCCAGACATTGACCTGTTGGAATTGGGCAATGTCTGGCTGCTGGTGAATGTGGCTATGGGCCGCCCTGGTGCGCGTGGCATTCAAGGGCGGCGGCATTGTGTTTAGGGTGGCGCGATGCGAATTGCCGGTTTGGGCCTTGGTGGCGGTGTCTGGCCCGATCCGGGATTTCACGCAGTGTTCCTGATCAGCTTTTCAGTTTGGTCCAGACACGGTTGCGCAAATCGCGGCCCTTGGCAGAACAGTTTTTGCCCGGCACCAGCCGGTCGGCATATTCTTCGGGCATGTTCACGGCCGGGTCGGCCTTCAGGGCGTCATCCAGGAAGGCGTCCGACCCTTTGATGCCGTTCATGTAACCGGCATAGTTCGAGGCAGCAGCGGCATTTTCGGGCTGCATCATCCAGTTGATGAAGGTTTTGGCGTTATCAAGGTGCGGCGCGCCACTGGGAATGACGAAGTGATCGGACCAGAAGCTAAGCCCTTCCTTGGGATAGACAAAGACCGCGCTGGGCAGGCTTTCGCGTGTGCGGTGCGATGCGCCGTTCCATTGCATATGCATGGCAACTTCCTTGGCCGCCATCCGGTCGATCGTTCCTTCGGAGCTGTAAACCGCGACATAGGGTTTCTGCTTTAGCAGGATATCGAGGATCTTTTGCGCTTCTTTCGGGTCTTCGGTGCATTTATCCACCCCGGCGTAATAGGCCGCGGCGGCATACATTTCGACCTCGTCATTCAGGGCACCAATTTTACCGCGCAGTTCTTCGCGCGGTTCAAAAAATTCTTTCCAGCTATCTTCCAGTTTTTCGCCAACTACGTCGGAATCATAGGTAAAGCCGGTCGTTCCCCACAGATAGGTGACCGAATATTTGCGGTCCGGGTCGTATTTCATCGTGTCGTGGGGTTTGGCGACATTCTTGAAATTCTCAAGGCTTTTGGCGTCAAACTCGGTTGCCAGCTTTTCCTTGATCATGACATCGACCATGTAATCGGATGCCACGACAATGTCGTATCCCGATGCCCCGGCCTGTAATTTTGCCAGCATGGTTTCGTTGGAATCATAAACATCCAGCGTTACCTTGATGCCGGTTTCCTTTTCGAACTTGTCAAACAGCTCCTGCGGGAAATAGTTCGACCAGTTATAGAAATAAAGTTCGCCCTCGGCATGGGCGGGGGCGGCCATTGCGCCCATCAGGGCACATAGCGATGCCCCCATAATGGCAGAACACATTTTCAGTTTCATTCTCGTCTCCCTGATCGGTGTGTTGGTTGGCAAATTGCTTGGCTGGGCCTTTTGGGTTTATGTCCCTGCTGGCCGGCCCGGGCGCAGGGTTGGGCAACCAGGCGCGGTTAGTAGCGGACCCGGTCAATCACAAATGAAACGCTGACAAAAATGATCGATATGATCAGCATCAGGGCGGAAATGGCATTGACCTCTGGTGTGATGCCCACGCGGATCATGCCGAAAATATAGATTGGCAGAGTGGTGGAGCCGGCCCCGCCGACAAAATAGGAAATCACGAAATCATCAAGCGAGATGATGAACGACAGCATCGCGCCCGACAAAATACCCGGCCATAACAGCGGAAAGGTGATGCGTTTGAAGGCCTGCCATTCATTGGCATAAAGGTCGTTTGCGGCCTCGATCAATGCGGGGTCCATGCCATCAAGGCGCGCACGGATGGGCAGATAGGCAAAGGGAATGCAAAATACCGTATGCGCGATAATGATGCTGATCAGCCCCAGCTTGACGCCAATGACGATGAAAAAAAGCAGCGTGGCAATGGCGGTGACGATTTCGGGTACCAGCAGGGGCAATGTCAGCATTGCAGCGACGCCGGTTTCCCCGCGAAACCGCCCGCGTGCCATGCCCATAGCCGCCAGTGTTGCAGCCAAAGTGCCAATGACCGTGGCCGAAAGTGCCACAATTAACGAGTTTTTAGCTGCGCGCAGCATATCGGTATTATCCAGCACCACGCTGTACCAGTGGGTGGAAAACCCCGTCCAGATGGTGGCAAGGCGGTTTTCGTTGAATGATAAAACCAGCAGCACAATGATGGGCAGATACAAATAGGCGAAAAAGAAAATCGCCATCGGTGTAATGCCGTGAAACCGCCAAAGCGGGTTGGCGCGATCAATTTTCATGATGCGTCCTCCGGCAGTTTTTTGAATTTCAGCGAATAAACCATCATCGCAATCAGCACCAATGCCAGCAGAACAAAACCGAGTGCCGCACCAAAGGGCCAGTTGCGCGCCGCGCCAAACTGGCTGCCGATCAGATTGGCGATCATCATGAATTTGCCGCCACCCAGAAGTTCGGGCGTTACATAGGCCCCGAGGCACGGAATGAAAACCAGAATGGACCCGGCAATAATGCCCGGCATTGCTAGCGGCAGAATGATGCGGGTCATGGCCTTGCGTTTATTGGCCCCCAGGTCAAAGGCTGCCTCGACCAGGCGGTGATCAAGTTTTTCAAGGCTGGCATAGATCGGCAGCACCATGAAAGGCAGGTAGGTGTAAGTCAGACCGATGGCGACGGCATAGGGTGTGTAAAGAATATCCAGCCCGCCGGTATCGAGGCCAATGGCATTAAGCAGATTGTCAATCAGCCCGCCATTGCGCAACAGCAGCATCCAGGCATAGTTGCGCACCAGAATATTGGTCCAGAACGGGATGGTGACGAGGAAGATGAACATGTTGCGCCGGCTTTGCGGCTGCATGGCAATGTAAAAGGCAGTGGGGAACCCCAGCAAAAGTGCCAGAATTGTTGTCAGCCCCGAAAGACCGAAGGACCGCAGGAAAATTTGCAGATAGTCCGTATTGACCATCAGGTTATCCATCAGGTCGCGTTCAAAAATGAAGGATATATAGGATTCAAAGGACAGGCTGCCCCAATCCACACCGCCATTTACACCGCGTTCCAGAATGGAAACATAGGCCATCTGCACCAGCGGCAGGCCCATGAAAAAGCCGATATAGACAACCGCCGGAGCAATCAGCCAGAACCGTTTATGTCGGGTGAAAAATGCCATCGGCCTAGTCCACCAGAATACGGATGGCGGCGGCTGGCAGCGTGACATCAACCTGATCGCCGCGCGCAAAGGGCATGGCGGCACCGTCGCGGTTTTGCACGCGGGTTAACAGGCGTGTTTGGTCATCCAGGCTGATATGGTAGGTGGTGTCGGTGCCAAAATAAACGACATCATCAATCCGGCCATGCAGGGCGGTTTCGCTGTTGGTACGTGGTTGCAGCATGATGCGTTCCGGGCGGATGGCAATGGTGGCCCTGGCCGGGGCCGGTGTGGGGGACGAGGACCCATTTTGAATTACCCCGGCAAGGCTGACATTCTGACCACCCGGCAAGGCAAGGCTGGCCGGGATGCCGGTGGTGGCATCGGGCAGGATATCGCCCTGCAGAAAATTGCTGTCGCCAATGAAATCGGCAACAAAGCGGTGGGTCGGGTTTTCGTATATTTTGCGAGGCGAGCCGATTTGCAGGATTTTACCCGCCTGCATCACCGCAATGCGGTCTGACATGGCAAGGGCTTCTTCCTGATCGTGGGTCACGAAAACAAAGGTAATGCCGGTTTCGGTTTGCAGGCGTTTCAGTTCGATCTGCATTTCCTTGCGAAGTTTCAGATCAAGCGCAGAAAGCGGTTCATCAAGCAGCAAAACCTTTGGCGCCGGGGCCAATGCGCGGGCAAGGGCAATGCGCTGTTGTTGCCCACCGGAAAGCTGGCTGGGCTGGCGGTCGCCAAATTGGGCCAGGCGCACGAGTTCCAGCATTTCATCTGCCCGGCGATTGGCGGCATCCTTGGGCATATTTTGCATTTCCAGCCCAAAGGTGATGTTCTGACGCACGGTTAAATGCGGAAACAGCGCATAGGACTGAAACACCGTGTTGATCGGCCGTTTGAAGGGGGGCAGGTCGTTTAACGCCTTACCTTCAAGGGCGATTTCACCATCGCTTGCCTGCTCGAACCCGCCAATCAGGCGTAAAAGCGTGGTTTTGCCGCAGCCTGACGGGCCCAGCATGGTGAAAAATTCGTTCTGGAAGATATCAACCGAAACATCATCAAGGGCATGGACCGCATGGGGGCCCGTACCAAAGCGTTTGCTGACCGCGCGCGCGGAAATCACAACGTCCCTGTCTGACATAAGAGTTCCCTGAATTGCCAATTATTGACTTTGGTGCGCGCCTGCCTCGTTCAAAATGGGCGGTTCTTTCGACCTTGGCGGGAAGGCTGCATTCAGGGTTAACGCTGTAATGGGCGAATGGTTTCCAAAAAACTGCGCCAAAGCAGCGTTTTATCGCAATTCATGGTTTTGGCAGCAGGCATATGCGTCCATACCGCGCAATCAGGGCCTGCGCGGTATGGATTGGGGTATTGGTGACGGATCGTTTGCCGTTGGGAACGGCCGGTCAGGCCGCCGGGCGGATTTTATGCAGGGCGCTGGCAATATCGGTTTCAACCTGAAGTGCGCTTTGATCAAGGATGCCCATGCCCGCTAGCACCTTTTGCGGTTGCGGGCGCAACCCAACCAGAAACAGCCTTGTGCCGTGACGGTTGCAGGTGGAGATGAAATGTTCAATGCGTGAAGCGCCGCTGGCATCAATCATGGGGACATCATCCATACACAGGATAAAGTCGCGCGGGTATCCGGCGACACTGTCGATCACGTCGGTCAGGCGGTTGGCAACACCAAAAAATAATGGCCCGGACAGGCGGTAAATTTCAAGATTATCGGGGATGCCATCACGTGCAATCGGGTTGTCTGACAGGGCATCGGGCTGGTCCTGGCGAATAAGTGTGCCGTTGGCGGTGCCCCGGTTTGGCAACGCGGTGTTGGCACCATTGGTCGGGGTTTGCGCAATGATCACGCTTTCAGACATGCGATGCATGAACAAAATGGCCGCCAGCACCACACCGGCCTGAATGGCAACTGTCAGGTCAACCATTACCGTCAGGCCAAAAGTCAACACCAGAACCAGCCTGTCGCCCAGCGGGCCGCGCAGCAGGCGGGCGAAGCGGTCAATCTCGCTCATATTCCAGGCGACGACCATAAGGACGGCGGCAAGGGCGGCCAGCGGGATGTAATTGGCAAGTGGTGCCAACAGCAGCATGAAAACCAGCAGGAAAACAGCATGTAACATGCCCGATACCGGCGATTTTGCCCCGGAACGGATATTGGTGGCCGTACGCGCAATGGCCCCGGTTGCCGGTAACCCGCCAAACAGCCCGGATGCCAGATTGGCAACACCCTGCGCAACCAGTTCACAGTTGGACCGATGCCTTCGCCCGGTCATGCCATCGGCAACCATGGCGGAAAGCAGGCTTTCGATCCCGGCAAGAAAGGCAATGGTAAAGGCGCTGGGCATCAGTTCCATAATGCGCGCGGTTGTAATGACGGGCAGGGTAGGCAGGCTGATATCGGCGGAAATGCCGCCAAACCGCGAACCGATGGTATCAATGGGCAAATTGCCAATGGCGACCACCAGCGATGCCAGGGCAACCGCGATCAGAAAGCTGGGCAGTTTGGGGGCTGTGCGCCGGGCGATGATGATAATGGCCAGCGCACCTAGGGCGATAGCAAGGTTGACCGGGTCCAGCGTTGCGCGGGCCTGCCACAGGGCCTCGATCTTGGCGATAAATTCAGCAGGCATTTCCGCCATTTTAAGGCCAAACAGATCCTTGATCTGGCTGGTGAAAATGATTACGGCAATGCCGGATGTAAAACCTGTTACAACCGGTTCGGGGATATATTTGATCCAGGTGCCAAAGCGCGCCAGCCCGGCAATGATCAGCATGATGCCTGCCATCAGGGTGGCAATGATCAAGCCGTCATAGCCAAATTGGGCAATGACGTTAAACACCACCACCACAAAGGCACCGGTCGGCCCGCCAATTTGAAACCGGCTACCCCCCAGGGCTGATATGAAAAATCCGGCTATAATTGCCGTAATCAGCCCCTTATCGGGCGTGGCCCCGCTGGCAATCGCCAGCGCCATCGAAAGCGGTAGGGCAACCACGGCAACCGTCATGCCCGAAATGGCATCCTGGCGCAGGTTAGCCAGCGAATAACCCTCGCGAAATACAGTGACCAGTTTGGGTAAAAACAGGTTCCAGCCAGAGGATTTGCGCGCTGAGATGTCATTCATGGGGGCAGGTCCGATCGTATGGGTGATTTGTCCACTAAAAGTAGTGTGGTTGATTATTCATTTACCGAAATAAAAATGTCAATCATGGCATGCACAATTTACCCATGTGCAAATCGAATGGGTGGCATCGCGATATTGTAAAAGGCATCCTAAACACCGGTTCGGGGTGGGAAACGTTACTGCTGATTTTTGAGGGGGCATGCGCACTGCGGTAGGGGGCTGTTGCTGGTTTTTCACAATCTTGCTGGATTTTTCAAACCACGTGCGGACTGTGGTTGACGCGGTGGCTTGTTTCACGGTGATATCGGGTAACAGCCTGTTTTCATAAATGGATTACACATCATGAGCACCGCCGACTTCGCCGCCCGCAGCCCGTTTGTCCATGAAGGTATTCGCAAGGTGGTGCGTGATATTACGCCATCGCAAATTCGCGAAGTCGCGCATTTGGGCATGGGCCGCGACAATGTTGTGCCCCTGTGGTTTGGTGAACCTGACCAGCCCACGCCGGAATTTATTCGCAAGGCTGCGATGGATGCGCTTGCCGCCGGTGACACATTTTATCAGCCCAATGCGGGTATCGCCCCGCTGCGAGAAGCACTGGCAGGTTATATGAACGGCCTTTATGGCACCGGGCTTGCGCCCGATAATGTGATTGTCACGGTGTCGGGGCTGAATGCGATTATGGTGACGTTGCAATCGGTGCTGGGGGCGGGCGACCATCTGGTAACCACATCGCCGATCTGGCCCAATATTGTGGCGATCCCGCAGGTATTGGGGGCCTCGGTCAGCACGGTGCCATTGCAGGCGGATACCAGTGGTGGCTGGCAGCTTGATGTGCAATCGCTGTTTGATGCCTGCACCCCGGCAACCAAAGTTATTTTGTTAAATACCCCCAACAATCCCACCGGCTGGATGATGCCGGCGGAAGACCAGGCAAAACTGGTTGAATTTGCCCATGCGCGCGGTATCTGGATTGTCGCTGACGAGGTTTACGCCCGTCTGGTCTATAACGGGCAGAATTTTGCACCGTCTTTTGTGCCTTTTATGCGCGAAGACAGCCGCATCATGGTGATTAACAGTTTTTCCAAGGCATGGGCGATGACGGGCTGGCGCCTGGGCTGGATCACGGCACCGGCTGCCGCCACGGGCGAGCTTGAAAAGCTGATGGAATTTAACGTGTCCTGCCCGGCGGGTTTTGTGCAGCAGGCCGGGATTGTCGCCCTGCGCGATGGCGAGGAATTTGTTGCCAGTTCGCGCGATCGTTACGCACGGTCGCGCAAAGTGCTGGTTGAACGCCTATCTGCCATGCCGCGTGTCATGCTGCCCGAGGCCGAAGCCGCCTTTTATGCCTTTTTCCGGATTGATGGGGTGAGTGACACGCTTGGATTTGCCAAGCAGCTTTTGCTTTCCGAAGGTGTTGGCCTTGCACCGGGTGAGGCATTTGGCCCCGAAGGTGCGGGCTTTATCCGCGCCTGTTATGCGGTGTCGGAAGACCGTATTCACCAGGCGATGGACGGGCTGGAACGGTTTTTGGCGAAAAACTGACCGGCGTTGTTTTACGGCCCGGTTCGGTTATGACGGATATGAAAATACCCCCGGCAGCATATTTGCCGGGGGTATTTTATGTGGCTTTGGTGCCTATGCCGGACAGGCGGAAACAAGCAGGTTTAAGCCGGGCTTAACGCGTCATGCCTGCTGTTGCCGGGACGGGAACGGCAGCAAGCCGGGTGCCAACGGCTGCCAGGAAATAGTCATAGGCGCGGTCGATAATGTCATCAAGCGAGCGGGTTTTGGCAAACATCTGGCGGGCGGTTGCCATGAATTCATCGCGGCTGGGCAGGTGCGGCAGATGAAAGGCCGCCATGGCATCGCCGGTGCGGTGGCGCGCATTTTCCAGTGCATCCTGCAGTTTTTGCAATTCCGGGCCATGCAATGTCGCGCTGATGGTTTTGGCAATGCGGTCCGGGTCAAAATGGGCGGCAAGCTGTTCGGCAGCACGGTTGATAACCTTGGTGCCCAGGCGCTGTTCGTTGCGTAAAACCTGCTGGGGCGGCTGTTTCAAATCGCGGACCAAGCCAATCCAGGACAGGATGCACAGCATGTAATAGGTAGGGTCATATTCCCACCAGCGGAAGCCCTGGCGTGCGCTGCTTTGATAGGCATGGTGGTTATTGTGCCAGCCTTCGCCCAGGGTGAAAATTGCCAGCAACCAGTTATTGCGTGAATCATCACCCGTGACATAGCGTTTGCGCCCGCTGACATGGGCCAGCGAATTGATGCCAAACGTGCCGTGGTAACAGGCAACCGTGCTCCAGAAAAAGCCAACAACAAGGCCCGACCAGCCAGCAAACAGGAAGCAGGCGACAGCCAGCACAATTGCCGGGGCGGTTTCAAATTTGTGCAGCCACATCAGTTCACGATAACGGGTTAGATCGCCAACGGTGGAAAGGTCGGCTTTGTCATGCTGGCGGGCAAAGATCCAGCCCACATGGCTATAAAGAAAACCGCGATGGCGTGGGGAATGCACATCGTTTTCCATGTCGGAATATTTGTGGTGATGGCGGTGTTTTGCTGCCCACCAGATCACGCTTTTCTGGGCGCTGCTTTGGGCAAGGCAGGCCAGAACAAACTGGAAAAACCGGCTGGTGCTATAGGCGCGATGGGAAAAATAGCGATGATACCCGCCTGTAACCCCAAACATGCGCACGACATAAAGCACAATGCCCAAAATGGCGGCCTGCCAGGTGATGCCAGTCCAGATCGCGGCAAAGCAGGCGAGATGAACCAGCGAAAACGGGATCAGCGCCGGATAGATGATATCATCATGGTGCTGGCTTGGTTCGGGTGCCGGGGCGGAGGTCGTCACAGGCATGGTCGTTAATTCCAGTTCTACCGTTCGGGGAATTTCAGGGCCATTATCACAGGCCCGTCATGGATCGCATCGGCCCAAACACCCTGATCAAACAGGCATTGATGCCTGCCAAAGTGCCGGTTGCAACCGGGAAGGGTGTGGGGCCATTATGAAATATGCTTCGTGTGCGATCCTGAATTTGCGGTATTGGACCCTGTCCAAAAGGCTTGGATGGAACATGGGGGTTATGCCCCCCCGATGCAATGAAAAACCACGGTTGATGAATGCCTGTTTGCACCATTTGTGACCTGCGTCACCCGGAAAATGGCGGTTTATTGCACCAAGAATTTTTTGCGTCATGCCCGGGCAAACGCAGTGCGGATTGCATAATGTTGCAGGCTGTTGCGCTGGCACCATTTTCCACATGATCATGCGGGCCAGGCTGTGTATGGTTGGGAAATGTTTTGAAAGATTAAATAAAAGGTTTCCCGATGTCTGGCGGACTGACCCTTGAACAGATTTCAACCCGTGCCAACGAGGAAACCCCCGTCGAAATCACATCAAAACAGATTAATCTGACCAAGACATGGCTGTTGCCCCATCTTGATGCCCTTTATGCCGATTTGCAGCAATTGCGCACGGCCTTTGACAATGCCTATCGCAATTCACCCGAAGTAACGCAAAACCCGCGCCGGACATATCCCAAGGGCTACTGCCTGGAAATCAGCAAGGGTGTGCAAAACCTGCTGCAGGCCCAGATCAATAATCCGACAACACCGGCAATGCAGGCCCTGCGCGAATTTTGCATGCGGGGTGGGGTGGCAAAGCGTATATGGGGCAATCTGCGCAACAGCTATTTCCAGAATGCCTATCAGTTTGGCAGCCTTTATGTCGACGTTGCCAATGATACGGTCAATCCCAGCAAGCCACAGGTGGAAATCCTGCCATGGGCGAAATCGGGCTTTTATGCCATTCGCGATTACACGAAATACGCCCTGCTGGCCGAAGCATATTGGGGCGGAAAGGTTTACCCAAACCGTTACCTGCCTGAACTTGCGGTGATGTTCCCGATCATTTTTGTGAACCGCTATGGCGAGGTGGAATTGCAGGCCAATTACCAGACCATCCTGTATCGCAATATGGAACAGAACTTCAAACTGGCGGAATTGTATCTATTTAACCGCAAAAGCTATGGCGAGCCCTTGCCCGCGCAGTATCACGCCTTTTTGCAAAACGAATTTGGCGCATTGGCCGAACCGGTAGCCGATGATGCCCTGCGCAGCCTGTTTGCCGATGCACGCAAAACCAGCCTGCGGCTTGATATCACCCGCTGCCAACCCATGCTCGATCAGGCGCTTGCGATTGGGAACAGGTCGAAACAACAATAGAGAAATTGGCCGATACTTCTTTTGCCGAGGTGACTATATTTTAAAAGTAAATATAGAGGGCTGTGATGTGGATAGTCTTTTTAATCGTGATTGCTGTTGTCTGCATTTTTGCGATATTTGACTTTGAAATTTTTACTTTCACTATTGTTGGTGTTGTTGGCTTGTTTTATTTTTTGAATAAGTCGGAGGCAGCATCACAATGGTTCCAGAAAGTCATGTGCTGATTGTTGCGTGTGCTTAGAGGACATGAAAGTGCGCATCAAAATGTTTCAAATAATATATTTATTAAGCGCGATATAAAAACACCCGGCAAAATTCATTGCCGGGTGTTTTTGCAAGCAGGTTGCGTCTTGGTCAGATTTCAGGGAACCAGGCGGCAAGGATGCCGAATTCCTCGAGTTTGCTGACAACCATTTCAGCGGCGTCCTCGGCGGATTGATCCGAGGTGTTGACCGTGATTTCCGGGTTTTCGGGGGCCTCATAGGGGCTGTCGATCCCGGTGAAATTGGCGATTTTGCCTTCGCGTGCCTTTTTATATAGGCCCTTTACGTCGCGTTCTTCACACACCGCCAGCGGGGTATTGATGAAGACTTCGATGAATTCGCCGTCTTCAAGCAGGTTGCGCGCCATCTGGCGTTCGCTTTTGAACGGTGAAATAAAGGAAACCAGCGTGATCAGGCCCGCATCAACAAACAGCTTTGCCGTTTCACCGACGCGGCGGATATTTTCCACCCGGTCGGCATCGGTAAAGCCAAGGTCCTTGTTCAGGCCGTGACGGACATTGTCGCCATCAAGGCTGTAGGTATGTTTGCCAAGGGCGTTGAGTTTCTTTTCAACCAGGTTGGCAATGGTAGATTTGCCCGCACCTGACAGGCCCGTAAACCACAGAACAGCCGATTTCTGTCCCTTCTGGGTGGCACGTGCCTGTTTGTTGATGTCCATTTCCTGCCATTTGATATTGGTCGCACGGCGCAGGGAATGGTTGATCATGCCCGCCCCAACGGTGGCGTTGGTATAGCGGTCAATGATGATGAAGCGGCCGGTATGGCGGTTATCGTCGTAGGGATCAAAGGCAAGGGCGCGGTCTGCGGCGATGTTGGCAATGCCAACTTCGTTCAGTTCCAGCGTTTTACCCGCCATATGTTCCAGTGTATTGACGTTGACCTTGTATTTCAGGGTGCTGATCTGTGCGCCTGAAATCTGCCCACCCATTTTGATCAGATAGGGGCGACCCGGCAGCATCTGGTCTTCATGCATCCAGATGATTTTGGCTTCAAACTGGTCGGCATAATCGGTGCGGGCATCGGCGGCAGCCAGAACATCCCCACGGGAAATATCGATTTCGTCTTCCAGCGTCAGGGTAATGGCCTGTCCGGCAATGGCCTGGTCCAGATTGCCATCAAAGGTGACGATTTCCTTGACCTTGCTGGTCTGGCCCGATGACGACACGATAATCGCATCACCCGGTTTGACCACGCCCGACGACACCGTGCCGGAAAAACCACGGAAATCCAGATTGGGGCGGTTTACCCACTGAACGGGCAGGCGGAAGGGTTTTTCAATCGCTTCCTGTTCCACTTCGACCGTTTCAAGGTGGGCGAGCAGGGTGGGGCCATCATACCAGGGGGTATTGGGGCTGGCTTCAATGATGTTATCGCCACGCAGGGCGGAAATCGGAATTGCCTGAATGGATTTGTAATTCAGCTGTTTGGCGAATTCCTGATACTCGGCAACGATACGATCAAACGTGGCCTGGTCATAATCAACCAGGTCCATTTTGTTCACCGCCAGCACCACATTGCGAATACCCAGAAGGGATGTAATGAAGCTGTGACGACGGGTTTGCGTCAGAATGCCCTTGCGCGCATCGATCAGGATGATGGCAACATCGGCGGTCGAGGCGCCGGTTGCCATATTGCGGGTATATTGTTCGTGGCCCGGCGTATCGGCAACGATGAATTTGCGCTTGTCGGTCGAGAAAAAGCGATAGGCAACATCGATGGTGATGCCCTGTTCGCGTTCGGCCTGCAAACCATCAAGCAGCAGGGCGAAATCAATTTCGCCATTCTGGGTGCCAACCTTGCGGGAATCGACCTCAAGCGCGGCAAGCTGGTCTTCGAAAATCAGCTTGGAATCCCACAGCAGGCGGCCAATCAGGGTGCTTTTGCCATCGTCGACACTGCCGCAGGTGATGAAACGCAGCAGGCTTTTTTCTTCCTGGGCCTTGAGATAGCCCAGAATGTCATCGGCAATCAGATCAGACTTGTGTGCCATTAGAAGTAGCCTTCCTGCTTTTTCTTTTCCATTGAACCGGCTTCGTCATGGTCGATCATGCGACCCTGACGTTCGCTGGATCGGGTCAGCAGCATTTCCTGAATGATTTCGGGCAGGGTTGCGGCTTCGGACTCGACAGCACCTGTCAGCGGATAGCAGCCAAGGGTACGGAAGCGGACCGACTTCATTTCCGGCACTTCGCCATCGCGCAGCGGCATACGGTCATCATCGACCATGATCAGGGTGCCATCGCGTTCAACGATCGGGCGTTTGGCCGCATAATAAAGCGGAACGATGGGAATCTGTTCCAGATAGATATATTGCCAGATATCAAGCTCCGTCCAGTTCGAGATCGGGAAGGCACGGATGCTTTCGCCCTTGTTGATGCGGGAATTGTAAATATCCCACAATTCAGGGCGCTGGTTTTTCGGGTCCCAGCGGTGGGTTTCGGTCCGGAAAGAGAAAACACGTTCCTTGGCACGTGCCTTTTCCTCGTCGCGCCGGGCACCACCAAAGGCCGCGTCAAACTTGTATTTGTTGAGCGCCTGTTTCAGGGACTGGGTTTTCATGATGTCGGTATGCAGGCTGGAGCCATGCGTGAACGGGCCGACACCCTGTTTCACACCTTCTTCATTGATGTGAACAATCAGCTCGAAGCCATATTCCTTTGCCACCCGGTCGCGAAACGCAATCATTTCGCGGAACTTCCATGTCGTGTCGACATGCATCAGGGGAAAGGGTGGCGGTGCCGGGTAAAATGCCTTGCGGGCCAGGTGCAGCAAAACCGATGAATCCTTGCCGATGGAATAAAGCATCACCGGGCGTTCAAAGGAAGCGGCCACCTCGCGGATGATATGAATGCTCTCTGCCTCTAACTGGCGGAGATGGGTCAGATTAGGCTGCATTGTCTTTCCTGACGGTAAATAACACAATTAAAGTGTTATTGAATTAATTTCACTTCTACAAACCGGGTAATACGGAATGCGTTCCGATGCAAGTGCCATTTGAGAATTCACAGTAAATTTGTTGTCTCTATGGCGAATTCCAGTTTTAATTTGTGCAATTAAACGGCCCGAATGCGGTAGGTGATTGTCATTTCAGGAAATTAAACCGGGAATCCCTTGAAGGCTTTGGTCTGGGCAAGGGCGACGTGACCAATGAATTTGGTGATGCCCAGATTACCGTGAATCATGTCTTCTGACAGGGAATGGTAGTGCTGCACATCCCGGCAGACCAGGCACAGCATATAGTCGTACGGGCCGGAAATGCGGTAGCCGGCAACGACTTCGGGAATCTCACGGATGGCTTCGGCGAATTTTTTATAATCATCCACCCCTTTGCCTTCGAGGGTAACCTCGGCAAAGACGCGCACATGCGGGCACAGTTTTTCAATGTTGATGACCGCGCGATAGCGTTTGATCACCTTTTCCTTTTCCAGCTTCTTGACCCGGTCCAGGCAGGGGCTGGGGCTTAACCCCACCAGCTTTGACAGGGCAAGATTGGTCAGCTTGGCATTGGCTTGCAAGGCGCGCAGGATTTTAAGGTTGATCGCGTCGATTTTTATCATTGTGCCCAATCTCGTGAGGTGCGGCGCATTGTAGCGAGGATTGATACGGAAAAAAAGAACCCCGGTTGCAAAAAGCAAACCGGGGCAGGCTGTTGGAGTGATGGACAGGGTGCGTAAAGAGCGCATAAGGAGCGCATAACAGGTGGCACCCCATCCATCGGGAGACACGGTCAATTCTTCGCCGGCACTGGCGTTCGGTGGTATTCAGCGGCAATCAGGCAGCAAGGCCCTTGCGTTCTTCGCTGTTAAGTCCGCCAATTACCTGGTCAAGACCCTTGCGCAGGGCATCAACCATCTGGTCGGCTTCGTTCCGGGTCAGGCACAGGGGCGGCGAGAATGCCAGGCTATCTGCAGTGGGAAGCGGGCGGTAAATTACACCCAGTTCGCCAATCGCGGCGACACAGCGCGCAGCGATTTTGTGTTTCAGGTCGAACCCGGTTTTGGTGTCGCGGTCTGCCATAAGCTGGATGGCCCCAATCAGGCCATGCCCGCGAATTTCACCAATATGGGCGTGATCCCCCAGTGCCTCGCGAAGCGAGGTATGCAGATAGGCGCCCACATCGGCGGCATTGCCGATCAGGTTTTCATTTTGCAGAATATCGAGGTTGGCCATGGCCGCCGCACAGCCGACCGGATGGCCGGAATAGGTAAAGCCATGCGCAAAGGCACCCAGTGTTGCCGACCCGTCGCGCAGCACATTCCAGATTTCATCACTGATGAAGGCAGCAGAAAGCGGGAAATAACCGCTGGTAATACCCTTGGCCGTCGCGACCATATCGGGGCGAATGTCATAAACGCGATGCCCGAACCAGTCACCCAGGCGGCCAAAGCCACATACCACTTCATCGCAGATAAACAGAATGTCGTGCTTTTTAAGAACCTTCTGCACCGCGCTGAAATAACCTTCTGGCGGGGTGATCACGCCACCAGCACCCATGATTGGCTCGGCAAT